>DASUJK010000475.1:0-2987 GCA_036279295.1 Pseudonocardiaceae bacterium | reverse complement strand
AGGTGTCGAGGCCTTCAGAGTTGGTTGCGACCAAGCAGACCGACTGGAAGGCCTCGACTGGTGTCTGAGCCTACGACGTGCGCTGCTGCACGCTGCGATCATGACTTGCCTTACTGCTCTGGTTGCGACCTGCTCGTCGGCCTTGACGGGCTGCACGTGATCGCGGTCGAGCGCGACGACGACGGCGCTGCGTTGACGGTGCGGGTGGAGTCGCCGCCGGGACCGATGGGCTGCCGTTCGTGCGGGGTGATCGCCTCGAGCCACGGCCGTCGGGAGGTGACGTTGATCGATGCGCCGTGTTTCGGTCGGCCGGTCCGGCTGGTGTGGCGCAAGCGGACCTGGCGCTGCGAGGAGCCGTTGTGTCCGAGGAAGGTGTTCACCGAACAGAACGAGCGGGTGGCCGCGCCGCGGGCGCTGTTGACGGTCCGCGCTTGCTGGTGGGCGCTCAACCAGATCCGCCGCGAGCACGCCAGCGTGCTCGGAGTCTGCCGCCAGCTCGGCACCACCTGGAACACGGTATGGTCCTCGATCGAGCCGCTGCTGAAGCAGTTGGCCGACGACGAGACCCGGTTCGCCGGCGTGGCCCGCCTCGGGGTCGACGAGCACGTCTGGCATCACGTCTCGGAGAAGCCGATCGCCGACGGTGGGCGTGGCCCGAAACAGCTGACCGGGATGGTCGACCTGACCCCGGACGCCGCAGGCAAGCCGAGGGCCCGGCTGCTGGACCTGGTGCCCGGCCGTTCCGGCAAGGCCTACGCCGACTGGCTGCACGAGCGCGGTCAGCCGTTCCGTGACGGCGTCCAGGTCGCGACCCTGGACCCGTTCCACGGCTACAAGAACGCCATCGACGACAAGCTGCAAGACGCCGTCGCGGTCCTCGACGCCTTCCACGTCGTCAAGCTCGGCACCCAAGCCGTCGACGAGGTCCGCCGTCGCGTCCAGCAGCAGATCCACGGACATCGTGGCCGCAAGAACGACCCGCTATACGGGATCCGCACCATCCTGCGCTGCGGTGTGGAGAACCTCACCGACCGGCAACGCACCCGACTGGCCAAGGCGATCAGCGCCGACGAACGACACGACGAGGTCCACATCGCCTGGCAGTGCGCCCAACACCTGCGATCGGCCTACCACGCCGCCGGCACCACCGAGGGACGACGCATCGCCGAGAAGATCCTCGCGAGCCTGCCGACCTGCCCGATCCCCGAGATACGACGACTCGGCAAGACCCTCAAACAGTGGCGCGCCGCGTTCCTGGCCTACTTCGACACCGGACGCGCATCCAACGGCGGCACCGAAGCCATCAACGGACTCATCGAACTCCACCGACGCATCGCACGCGGCTTCCGCAACCGCAGCAACTACCGACTACGCATGCTGCTCATCGGCGGCGGACTGACCCACCCCCACCTCAAGTAGGAAGAGCCATCAAACCCGGGGCTATTGGGACTGTCAGGAGAACGGTGTAAGTGGCTCGACACGCCGACCGGCTGGTTGGCGAGGAGGAGTCACTGATGACCGAAACACTGGCGGGCGTGAGCCCATCGAAGACTGAGGACCTGATCGAGACCATGTCGCTGGCCGAGGCTGCGGTTGCTGGCGTGAGGAGTGCTGTTGAGCCCGACGACGGCCTGGCCGATGTCGTCGTCGAGGTGGCTGAGCCGTCGGCGGAGGAGCTGGCGATCGCCAGGGAGCTGGTGCGCTCGGCCCGGGCCCGGGGGGTGGCGATGACCGGCCCGGGCGGGATGCTCAAGGCGCTGACTAAGACGGTGTTCGAGACGGCGCTTGATGAGGAGATGACCGAGCACCTCGGCTACGACAAGCACCATCCGTCCGGGCGTGGGAGCGGGAACTCGCGCAACGGGGTCCGGACCAAGACGGTGTTGACCGAGTCGGTCGGCCCGGTCGAGATCGAGGTGCCGCGGGATCGGGACGGCTCCTTCGACCCGGTGATCGTCAAGAAGCGGCAGCGACGGCTCGGAGGGGTCGACACGATCGTGTTGTCGCTGGTCGCCAAGGGCCTGACTACCGGCGAGGTCTCGGCGCACTTCGAGGAGATCTACGGCGCATCGCTGTCCAAGGACACCATCTCCAAGATCACTGACCGGGTGATCGCGGAGATGACCGAGTGGATGGCTAGGCCGTTGGAGAAGGTCTACGCCGCGGTGTTCATCGACGCCATCTACGTCAAGGTCCGCGACGGGCAGGTTGCCAATCGGCCGTTCTATGCCGCGATCGGGGTGGACCTGGCAGGCCACAAGGACGTGCTCGGGTTGTGGGCCGGCACCGGCGGTGGGGAGTCGGCGAAGTTCTGGCTGCAGGTGCTGAGCGAGCTGAAGAACCGCGGCGTCACCGATGTGTTCTTCGTCGTCTGCGACGGTCTGAAGGGGCTGCCGGACTCGGTCGGTGCGGTGTTCCCCGAAGCGGTCGTGCAGACGTGTGTCATTCACCTGATCAGGAACACATTCAAGTACGCCTCGAAGAAGTACTGGGGCCAGATCGCCGCCGACCTCAAACCGATCTACAAGGCCCCGTCCCGTGAGGCTGCCTGGGCGGCGTTCGAGGAGTTCGAGGAGAAGTGGGGCAAGCCCTACCCTGCGATCGGGCAGTTGTGGCGCAACGCCTGGGAACAGTTCGTGCCGTTCCTGGACTACGACATCGAGATCCGCACCGTCTTGTGCTCGACGAACGCGATCGAGTCCTTGAACGCCCGCTATCGCAGGGCGGTGACCGTGCGTGGGCACTTCCCGACCGAGCAGGCCGCGCTGAAGTGTCTCTACCTGGTGACCCGTTCGCTGGACCCCAAGGGCACCGGCCAGCAAAGATGGACCATGCGCTGGAAGCCAGCGCTCAACGCGTTCGCGATCACCTTCGGCGACCGGATGCCGAAAGCAGAGAACCACTGAAATGAGAACCGCCGCTTACACCGTTGATCTGACAGACCCAACCGCCGCTTACACCGTTGATCTGACAGACCCGGGCTATTC
>DASUJK010000474.1:0-5683 GCA_036279295.1 Pseudonocardiaceae bacterium | reverse complement strand
TGAAGCTTATCGGACGCTCCCGTGCCGAAACTAGACTCCGGCTGCTCGAAGTCGCCGCCATGTTCAGCGAATTTCATGGCTGGCTAGCAGACGACTTGGGCGATACGGCCGAGGGCCGCCGGCGCTCCGAACAAGCGCTGCAATTCGCTGAGGCGTCAGGAAATGAGAATCTATCCGCATATATCCTCATGAGAATGAGTCAACAAGCACAACTTTCCGGTGACCGTGGCATGGTCGAACCCCTTGCTGCGGCAGCAATGCGGCGAGGTCCGAGTGGGCGGGTGACGGGCAGGGTACTCGCCGCCACTGCCCAGCAAAGGGCCTTCGGCTACGCACTAGATCGGAACGAGGGCAAGGCGCTCGATAGTTGGGACCATGCCTGTCGAATCATCACCGACACACGCGAGACGGAAGACGACCCCTTTCATCTGGCCGACTACTGTTCAACACCATATCTGATGGCACAGCGTGGACTAATACTCGCTACACTCGGCCGCTACGAGGAAGCGCTCGATGCCTACACTGACGCCCTAGTGTCGTGGCCATCGGAATACCGCCGAGAACACGGCCTGCAATTTGCAAGGCAAGCGCAAATCGCCGTCTCGGCCGGACACATCGATCGTGCGCTATCGTCGGTGACCAGCGCAATGCGGATAGAGCGGGAAACTCACTCTCGCCGCATCATGAGGCTTGTTGACATCGTGTTGGACGCCATGCCAAACACTAAAGACGTCCAGGAATTGCGGGAAATGACGACCCGGTAGCCAGAAAGGCAGTAGTCGCCATCATGAACAGTCAACCGTCCGTTGATTACCTCGTGGGTCGCGATGAATGGGAGGAAGTTAACTCCACCATGTCGCGCCCTTATGTTGTTTACAAATTCGCGGCTACCCTCGACGGCCGGATAGCCGCAGAAGATGGTACCAGTCAATGGATTACCGGGCCGGAAAGCCGTGCCGAAGTTCATTTACTGAGGTCCGGCTGTCATGCGACAGTTGTAGGGTCAGGCACGCAGCAGGCGGATAATCCTAATCTTGCCGTTCGAGGAAATGACGATCCGCGATTGGACCTCTCGATTGTAGGAAACCCCGACAAGCAACCGTATCGAGTCATTGTCGACACAAACGCTCGGACCCAACGAAATGCGAAGGTATGTGATTCGTCCGCGCCGACCATAATCGCCGTAGCGGAGAGTGCAGATTCATCACACCTGGAAGATGTGGCTACGGTCGTAAGAATCCCGCGCGCCAGTCGGGGTTTGGACTTGCAATACCTACTTTCGGAATTGCATACACGAGGGATCAATTCGATCTTTCTGGAAGGCGGTCCCACCCTGGCCGGAAGCTTCATCGGTCTCGGTTTGGTCGATCGTGTAATTAACTACATCGCCCCTGCCCTGCTCGGCGCCGGCAAGAGCGGCTTGATAGACGCAGGAATTAGATCGATGTCCGATATTTTGCGTTTGGAACTGCTTGATCTCAGCCGATCCGGGTCAGATGTTCGCCTCGTGTCGACGGTTGAACGCCGGACCCTCAACGATACGGCTAGATGATCTCGATCCGCATAGACACCCTGACTTGTGTTCGCGGCTACGAATGGGCGCTCGGCCGCGTTCTTGCGCAGCAAGATCCTCAACACGGACGGTGTTGCCGTAACCAGCCTGCTCGCCGGGGAGCCCGACCGTGCCGCCCTCCCCACAGCCGGTCCGCTGGCGCTCACCAGCGGACCGCTCACCTCGCACCATCCGTCGTGTCACGGACACCATCGCCATGGGAGCCCACGTATTCCCGCATGCCACTCCCTGGGATGATCTTGCCGACCAGGCGCAGGCACTTCCTGGGTCGGCCCCGGTAGCGTCACCGTCATGAAATGGGTGGTGCACTCCGAACGGTCGCTCTATGCCGACCAGTGGCTGGAGGTCCGCTCTGCCGATGTCGAACTGCCGGACGGGCGCCACCTCGACCACCGACTGTTCCGCATGCCCGCATCCGCTGGCGCGGTCTGCCTCGATGACCAGGGTCGAGCACTGCTGATCTGGCGGCATCGCTTCATCACTGGGCTGTGGGGCTGGGAGATGCCAGGAAACCGGCTGGTGTCCAGGCCCGCTCCGCCAACTGGCCATCGTGCAGCCATCCTCCGGCATCATGGACGCCGCCCACCACATCTACGCGGCCGACACCGCCACGCGAACACAGACAGGCGAACCACGGGACGGCTTCGAGGCCGCCCGGATTGAGTGGATACCGCTCACCGATGTACCTGAGCTGATCGCCAAGCGAGAGATCTTCTTCTCATCGACAATCACCGCGCTGTTGCTGTGTCTGCACGGGAACCCACCCCGAGGCACAGCGGGCTATCGGTGAAGCACATCCCACTGCGCTCGCGCCTGGAGTAGAACGCCGGACACCCATCCGGGTATCGAGTTGGTCTCAGCCCTTCGCTGTTGCCAAGAAGGCACGCGATGACACCCAGATGACACGCGATGACATCTGATCTGCGGCGATGCTGGTCCTGTTGATCACAACCGGATCAGCGAGGCAGCCCGGAGGGATGATCCCGTGGATCAGGCGTCGGCGATACCCGCCAACATGGCAAGCGCCGCTGGTGTGCTCACGGGCCACGCGCACGGGGTCGAACTGGCAGCGTGGTGGCTGTTCATCGCCGTGGTCGTGCTCGCCTCGGCATGGCGGCTGACTCCCGCCTACCGTCGCCGCCGAGCTGCACGGGATGCGCAGGTGGAGGCCCGATGACCAGCGCGGAAGACCCCCGGGCGCAGAGCCTGGCACTGGCCACCGCGCCGACATGTACCCGATCTGGAATTCCGGAAGAAGCGTGAGCCCGTTGACTTATTTTCAGCAAAGATCGGATGTAGTGCTCGATACTTGGTCGAGTGCGATGACCGATCAAGCTACAAGGAACGCGATTCTACGTGAAGTAGGATATCTCATACGACAAGCTCGTAAGGCGCAGGACACCAAGTTGGCAGAGCTAGCGGAGCGGTGCGGCGTCTCCCAGTCGGTCCTATGTGGTGTTGAGTTGGGCAGGCGTGTTCCAGGGATTCCCCTGCTAATGACGATTTCCGCTAATGTCAGAATTCGGCTCTCCGGCCTGATCCGGGCGGCCGAGGATGCGGCAGTGCCAATTCTGCCACAGACGGTGACTGGTGTCGACCATGGTCACTATGACGAGCAGGTCCGCCCTGCGCATGCCGATCCGGCCGAGGGAGCGTGATCACGCGATCTGAGGACGCCACCATTCCGATGAATGGTATGACGGCCGGAATTCGAAACCCGACACGGCGAGACCGATGGCTCGTTCCACCCTGGAAAGCCGACGCCGGCATAGGTGACATCGTTGAACACTTCATGCGATTCGAGCCGTGGCACTCCACCGAAACCAACACAGCCAGCCTATCGGTGTACTACCGAGGATTCGCCAAAGCGCTACATACCGCGTCGACGGTCCAGTTGCTCGGCGCCGCCGATTGGCAGTGGTTCGAGGCGTTGCGCGCACTGGTTGTCCGCTGCGCCGACGCATGTCAACGGGAACAGCCCAACAGGGAACGCGATTTGCACGAGATGGCCCTTCGGCCACTGGCTTCATGACTCGCCGAACTCGTCGGCTACCAATTGTTTGTGGCGCGGCCTACCAAGGTTGGCCTGCAGAAAGGCACAGTGGTCTCCATCTCCATCAACCAGCTACTCGCACGCCAGCACGTGGGGCAGCGACTACAAGCGATGCGCGAAGCAGCGGGATTCAGCCACGACACCGCCGCGCGGCACTTGCACCTGCCCGCCGACATGCTGCACCAGATGGAGAGCGGACAGTTCGCCATCCCGCCACCCCTGGCCCAGGCGATGACGCAGATGTACGGCCATCCGGACCCGGACGTGCTGCTCATGGCCCGGCTGGCCCGACACCGGGGCCAAGTCGCCGACCTCGCCGCCTGGCACCTGAACCAACTGGCCTGGGAATGCAGCACCACCCGGATCTGTGAGGTCGCCGTCACCCACATCCCGGAGTTGCTGCACACCAGCGACTACGCCCGAGCCGTATGGACCTCGCACGCCCGCAGCGTGTTCGCCTGGCAGATCAAGTGCACACGGACCCGTGCACTGCTCGAACAGTCGATCCCACCGGGCTTGACGGCTCTGGCCTCGCGTCAGGCCCGACTGGCCGGCCCGCCGCTGTTGCCGGTGCACATAGTGATCACCGAGACCGCGCTCCGGGCACCGCTCGCGCCACCCGAGGTGATGGCCCAGCAGTGGGCACACCTGATGAAGGTCACCGCACAGTGCGCGGTGACCGTGCGAGTCCTGCCCAAGGCGCACTCAAGGCTCCTCGGCTCCGTCCAACACGGATGGCGGGTGCTGGACTTCTCGAACACACCCGAGCCACGGTGGCTGTACCGCAGCTCCGGCAGCGTGAACGCACCGACCGAGGTCGAGCAGACGGTCGCAGCGGCCTACCGCAAGTACCTCCGCCTACGCGCGGCCACCCTGTCGGCCCATGAGTCGCAGACCTTCGTCCAACAACTGATCAACAACGCCGCGACCGTGTCGGTCGACAGTCAGCGGATGGCCCACAGACCATGATCAGCCTTTGTCCTCACGCACGCAGGACTGTCAGGCCCCGGTCAAGCCCGATGGCGGGTGACACCACCGCCCGACATCGAACACTCAAGGCGAGGGAGCGAAGGCAGACCAACCCCCAACCAGAAACCGGACCAGCCAGCCTCAGGTGACAGTCACCAACGTGCCGTACGGGTCCATCGCCCACACCTTTTCCGCGTTGGAAATCGGCAGCTCAACGCAGCCATTGCTCTGCGGGTGGCCGTAGGAAGGCCGCACGAAACCGTGCACCGCGTCGCCGCCGTTGAAGTAGGCGACCCACGGAATGCCGTGGTCCACGTACTTGCTGCCGTCGACGTTCGTGCCGGACATGGTGGTCGACGCGAATCGCTCGTACACCGGGAACGTGCCGGCCTGGGTGTCCGCGCCGGGCACTCCCGTGTTCGACAGGGTGGAGTAGATGACCTGGCCCTCGCGGTACACCTTCAACGTCTCCGGCACGGACTTGCTGGCCACGAGGTAGTCGTACGGGTGCGGGTCGGCCTGGTGCGCGTTGGCCGCCTTGAGCAGCGCCGCCCACACCTGCGGTCCCGCGATGCCGTCCATCGTCATGTGGTGGTCGGACTGGAACGCCATCACGGCGCCCTGGTCCATCACGTTGGCGCGACCCGGCTTCCACAGCGCGCGCAGCGTCGCCGGGACCGTGGACCACGACCACTTCAGCGTGCCGGGCTGGGCCGTCGCGCTCACCGCATCGCTGGTCGGCGCGGCGGCAGTGTTCACCTGGGAGGGCAGCGGAGCGGCGGGCTCGAACGTGAACGGCAGGTAGTGCAACCCGGCAAGGATCTGCTCCAGCCGGGTCTGGCTACCGGCCTGCACGTGGAACGTGGCCGCAGCCGCCTTGGTCACCGCCGCGCTCGCCGGCACGGTGACCGTCTCCGTGCCCCACGGCATCCAGCCGGCCGCCGGGGTGAACGTCATCGACGAGCCCTGGGTCGACCAACTGCCCGCGACGGCCGGGCTGAGCTTCGGTGCCGGTGCCGAGGCGCTCACCGGTCCGGAGAAGTTCACGGTCAGCGTGGCGTTGGTGGCGACACTCTTCGTGGCGTTCG
>DASUJK010000473.1:0-3699 GCA_036279295.1 Pseudonocardiaceae bacterium | reverse complement strand
GAGAAAATAGTCACCGGTCCGCGACTCGATGATGAGCTGGCGCGCCGCACGAATGGTGTCCCTGAGCCCGCTACCGGCCCGAGCGGCGGCGAAACTCGAACCCCGGTTGTACCGCACCGTCATCACGTCGTCAGATGGACTTCGACGAAGCTGGCGTTTCCGACGAAGAATTTCGGCGGGAAGACGACAACGATGCGCCGGTCGGTGAGCACCAGTGCCGAGACCCGGATCTCGAACGAGAACACGGGCGCCGCAGCACGCACCATCTCATCCGGCTCCAACAACTCTTCCATGAATGTCGCCCACTGACTGCCGCACCGACGCTCCATCAGGAGGCGTCGGTCTGCGGTGAGCCCGGCAAGCCGCTGGTCCTCGATGGCCGTCGACATCCGCTCCTCAGCCGACATCGACAGATCGTCGCCGTACAGATACGTGACCAGCCGCGGTACGGTCAGCTCGTCCACATCACTGAACATCGCCGCGCCAGGAAGCTCCTGGGCGGCGGCGATCGCACAGGTCCGAATCTCGTGGAACTCGGTCGAGTCCGTGTCCAACCGGTGCAGCACCAGCGCTGTCCGCCGAGAAGAGTCGCAGCGCTCCCGCCACGACAGCGTGAACGCCGCGATCTTCAGCGCGAGGAGTGGCTCGCTCATCTCACCGGCGGCGGCGCTCCACGCCGCCAACCACACCCAGATCGGCCGCTCCGGATCGGAAGGCTGGGTGTGACTCAACTCGATCAGTTGATCGATCACCGGCCGGATGCCATTCCCCGATGATGCGAAGTATTCGTCGATCAACCGACCGAGCAGGTCAACATCATCCAATGCCACCCGCGGCCACTGCCGACCACCGAACACCCTCATCACACGTCACCCTCCGACACGGCGGCTCGCCACCGCTTGAGTCGTCAGGCAGATCGCTGATGTTACCTTTCCTGGTTCCCATTCTTTCCGAGACGGGTCGCGCTCACAGCATGGCCACGATCTGTCCATTCACGGCCAGATACGTGACGTAGGCACGAGAACGTCAGCCTGCGTTCTGCCAGAGACCGACGACATTGCCCTCCGGGTCGGCGAAGTAGGCCACAAAACCCATGTCGCCCACGGCGACCCGCTCCTGGACCCGCTTGCCGCCCAGTTCCTCGATCTTGGTGAACGCCGCCTCGATGTCCGGCACGTCCAGGGTGACCAGCGGGTTGGTGATCGCGCCGCCGCGAGAGGCGATACCGCCGTTGATCGCGCCCGGGTCGGTCGGCTGACCGTTCTCCCCGGTGGCGGTGGTGCCAGCGAGGGCGGACCGCTGGCCGGGAAGCGGGGTCAGATTCCAGCCGAATGCGTCGGTGTAGAACTTGCTCGCCCGCGCCACATCGTCGGCCGGCAATTCGAAATGTACAACCCGTCCAGTCACTCTGATGCCTTTCATTCCATTCTCCGATGCCCGATTGCCGGGCGGTATCGCGGCGTACAGTCGTGCCGAATTCACGGTCGCCCTGGCAGTGTCGTAGAACAGCAGGTCGTTCTCGGCGACGAAACCGCTCTCCCGCCTGCTGCGCTCGATGCCGGCGGCGGACAGTGTCGCCGTGAACGTGAAGGTGACCCGACCCTGCTCGTCCTCGCCGATCTCATTGGTGATCGTCGTGAGATCGAGGTTGTCCAACTGGGTGAACACGATGCGGCGTCGAGGAATCAGCGTCACCTGTTCACGGACCGTCGCCGTGTCGCGCAACACGATCTCGCGGACGAATTCGTTGTCCGCCCGCTCCAGCACCCTCGCGCTGGTGATCGACGGGACATAGGGGACCGGGTTGGCAGCCTTGTGCACGAGGATGTCCCACAGCGTGGTGGCGTCAAGCGTCGGCTGCGCGGGCACGTCCGGGTCGTTGACCAGGATGGTGTGCTGGAAGGAGACCATACGTCACCTCGACCCTTCGACATGTCCGGCTGACCTTCGCCGCAACTATCCGTCGCCCGGTCACGCCGTCGCATCCCGTGATCACGCGATGTTTCGCGGACCGGGGAATGCCGGGAAATCACGAGAACACGTGATCCCCGCACGACACGACGCGGTGACGATGGGTACGTCAGCCGCGTCCATGGGTCGGACGAGCGGTTCGTGCTGTCCAGACAGAAATGGGTTGTTCGATGAATAGCCATACCGAAGCGGGCAAGACCGGGATGGTCGAGGAAGGCGCCGTCGGCCGCGGTCCGTGGTCGGTGTTCTGGGTCCTGGCCCTGATCGAGTTCATGTCGGTCATGGATGCCTCGGTGGTGAACATCGCGCTGCCGTCGATCCGCATCGGTCTCGGCTTCTCCCCCACCACGATCTCCTGGGTGGTGGACGCCTATCTGCTCGGTTTCGCCGGTTTCATGCTACTGGCCGGCCGGGCCACCGACCTGGTCGGGCGCCGACGGCTGTTCATCACCGGTGTCGCCGTGTTCGGCGTGTTCTCGCTGGCCTGCGC
Organism: Pseudonocardiaceae bacterium; assembly: GCA_036279295.1. Classification (GTDB taxonomy): domain Bacteria; phylum Actinomycetota; class Actinomycetes; order Mycobacteriales; family Pseudonocardiaceae; genus DATEPR01. Next base: position 1,238 of record DASUJK010000473.1, on the reverse strand, counting down.
CGCGGCCCAGGCGCCATGGGAGCTGGTGACGAGCAGGCTACTGCAGGGTCTGGGTGCGGCACTGGTGACGCCGACGGCACTGGCGCTGATCACCGACATCTTCCCGGAGGGCAAGGACAGGAACAAGGCGCTGGGCATGTTCAGCGGGATGGCAGGCGTGGCCGCGCCGGTCGGACTGGTGCTGGGTGGCCTGCTGACCACGGCGGCCTGGCAGTGGATCTTCCTGATCAACGTGCCTGTCGTCGTGGTGGTGCTGATCGGCAGCGGCAGGCTGCTGCCGAGGACGCGGCCCACGGGTGGCGGCGGCCTGGACGTGGTCGGGGCGGTGTCCGCCACCGCAGGCCTGCTCCTGCTGGTCCTGGCGATGGAGCGGGGCAGCGCGCAGGGTTGGGGTTCGGCGGCCAGCATCGCCGAGTTCACCGCGGCCGGCGTAATGCTGGTGGTGTTCGTGGTCCGGCAGATCACATCGTCCTCGCCGCTCATCCCGACGATCTTGCTCGGCAAGCAGAACATCGCGATGGGCAACGTGATCTTCGCGCTCGTCGGCACCATCCTGATCTCCACGTTCTTCTTCATCACACTGTTCCTGCAGCAGGTCCGTGACTACGGCTCGCTGCACGCGGCGCTCGTGTACCTGCCGGTGCCGCTGGCGATGCTGCTGGGCACCCAGGTGGCGCCCCGCCTCATGCGATTCGGCCCGCACAACGCACTCATGTCCGGTCTGGTGATCCAGGCTGTGGCGCTGGCCGCGTGGGCGGTGTGGATCAGTGACACCCGGACGATCTTCGTCGCGTTCGTCGTACCGGCCACGGTGTGGGCGTTCGGGCTCGGCGTGTCGATCGTGTCGTCGTTCGTCGTGTGCACCATGGGCACGACCGGTCAGATGGCGGGTGCGGCCGCGGGCCTGGCCACGACCACCTATCAGGCGGGCGGCGCCATCGGTCTGGCGATCCTGGCCGTCATTGCGGACAACCGGACCCGGGGGGCGATCGCAGCAGCCGGGCACACCGGGCCCAACGCACTGGTCTCCGGCTACACGCTGGCACTGTGGTGTGCGGTCGGCATCGCGGTGGTCGGTGCCCTGTTGACCCGGTTCCTCGGGCTCGGTTCAGCCGCACCGGCCAGCGACGCTCCGGCCGAGCCGGCCGTGGCCACCGACTGACGGATCAGTCCGCCTTGTCGTCGTGGGTCAATGTCAGTCGGGTGAGTGCCACCCGACTGGACACGTCGAGCTTGGC
>DASUJK010000472.1:0-11048 GCA_036279295.1 Pseudonocardiaceae bacterium | reverse complement strand
TACAGCCCGGCGCAGGTGTCCGCCGGTTCGCAGCCGGACTGGTACATGGCGTGGACGGACGGCCTGCTCCGGTCGTGGCCCGACTGGGAGATCAACTTCGGCCATCGATATCTGATTCCGGCCGCGTTCTTCCCACTCATGGCGGTCGGCGCGATCGTGACCGTGCTGGCGTTGTATCCGTTCCTGGAACGGAAGTTGACCAAGGACACCGCCCACCACAACCTGTTGCAGCGGCCGAGGGACGTGCCGGTGCGGACCAGCCTCGGTGCGATGGGCGTCACGTTCTTCGTGGTCGGCACCATCGCCTGCGGCAACGACATCATCGCGGACAAGTTCGACATCTCACTGAACGCGATGACATGGTTCGACCGGATCGGGCTCCTGGTGCTGCCGCCACTGGCCTACTTCGTGGCGTACCGCATCTGTATCGGGCTACAGCACGCCGACCGTGAGGTGCTGTCGCACGGCGTGGAGACGGGCATCATCAAGCGGTTGCCGCACGGTGAGTTCATCGAGGTGCACCAGCCGCTCGGTGGCCTGGACGACCACGGGCACGCCAAGCCGCTGCCGTACCAGGGCACCCCGGTACCGAAGAAGATGAACAAGCTGGGCGCGGCCGGGCATCCGGTGCCGGGCAGCGTGTTCACACCGGACCCGAGGGGCGAGACGATCGCCCTGGATGCCGCTCGGGCCGAACAGCACGCGCATGGCGACGGTGTTGCGGAAGTCGAGCCGGCGGAGCGGCATCCGCAGCTTCCGGTGGACTGAGAGGCATCAACGACGAACGGCCGCGGTGGGACCCACCGCGGCCGTTTCGCATGTCTGGGAGGCTGGCGGCATGACCGACATCCTCAGGTACGCAGCGTTCACGAAGGACCCGGCAGGCGGCAATCCAGCCGGTGTGGTGCCCGACGCACAGGGCCTGACGGACGCCGAGATGCAGGCCATCGCGGCGGATCTCGGCTACTCGGAGACCGCCTTCATCACGGAGGGTGACGAAATTGCCCGGCGATACCGGATCAGGTACTTCGCCCCACTGGCCGAGGTGGCGTTCTGTGGCCACGCCACCGTGGCCACGGCAGTCGCCACCGCGCAGCGCATCGGAGCGGGCCCGCTGGTGTTCGACACGAACGCGGGCGAGACCCCGGTGGCCACGGGCCTGCGGCACGGCCTGCCGTCGGCCACGCTGACCAGTGTGGCCACGAAGACCACTCCGGTGGCCGACACCGAGCTCGCCGACACGTTGGACATGTTGGGCTGGTCATCGAATGACCTGCACCCCGAATTTCCGCCGCAGGTCGGATTTGGCGGCCTGGCGCACCTGATACTGCCGGTCCGCACACGGCGGCGACTTGCCGAAGTGCACTACGACTTCACCGGTTTGGCCGCGTTGATGACACGTGCGGGATGGACCACTGTGCACCTGTTCTGGCCGGAGAGCGACACCGTGTTCCACGCGCGGGATCCGTTTCCGGTCGGCGGGGTGGTGGAGGATCCGGCTACCGGTGCCGCCGCCGCGGCATTCGGGGGTTACCTGCGGGATCTCGGGCGTATTGGCAAGCCGACCCAACTGTCCGTGCGTCAGGGCGTCGACATGGGACGACCGAGTGAACTGCTGGTCGACGTCGATCCCGCGGACCGAAGGGTCCGAGTTACGGGTCATGCCGTACCCATCGCCTGAACGGGTACGGATCGGGCGCCGCTGGGCCGACTACCAGCGACTATCCGTTTTCCTGTGAAACGCGAGGGGGACCAGTTCCTTTTCCGGTCCATGATCACGTCTCGCCAGGTTAGTACGAACCGGTGAGATGAATTTGCGATGTTCTTGGTTGGATAGTGGTGCGCGTGTATTCTCTCGCGAATAGTCGGTATCTGCGGACGAAAGGGTACGTGCGTGGCACAGAAGGTCACGGTCCAACTCGTCGACGACCTTGATGGTTCGGTCGCTGAGGAGACCGTCGAATTCGGACTAGATGGCGTCTCGTATCAGATCGACCTCTCCACGGTCAACGCGGAGAAAATTCGCGATCTGCTGGGCGATTATGTGACTCATGCGCGGCGGGGTTCCGGTCCGCGCAGACGTTCGGCCGCCACTGCCGTTCGGAGTCGTTCCGCTGCGGTCGACCGGGAACAGAATCAAGCGATCCGTGAGTGGGCCAGGAAACGGGGTCTGAAGGTATCCGAGCGTGGCCGTATCTCGGCCGAAGTCCTGGAGGCTTATCACCAGGCCAACTGAATCGTCATGACCGGCGGTCCACTGGGGGACAACGCCTGGTGACAGGGCGCGTCGGCTAGCCTGCCCGGGTGATTCGACAGGGCACTCGTGTGCGGCGGTCGCCGGCGTATTCGATTCTGGCTGTCGCCGTGCTGTGCGGTGTGCTCGTTTCCGCGTGCGGCAGCCAGCAGAAACCGGTGGCGCGGGACTTTTTCTCGGTCCCGAGCCAGCGGGCGATCGCGAGCGTGTCGGTACCGACCGCGCCAATGTCCACCACCTCGGTTACTTCGTCGACCACCGAGAATCCAGCGACGTGCCCTTACCCGACTTCGGGTTTCGACTGTGACTTCCAACGCCGTTTCGCCGCCGTGCAGGCATATGTGGCGACCCGGCCGGGCACGGTCGGTATCGTGGTGCGCGATCGGCAGACCGGTGCTGTCTGGCGGAACCAGTATGCGAACACGATGGTGTGGACCGCGTCCACCATCAAGCTGGCCATGACCGTGGACCTGTTCCTGCGGGACAGGGCGGGCGCCATCTCGCTCACGTCCGGCGACCGGGACCTGATTCAGCGGATGCTGCACAGTTCCGACGACAACGCCGCCGACAGCCTGTGGTTCAAGTACGCGGGTGCCGACCACATGACGTTCAACAACGACTTCGCCCGCTACGGGCTGACGTCGCTGTCGCCGAAACGCGGCTACACGCACTACTTCCCGTACTGGGGCTTCCAGAAGTGCACGCCGAACGATCTGGACCGGCTGGTCAACTACGTGCTGACGAAACTGCCGACCAGCACCAAGGACTACATCGTCGACCAACTGATGCACGTCGACCCGGACCAGCAGTGGGGCGTGTGGGGTGCCGGGCCCGCCGCGCTGCCCGGCAACAAGGACGGCTGGTCGCTGGAGGACACCGGCCAGGTGATGAACACCGTCGGCTGGGTCGGTCCCGGCCAGCGCTACACGCTCGCCGTGATGAACAGCCTCAACGGGCACGGTGGCTACACCGATGGCCGGACCACCGACAGCGAGATCGCGAAACTGTTGTTCGCCGGCCGTACGCTGTGACCCCGGCCGTACGCTGTGACCCGATGAGCGAGCAGAGGCGCAGGAAGCTGGGGCGCAGCGGGATCGAGGTCAGTGCGGTCGGGTTCGGCTGCTGGGCGATCGGCGGCCCGTTCACGGCTGGCGGCAAACCAGCCGGCTGGGGTGCGGTCGACGACGACGAGTCGATCGCCGCCGTGCACCGCGCACTGGAACTGGGTGTGACGTTCTTCGACACCGCGAACGTCTACGGCACCGGGCACAGCGAACGCCTGCTCGGCCGCGCACTCGCCGGACACCGGGACGACATCGTCGTGGCCACGAAGTTCGGCAACACGTTCGACCCGGGCACCCGCGAGCTGACCGGCACCGACGTGTCGCCCGACTACGTCCGCTCGGCGTGTGACGGCTCGCTAGCCAGGCTGGGCACCGATCGGATCGACCTGTACCAACTGCACGTCGGCGATCTGCCACTGGACTGGGTGGACGACCTGCTCGGCACGCTGGAGTCGCTGGTCGACGCCGGCAAGATCCGCGCCTACGGCTGGAGCACCGACGATCCGGCCAGGGCGGCGGCGTTCGCGGCAGGCGAGCACTGTGCGGCTGTCCAGCACCAGCTGAACGTTCTGGACGACGCGCCGGAGATGCTGGTCGTGTGCGCGGAGCAGGACCTGGCGAGCATCAACAGGGGACCGCTGGCGATGGGCCTGCTGTCCGGGAAGTACAGCGCCGAGACCACCCTGGGCCCGGACGACGTGCGGGGCGACTCGCCGGACTGGATGCGCTACTTCACCGACGGCAGGCCGGATCCGGCGTGGTTGAACCGGGTCGCCGCGATCCGGGACGTGCTCACCGACGACGGCCGCACGCTGGCACAGGGTGCGTTGGGCTGGATCCTGGCCCGGCACGGGTCGACAGTGCCGATCCCGGGTTGTCGGACGGTGGCGCAGGTGGAGGACAACGCGGGTGTGCTGGCGGCAGGCCCGCTCAAGCCGGCCGCGATGGCGGAGATCGCCGGTCTGTTGTGTGACTAGCGCTGTCGCTACAGAGAGCAGTGCTCTCTGTAGCGACTAGTGCTCTCTATGGCGACCGGTGCTCAGTCGGACGAGTTCTCCATGCCGATGCTGAACGTGGCTTCGGCGTCGGAGCGGGAGTAGGACCGGAACGCGATGTGCGTGTCGGTGTTCAGCACGCCGGCCACCTTGCTGATCTTGCCCGGCACCAGGTCGGCCAGGTCCTCGTGGGCGGCCACCCGCACCATGGCGATCAGGTCCACGTCGCCGGCACACGAGTAGACCGCGGTGACACCCTCGATGTCGGCGATGCTCTGCGCGGCCTCGGGGATGATGTCCGCTTCGGCCTGGATCAACACGATCGCGGTGATCACGGACGACTCCTCGGCGTCGGGAATGTTGCGCCGATCTTAGGCCGACCCCGGCACGCCAGCGGCGCGGGAGGTCAAGAGCGACACGCCAACCTGTCTGAACGGCCGTCGCCCGGGAGGGCCACAACCCGCACACCAACCTGTCCGAACGGCGGTCACCCGGAAGGGTCACGACCGACACGTCAACCCGTCTGCGCGGCCGTCGCCCGGTCGGCCCACTCCCGCAGTACCGCGGCCGAGCCCGCAGGCTCGGTCCACGGCTGCGACGTCCGTCCCAGTCGGACACCGGGCTGGGCCAGCCATCTGCTCAGCAGCGCCGTCTCCTCCGGCGCGGCGCCGAACAGCGGCCCCTCACCTGGCAGCACCGTCTCGGCCGACGCGACCAGCACGTCCACCACCGGCTGCGCCCGCAGGCCACGGCCCACCACGCCCGCCGACGCGAGCCGTCCGTGTCGGATCACGGCCAGGTCCCAGCCCTTCGTGCCCGGCGCCGCCGCCACCAACTCGGGCACGGCCGCCAGTGCGGCCAATCGCTGACCCCGGTCCAGCGCGCGCACCAGGGCGACCAACCGGTCCCGTCGGGTGCTCGCGGTCTCGAACCGCTGTCGCTCGGCCAGTTCCGCCACCGTGCGGGTGGCGGCCAGCAGCACCGCGTTGTCCCGGCCGGCCACCATGTCCCGCACGGCGGCCACGGCGGGCGCGTACTCCTCGACGCTCTGCCGACCGGCACACGGCGCCGCGCAGCGACCCAGCTCGGCCAGTACGCACGGCGTGCCGTGGGCGTTGTGGGCCGGGATCCGCTCGGTGCACGTCCGGATCGCCAGGGCGTCCTGCACGGCCTGCACCGCTGCCTTGGCCGACGCGGACGTCCGGAACGGTCCGAGCGCACCCGCCCGCGGCCTGCGCACCACCGACAGCCTGGGGAACGGCTCATCGGTGAGCACGGCCCACCAGTCGGCGTGCCGGTTGCGGGAGCGCCGGTTGTAGGCGGGCTTGTGCGCCGCGATCAGCCGCAGCTCACGTACCTGGGCCTCCAGCGGGTGCGCACACGTCACGTGGTCCACGCGGACGGCCAGCCCGACCATCTCGCGCAACCGGGGCCGGGTCTCGCTGGCCGTGAAGTACTGCCGCACGCGCTTGCGCAGATCGCCGGACGTGCCGACGTAGAGCACTTCCTCGGACGGGCCACGGAACAGGTACACGCCGGGCTCGTTGGGCAGGTCGGCTGCCATGCCACGCTTGCGCCGCTGTGCCGACGTGACCTCCGGCGCGTAGTCCAGCAGTTCCTCCAGCGACTGCACCCCGACGGAACCGACCCGCTCCAGCAGTCCGTGCAGTACGTCCACAGTGGCCTTGGCGTCGGACAGCGCCCGGTGGTTGGGCGTTGTGGTCGCCTTGAACAGCACGGCCAGCGCGGACAGCCGGCAACTCGGCGTCTCCTGCTCGGTCAGCACCCGCCGCGCCAGCTTCACCGTGCACACCACGGGCGGCCTACGCCACGGGTAGCCGTACCGCTTGCACGCGGCCTTGATGAAGCTGATGTCGAAGCCGGAGTTGTGGGCGACCAGCACAGCGCCCTTCGCGAATTCCAGGAACGCCGGCAGCACCTCGGACATCATCGGTGCCCCGGTGACCATCAGCTGGGTGATTCCGGTGAGTGACACGATCTGCGGCGGAATGCCCCGACCGGGGTCGACCAGGGTGGCGAACTCGCCGAGCACCACGCCGCCGCGCACCTTGACGGCACCGATCTCGGTCACCTCGTCCTGCTCGGCGCTGCCGCCGGTGGTCTCCAGGTCGAACACGACGAACGTGACGTCACGCAGCGGAGTGCCCAGCTCGTCGAACGTGAGCTGGGCACTGGCCGCCGTACCTGGCGCGCTGGTCATTGCGCCTGCGGCGCCATCCACACTCGTCGTGGTCATCACCCAGGACAGTAGGTCGAACCACCGACAGTTATGGCCTGTCCGGGTGACGGCCGGGACGGCACTGCATCCGACTGGACCAATCCGTGCGGTTGCCGGGTGGCTCGGGGCATTAACCTGTAGAGATGACGTCGGCGCACCGCGAGCCGGACCAGGAGCTTCCCGGTCCGGTGTTGGCCGGTGTCCCGGACGAACCAGGTGAACCGACCGTAACCGCCGAACCGACTGAATCGGTCGAGCGGAGTGCGCCGGACTGGAGTGGGCTGCCCGACGCGGTCCGGATCCGGTTGGCCGAGGTCGCTGCCGACGCGGTCAGCGAGATTCCGGCCATCGACATCCCGCCGTCGGTCCGGCAGGTCGCCAGATTCGCGCCGGCCAAGCGCGCCCGGCTGGGTGCCACGCCGCTGGTGGCCGCGTTGCGTGCCAACGCGGGCTTCCGCACGTCGGTGACCGAGTGGGCGCGGGAGCACCGGCCCGGCGCCCTCGACCTGACCGCGCCCGATCCGGTGTCCGCATGTGCTGCCGCACTGCTGCTGGCCGATCCGACCGCCGTGCATTACATGGAACTCGTCCGGCTACGCGCGGGCGACGCCGCCCTGCGTGCGGAACGGGACGCCGCTGTCGTCCGGGCCGATCGCCTGCAGACCGAGCTGACCAGGATTCGCGCCGAGCTGGACAAGGCGGAAGGCAGCGCGGGCCAGGCCGTCGGACAGCGTGAGGCCGAACTGGAGAAGCTGCTCAAGCGGCTGCGCGAACAGGGCGTCCGGCTGCGTGAGGCCAGGGACGAGGCAGCCGCCGCCCGAGCGGACGCCGAGCACATCAGGGCGCACACCGAACTGGAACGCAAGTCGCTGACCGCCGAACGGGACCGCGAGCGGGAACGGGCCGACGCCGAGCGGGTCAAGGCACGGCGGGCCGAAGCGGACGCGTCCGCCGCCCGGCAGGCGGCCAGGGAAGCCAGGCAGGCCGACGAGGTCCGGCTGGCGCTGCTGGTGGACACCATGGACGGCGCCGTCACCGGGCTGCGCAGGGAACTGGCGCTGGGCGGCACCGGGCCGAGGCCCGCCGATCTCGTCCGGGGCGCCAGCGCCGCGCAGAGCACCGTGGGTCGGGTGGCCGACCCGGCCGCGCTGGACCGGCTGCTCGCACTGCCCACCGTGCATCTCGTGGTGGACGGCTACAACGTGACCAAGACCGGCTATCCCGAACTCCCGCTGGTCGACCAGCGGGAGCGGCTGGTCTACCAGATGGCCGCACTGGCCTCGCGGACCGGCGCCGAGGTCACCGTGGTGTTCGACGGTGCCGGTGTGGTGTCCGTGCCGAGCGCGGCGCCCAGGGGCGTGCGGGTGCTGTTCTCCGACCCCGGTGTGCTGGCCGACGACGTGATCCGGGCGCTGGTCACCGCCGAACCCGAGGGCAGGCCGGTGGTCGTGGTCACGTCGGATCGCGCGGTGGCCGACTCGATCCGCAGGCGAGGTGCCCACCCGGTGCCCTCCGCCGTGCTGATCGCCAGGCTGAGCCGGATCTGAGCCGGATCTCAGCCGCTACCCCTCTGGTCGTTCGAACATACATTCGAATATTGTCGGTGCCGATGTCTATCGTGCGTGGTGACCGGTCCGCCGGACACCTTCGACGTTACGGAGAGCTCGTGATCATCGACTGTGACAAGTGCGCCATCAAGGGCGTCGGCTGTTCGGACTGTGTGGTCAGCGTGCTGTTGTCCGCACCGGGCACCGTGGAGCTGACCGACCCGGAGCTGAAGGCCATCGGCGCCCTGGGTGACGCGGGTCTCGTGCCGAAGCTGCGACTGGTCCCGATCGGCGGATCATCCGGTGAGTTGCCTCGGCACGGACGGGACGAATCGTTCGACTCGCCCCTGGGTCGCGAAGAAAGCGCCGAACGGTCCGACTTGTACGTCGGGCGGCATCGTAGGCAGGTCAGCTGATGGGTACTAGCCCGATCACCTTATGGAGTCGTCGCTAGTCCGTTCGTGCATCTGGCGTATCGAACGCGATTCTGGGCAACCCCCGGTAGACGCGGCGCTCTGGCGTTCCGTAACCTGTCCGAGATCTCGCGGCGGCCTGTCGTCCACGGAGGACGGCGACGCGAGATCACCGCTGAATCGGCTCGTCGGGGGACGGCCGTGATTGGCGAAGGCCACGTGCTGTGCCCCGCGACACTCCTGGGTGTTCGTGCGGCCCGGACCCGACACGTGATCTCCCCGATCGGCGGTGGATGACGAAGGAGACACGCCCGACGTGGCGTCGCACCAACTCAAGCGAACGATGCGCGGTGCACTTGCGGCCACTGCCGTCATAGCGGCAGTGATTGTCGTCCCGGCCACCGCCACCGCGGACCCGACATCCCCTCCACCAGCCAGCGGCGACCCGGTCGCCCAGTACACGGCACTGAGCCAGCAGGCCGACGCGCTGAACGAGAAGATGGACACGGCGAACGTCAACCTCGCCAAGCAGCAGGCCCTCGCGAAGAAGGCCAATGCGGGTGTGGCGGCGGCCAAGCACACCGAGGAGACCGCGCTCGCCAAGGAGAACCAGTACCTGGGTCAGGTCGACAAGCTGACCGACGCGTCCTTCGAGGGCGCCCGGCTCAACCAGCTCTCCGCGCTGCTCACCGGCACCTCGGCGCGGGACTTCCTGAACAAGGCCACTGATCTGCAGTACCTGGCCGACGACAACTTCGCCACGTTGAGCAAGTTCGCCGACGTGGTGAACTCGGCCAAGACCGCCGAGCGGAACGCCCAGCACCTCCTGCAGACCGCCCAGGACGCGACGGCGGCCGCCGAGAACCTGAAGAGTCAGCTGGCCCAGCAGGGCAAGCAGCTCCAGGCCCAGATCACCAAGCTGGTCTCGGCCAAGAACGCGTTCACCCCGGCCGAGCTGGCCGAACTGGCCAACAAGGGCATCGACGGCGTTTTCATCGCGCCGCCTGGTGTGCGGGGCGAGGCAATGACGATCGCGCTGGCCCAGCGTGGCAAGCCCTACATCTGGGCCGCGGCCGGGCCGAACAGTTTCGACTGCTCCGGCCTGGTCATCTACTCGTACGCGCACGCCGGCATGCCCGGCCTGCCGCACTCCAGCGCCGTGCTGTCCACCATGGGCGTCGCGGTGTCGCGGGCCAACCTGCGGCCCGGTGACCTGGTGTTCTTCGGTTCGCCGGTGCACCACGTCGGCATCTACGTCGGCAACGGCCTGATGGTCAACGCGCCCAACTTCGGCGAGGACGTCAAGGTCCAGGCCCTGTTCAGCGACTACAGCGGCGCTCGCCGCCTCGGCGCCTGAGCGATCAGCGGTACCAGAACGGCCGGCAGCCTGCCGGCCGTTCTGTGTGTCCGGCGGCCGGATAACGTGGACAGGTGCGTCGGACCCTGCTGGTGACCAACGATTTTCCGCCTCGACCGGGTGGCATCCAGAACTACCTGCACACCCTGGCCGGTCACCTGCCGACCGACGATCTCGTCGTCTACGCGCCCGCCTGGCGGCAGGGCAGCGACCAGCATCCCGAGTTCGACGCCCGCCAGCCGTTCCCGGTGTACCGGCATCCCACGTCGCTGATGCTGCCCACGCCGGACGTGGCCCGCCGGGCGGCCGAGATCCTGCGGACCGAGCGCTGTGAGGCGGTCTGGTTCGGCGCGTCGGCACCGCTGGCGCTGCTCACCCCACAGTTGCGCAGGGCGGGTGCGATCCGGGTGCTGGCCAGCACCCACGGGCACGAGGTCGGCTGGTCGATGCTGCCTGCGGCCCGGCAGGCGCTGCGCCGGATCGGGTCGACCGTGGACGTGCTCACGTTCGTCAGCCGGTACACGAGGTCCCGCTTCGCGGCCGCGTTCGGCCCGCTGGCCGCGCTGGAGTACCTGCCGCCCGGCGTGGATGCCGACCGGTTCCGGCCCCACCCGGCCGCGCGCGCGGAGCTGCGTGATCGGTATCACCTCGGTGCCCGGCCGACCATCGTCTGTGTCTCCAGGCTGGTCGCGCGCAAGGGCCAGGACATGTTGGTCAAGACCCTGCCGTTGATCCGCCGCAGCGTGCCGGACGCGGCATTGTTGCTGGTCGGCGGCGGTCCGGACCGTGATCGACTGACGTCGCTCGCCGCCAGCGGCGGAGTCGCCGAGCATGTCGTCCTCACGGGTTCGGTGCCGATGGCGGAGTTGGCGGCGCACTACGCGGTCGGTGACGTCTTCGCGATGCCCAGCCGGACCAGAGGCCGCGGCCTGGATGTCGAGGCGTTCGGTCTGGTCTATCTGGAGGCGTCCGCGGCCGGGCTGCCGGTGGTGGCCGGCCGGTCGGGTGGTGCCCCGGAAACCGTGCGGGACGGCGTGACCGGCCACGTGGTGGACGGCCGGTCGCTGGACGAGCTGACGGATGCCCTGGTCGGGCTGCTCACCGACCCCGAGCGGGCCGCCAAGCTGGGCGCTGCCGGCCGGGACTGGGCTCGGGAGGCCTGGGGCTGGCCGGACCTCG
>DASUJK010000471.1:0-7955 GCA_036279295.1 Pseudonocardiaceae bacterium | reverse complement strand
TGCTCGAATGTCTTCGTCAGATACGGTCACGGGCTGCCTCCAACGGGTGGTTATGTCTTGCCACGCTCGCGCCTTGGCTCCGGCAGATGTGGGCTGAGGCCCCAGGGGTGCGGCGGCGTCGGTGTTGGTGATGTTGTAGGTCTCGCGGAACGCGGCGGCGAGTCCTGCGAGCTCGTCCCATGCGGTGGGGGTGTTCGGCGGTGAGGGTCGGGCGCCGATGCCAGCCAGCCAAGCAGGTTTGTCGGCGGTGACCTGCTCGCGGAGTTCAGCAGTTCGCGTTCGGATCGCCTCGGCGAGTTGCTGTAGATAGTCGGCTATTTCTGGCTGGTCGCGTCCGACGTCAACGTGTGCGCGGGCCAGCCACGGCAGCGCTGGTTTGGCATGCTGGACGCCCTGCACCGACGACCCGTCGGTGTCTGCGCCCGCAGTGTCACAGGTGCGATCGACGATTGCCCGCGGCGGGTCGATCGGCGTGAGCTGAGGCTCGGCCATGCTGATCGGCGGTCGTTGCTGCTCGATCTTCTGTTCGATGCGCCACTGGAGGACGGCCGCCGGGTCCAGTGCCCCGTTCAGCCGGCCAGTGGCCAGCGCTGCCGGGATGAGTTGTTCGGCCTGCCAGCCCAGGTCCTCGGCGTTGCGCAGTGTCTGGATGAGCGCAGGCTCAGCGGGATGGCCCCGTACTTCGGGTACATGTCGGTTCAGCAGTACGGCGAACCGCTCGTCGGCACCCAGGCGGGCGGCGTAGTCGTGTCGGGATACCAGCGTTGCCAGCGATTCTTCGGTGCCGAGCGATTCGCGGAGCTGCTCTGTGGCGGCCGTTTCGAGACCCGAATGTTTCAGAACGCCGGTTAGAACGGACAGCACGGTGCGTTCCTCTGGTGTCTCCCGGTGGTCGTCGATGACGTGTTGAACGGTCTCGACGTACATCCGGTTGTCCTGTCGTGCTCTAGTCACGGCGGGGTAGAACTGCTCGCGTGTCATTGTCTGCGGCACGAGCGTGTGGGCACTGCCCTCGGAGGTCATTCCCTGCGTCCGGTTGACCGTGGTGGCGTAGGCAAGTTCGACGTGGGCGGCGACGTAGGCAGCTGGCAGAACCGCGGTGCCTTGGTGCCGCAAGTGTGTGATCTCCAGAGCGTGATCCCGTCGCACGGCGGTAACCTGCCATGTGTCGCCGTTCTTGACGAAGTCGCGGCCGCCGAAGACCGACAGCAGCCGGTTGTTGTTGCGGGTGACGATCCAGTCGCCGGCTGAGGCATGGGTGCCGTCGTGCAACGCGGCTGCGGCGCTGTCGTGGACGTCGCCGCGGGTGATGCGTTGTGCTCGTGCTTGGAGGTTGAGCCAGACAACGTCCTCGTTGGTGGGCACGATCAGCAGGGTCTGTCTGCCTGCGTCCAGGTCGTGGCGCCAGGCGCGTTGGGCGGCGTCGCGCATGGTCTCTCGGGATCCACTGTCGACCCAGCCCTGGTCGAGGTAGTAGCCAAGGCCAGCGATGTCACCGGCCCGGATACGCAGTGAGGCAGCTGCTTGGCCGGGGTCGTGGAAGCGGACGACTTCGCGGAATCGGACCGCGCCGACGTCGTGCGCGATCAGGCGGATGGCGCCGCCTGCTTCTACTGCGCCGAGTTGCTTGTCGTCGCCGACCAGTCGGACGTCGGCTCCTCGGAGCAGGGCGTACTGGACGACATCGTGCAGGGTGTGGGTGCCGGCCATAGCGGCCTCGTCGACGATGATCAGATCGCCGTTGCGGAAGGCGTAGGTCCGGTCGGCGGTGCCGACCGCCAGTGCCGTCGTGACCTGGTGCAGGGTATGCGGGGGAGCATCGATGGCCGCGCCGAGCTCCTGGGCGGCGCGGGCTGAGGGACCGAACGCGTAGACCCGGCCGCCGGCTGATCGCCACGCTTGCGCCAGGATGCGCATCGCCGTGGTCTTGCCGGCGCCGGCAGGTGCGAGGGCCAGCTGGACACGTAGGCCGGACCGGGCGAACTCGGTGATCATGCGTCGTTGCCCTGAGTTGAGCCCGAGACCACCCATCGCCGCCTCAACGGTCTGTGCGGTAAGTCGGTGGCCGTCGCGCTGTTGTGCCCATGCTACGAGCGCTGCTTCTTCTCGCAGCGTCTGCTCGGTCGTGTAGCGACGGGAGTTGTGTTCCTCGAACACGCTGTCGCCGGAGCGGCGGCGCAGCTGCGGTGGTTCGGCGACGATCGCTGGCGCTTGCAGCGCGACAGTGTCGCCGGAGTCGATGGCGGCGTCGGCTATGTCCTGGATGAGCTTGTTCCGCTGGCCACTGAGCAGCCGCAGATGAGCAGTCTGGCGGTGCGCTTCGGCTTCGATGTTCCAGCGGTTCCAGTGGCTGTACTTGTCGGAGACGACCGTGCGGGTGGCTGCCGCCAGCTGGCTGACCTCAACTGTCGAAATCGGCTCGGCTGGACCGCCGAACACGCTCGTGGCGAGAGTGTCCAGGGTGGCCTGGTCGAGGATGTTCTCGGCGAACTGACGCCAGCGGCCAACGTGTTGGGCCAGCGTCTTGGGTGCTTGTTTGGCGGCGCGGGTCCCGTACTGGGCACGTTTGCCTATCTCGAGGATTTCTTTCGGGCTGGGTTCACGGTCATGTGCGGCGCGGAACGCCACGATCTGTCTGGCTCGCTCAGCTTCGACTTGTTGTGCCCGCTTGGAGAACCCGACCAGCAGTTCCTCGGGCACGCCTCGTAGATCCCACACCGGCCGCTTGACGTCCACGCCTCCTGCTGGGCGTTGTACCCACACCGCACCCTCGTCCCGGAACAGGTCGCGCAGCCGGCTGTCGTAGAACTCTGACATGGTCACCGTCGCGGCCAGGATGGTCCGTCCGTCCAAAGCGGTCCATGCGCCGTCGGTCCGTCGTTTGACCTTGGCCGAGATCGTCGCGTGGGTGTGCAGGTGGGGATCTCCGGCGCGGGAGTCCCAGTGCTCGAACAGTGCTGCGGTGATGCCGACGATGTCGACCTGCGCCTCGCCGGAGTTACCGTGCCGAGTGAATGCGGCGTTGGTTTCCAGGTGACGCAGGGTGTCTTTGACGGCTTGGCGGTGCAGGTTGGCGAACCGTTCGCGGGTGACGTCGTCAGCCAACGCCCACCCGACCGAGACGCTCTTGGGCGGTGCGAAGACGGCCTCGAAGCCGGCGACGGCCGACTTGAGTTGCCGCTTCTGCTCGGCCAGCCAACTGGTCAGTTCGTCGCTGCCTGCGGGGGCACGACCGTCGTGTGCCTTCTGGAACGCTTGGCTTTGCACGTTGGTACGGATTGTGGCTCGTGTGGCCGTGTCGAGGGGTGCGCCGATCGGGCGACCATGGTCCACGTTGTATTGCTTGTAGGCGGCGATGACCTGGGATCGCAATCCGTCGAGGCTGCCGTACTGGGCGAATCGACGGCCCAGCCGGGTGGCCTGTTCGGCTTGTTTGGGTGTCGCGCCGGCTCGGATCATGTCGGCTTCGATCGCGTCTGCGTTTGGGTGTCTGCCCTCGCCGAACAGGGCGTTCATCTGTGCGGCGGTGACCTCGCCGGAGAGGCCGAGGTGTGCGGCACCGGCGCCGAACCACTCGCCGGCCGGGTAGCCGTGGGCGAAGTAGTAGTCAGACAGGGATTCACCGGGTTCCAGTGCGCGATCGCCGCAGGCAATGGAACCGGTCACGTACTCGTAGCCGCCCGGCGTGAGCTTCCGCAAGCTCATCACACATCCAGTGTGGGGTGGGCATGTCACCGGATTCAGAACATCTGCAAGAGGTGCTGTGTAGTTGGTGACCAGCAGTAATGAGCGGTGGGTGATGTGGGCTGGCGGGTGTGATGCGGCGGCGTGGCGGCCGCGTTGGCATGCGCGGCGGGCCACGTGGTGATACTGGCGGCTGCGGTCAGCAGACGGCGCAGGACCCCGGGCCAAAGGTGGCCGGGGGTCCTGCGCGTTGTTGGCGTCTACGCGACTGCGACGAGCTCTCGTCCTGACGGGTCGACGGTGCCGGTGTTCATGTCGGCATCGGGTGCGGTCGGTTCGCTGCCGACGGCGCGGCATTGTGTGCACAGTCCGTCGTCCGTCTCGACGTGTCGAAGGTCGCGGACGCTGCGTGGCTCGGCGCAGGATGAACACGGGGCGCACTCGACCAGGGCAGGGGCCGGGCCGGGCTGGGCAGCGGCACCGGTGAGGTCGTGATCTCGTACCCAAGCGGCGATGGTCTCGCGGTCGCGTCCTGCGGCGGACTGTTGCCAGTAGCGGCGCAACACCCGGACGGCTGCCTCGGGGTACCGGTCGGCGATGAACGCGCAACGGGCTCCGATCGCATCCGCTCGTGTGTGTTTGTCCGGCAGGGCGGGGATGCCCGGTCGACCTCGGTCACGGCAATCGGTGCACAGTCCATCGTCTCGGCCGGTGCGCCGGTCGTGTGCGGCGCGTTCTACCCAGCAGGACACACACGGCGTGCCGTGCAACGGCGGAACTGCGGCACGGTCGTAGTCCAGCGCGTACGCCGTGGGGGATTCGTTGGACAGGGGAGCGTCGTCTACTCCTGCCCGTTCGTGCAGGTAGGCCGCGACAACGGCCGGAGCGTCATCCGTTGGGTGAGGTCGTGCGGGCCTGCGCAGCTTGGGGCGGACCTCGTGGCGTACGTCGCGGGGTGCCTGGTATTTGTTTCGTTTGGTCCAGCGTGGCGTGCGGTCGTCGGCCGCTGTTGTGTGGTGGCGCTTCTCGCCGTTCTCGGGCGCGCACGCTTCGATAATAGTGCGATCGTGCTGGTCCGCGTTGAGCCAGTACGCGCGTAGCTTCACTACGCCAATTTTGGGCCAGGTCTGCAACACGTATGCGCAACGGGCGATGACGTCCAGATCGTGAGGATCGGCGTCAGTGAGTAGCTTCCTGGCCTGGCGCTTTGCCTCGGCAAGGTTGCCGATTTTCACCAAGTGGGCAACACCGGAAATAGCAACAGAGTTAGACATTGAACGACCCCGAATCGGTTTGCTTGGATTATTTTATTCGGGCTTGGCGTTCCCGAATCGCCGTGCAATTCGATTCTATCGGGATCGCGCCATTTATGCGCGTTGGGTTACTGCCCAATTGGGTGAATTAAGAGACGCGGTTAGGCTCCGAGGGGTTTGTTTATTGCTAATGGCGAATGCCATTACTCTTTCCCCGTCCCCTTCGTACGTGCCGCTCCTTGTGTCAGGGCAGGTGTGTCAAGGGTGGCGAAGCCATCGCGCAGCGACGCGACGAAGGAGCGCCCTTTACGCAGCTGACCTGACACAAGACGATTGGGCACGAAGGGGATCCCACGTGAGTCGCCGACACCAACATGCGCCGCTGATTGTCGCGTCGTCTGACGTGGGATCCCCGGCGCCCGACGGTGTGGACCTCTAGACTGGCCCGGCATCCACCTTGAGGGTTGGTTTGCCCTGGATGGGATGGGTGCATTGTCGACACGGTCTTGGCGGAACCACCGTTCATGGTGGTGAGTCCTTACCGGACTTCCGTGCTCGACGAGGGGCGCGTCCGGCTCTGCCGGGCGTGCCCCTTCGCGTGTCACCCAGGCCCGGCCGGGCGACGTTACTCTCAGCTGGTCGAGGGCTGGTATTCAATTCGCCAGGGGAGGACGTGCGATGGTTGACCAGAGCACGGGAGCTGATCGTCGGGCGCGTCGTTCGACACGGGTAAGCCGCCAGTTGGCGGCGGCACGTGACCGCAACAACAAGCAACTCGTTGCTATCCGAGAACGGGAAGTTCTGGTCGACCAAGCGCTGCGCGACTATGTCGCTGCGAGCGAGGAGGTCGTGGCGGCCGATCAGGTGTGCCAGGACAAGGTGGCGCAACTGCAGCAACGGATCAAGGATGCTCGTACGCTGCGCGACGAGCAGGTCGCACGCACGCAAGCAACGCAGGCCAACGCGGTGGCCGCGATTCACGATGCCGGTCGCACGGTCAAGCAGGTGGCCGAACTGCTGGCGCTATCGGAGAAAGCCACCCGGCAACTACTCAAAGACGGTCGAGGCTCCGGCCCCGCCGTGTTGGCGAAGGCCGGAGCCTCCAACTATCGGGAGCGCACCTCAGCGCCCGAACCGAGTGAGCGGGACCCCGTTCGCGAGGCACGCCAGTACACGGCCGCCATGACCACCCCGCCACCGAGAGCCAGCAGTGCGTCTGCCGAGCCGACCGTAGGGAGCTGACCGAGCACCGTGAACAGCGGCAAGGTGACGACTCCGGCCACGATGAACTTCCACCATCGTGCTGGCACCCGGGTCAGCAGCCAACGGCGCGTCAGCCAGCAGGCTGCCGCGCCGGCACCTGCACCGGCGACTGCCGACGTCAGGGCGATGGTGACCCAAGCGCTGCTGGCGGTGAGCGGCCGCCCCGTCATCACCGCGAGTAGCCCGGCGATGGACGCACCCAGGTAGACGCCCAATCCGGATGCAGCGCACAACCGGATGAACGCCCTGATACTGGATCGAGACCGCATACCGGTCGACGTTAGGACATGTCGACGGGAGGACCGCTGATCTCCACCTGTGTAGGTGACGAGCGCCGCCATTAGTCTGTCCTGATCCGGTCGAGCCACCGCTGGAACGGCATCGATGGACTGACCCGATGACGACGGCGCGCTGGCCAGTCGTCCAGTTGACCGAGGCTGAGGTCGTCGGTTACCTTCCACCAGCTCTCCGCGCCGCCGTGCCGTCGTTCGAACACGGCGTACATGTCGGGCATGCCCTCCACGGTCGATCGAAGGACCAGACGATCGCACTGCTTGCCGTGTTCTGGGTCGGTCGGCTGGATGTTCATGATGGCCGCGACCAGACTGATGACGGCGATCCCGGCCGGCGTTTGAACCTGGTAGGGCGCCTCGCCAGGGCACGCGGAGGTGTTGCTCGACCTGTTCATGACGGCGACCCCTCCCCGGTATCGGAGGCGATGGCCTCGCGTGCGATCGATGCGGCTCGTTGGCCGGCGGATCGGACCCGATCGGGCGGGAAGGCGAGGGCCAGCATGCCGTGTAGGAGTCCGGCGAGTCGGTGTTCCGGGTCAGCGGCATCCGCGATTTCCAGGGCGATGGACGTCAGCGGCCCCGCTCCGCGTTGGTATGCGGAGAAGGCAAGCAGGCTGGCGGGTTCGGCCCGTTCAGGAACGGGTGCATTGCGGACCAGAGTCGCCCACAACCGTTCGGCGCCTTCGGCCAGCACCGGATCGTGCTGCCAGACGCAGGCGTCGCGAACGTCGTGATCGGACAGGGCGACGATCAAGCTCAGGATGTCGCCGTCGAGCTCCGGCAGCACTCCTTCGACGGAGCGTCGGACGGCATCGTCCACCAACCGCAGCCGTGCCCGTACGTCGGCCGCGGGTAGCCACTGCTCGGTGGTGGCGAGGAGTTGGGCTCGGCGCGCGAGGTCCTCCTCGGCGACCGGCGCGAGCGTCGCCACGAGGTCCTCACGCCGCTGGTAGATGCGGACGCCGTCGACGACTTGGGCGTTGATGAAAGCGCCGTGCGGTTCGGGCACGAACCCAGCGCACTCGGCATCCTGATAGGACCGCCAGCAGGTTCCGGTTGTGGTGTTGGCCGTCCACAACTGGTGGTCGGTGCTCACACCGATATCGGCAAGCCGGGCTTCGCACTGTGCCACCAGCTCGCCGTGTGGCAGCACTTCGTCGTGGCCGGTGTCCGCTCCGCCGATCACGACCAGGATGGCGCTCGTCGGCTTCCGACAAGCGAGCGGGCGCATCAGTTGGGCGGCCAGGTAGGCGTAGTCCTCGCTGCTCGGCAGATCTGCACGCAGGACGAGGTAGTTCTCACCCTCGATGCCCAGACAGACGACGACCATCGAGTCCACCGGGTGGAAGCCGAGCAGATGCGGGATGCCGGCGATCAGTTCGCCCGGCTCGGACAGAGTGATGCGGTCGTGGTGATAGCTGTTATCCATGATCGTGCCCTCCATAAACGGGCCGTGCCACCC
>DASUJK010000470.1:0-19939 GCA_036279295.1 Pseudonocardiaceae bacterium | reverse complement strand
CACGGCAGTCAGCACCTGTTCGACCAGTTCGTCCTTGTTGGCGAAGTGGTACAGCACAACACTTTTGGCCACGCCGGCACGCTGCGCGATCCGAGCGAGGGACGCCTGGGCGAACCCTTGTTCGGCGATCACCTCGATGGCGCACTCCACCAACTGCTTCCGGCGAGCCTCATCGGCAAAGGTTCGACCGGACGGTTCATTATTAGACCGCACGGTCGAATCGTAGCGAACGCGTCGCCCGGTTGGCAATGCCCGTCAGACAAGAGCGGAGTGAGGCCAGCCGAACGGCTGGCCCCACTCCGAGGTGATCGTTATTCGACTATGCGCAGCGCGCGCTCAGGATACTGGCGCAGGGGACTTATTCGGAGGGTGCACTATTCCCGGACGGGAGGCAGCCCGCCGTAGGCCATCACACGTGGATTACGACAACCCGTTGGTCCTTGGGGCAGTCAAGCTCCTCGACCAAGCGACCCAGATCATCGGGATCACTCGTTAGCAGCACGACCGGTCGGGCCATAACCAGCGCTGTAGCGGCTACTACAGAGTCGATTGCACACCGGTGGCCAGACAAGCCCGTTGTACCGAGCAACTCGCCCGCAGCTCGCCCAAGTTCAGGCGTGACTGGCATGGTCACAATCTTGGACAGCACTCGGTGGATCGATGCGTCACGGGAGCCACCCCGAAGCACTTCTACCAATGTGACCGCACTGACTGCGACCCTGGCCCCCCGTGCACGCGCCGTCTCCAGGTAGGCACGCACCCGCGGATCGCCTGCGGCGAGTTTGGACAGTCCCTCGCTATCCAGGACAAGGGTGCCCCCTGCCGCTACTCGACGTCCGGCCATGCCGCCCCAGCTTCTGCCAGATATTCCTCCGGAATCGGCCCGTGCTCGACATCGAGCAATTCGGCCAACTCAGCTAGAAGATCCAGTTCCAGCTGCCGAGCAACGGCCTCTGTCACATAATGACTGAACTCACCTTTCCCCACCCGTTGTTGAACGGCTGCGGTGAGCTCTTCTGGTAGCGAGACGCTGACCTTACGCGCCCTTCCTAGAGGCAACAGATTTCCGACTGTACCCCCGGATGGCAGCTCGGCTCCTAACAACCTCTGAAACTCGAGCGACGCCTTGCCCACGTCGTGCAGAGCCGCCAGCCTCCGCACAAGGTCAAGCGCGTGTCGCACGTCCGGCCCAGTCAGGTCAGGACCGTCACCGCTCCACCCGTGTGGCACTGCACTCATGACGTCCATACTACCAGTGGTAGCAACATCGAGCCGGTAGCCGCTGGGCATGTTGTAATCAATGCAACAGTAGGTGCGTCGGAGACCACAGATGGGGTGTCGTTCGACCCGACCAACACCCCATCTGACCAGCCAATTTACCGGAAAGCCGGTGCTCGGTGTACTGGCGCAAGGGACTTATTCGGAGGGTGCACTATTCCAGGCGCCGAGAGCGCTGAGCAGCCAGAAACTCGTCCAAGCCGTCGGCGTGGATCTCTCGTTCGCGTGGTTGCGGCAGAGCCATGCCGTCGAGCGGATCGTCTTCGGGGTGGTGGAAGATGGCCCGCCGTGCCTGCCAGGCCAGTCGATGGTTGAAGTCTCGGGCGATCGCGGTGGTACCCGGCACGGCACGGTCAGACGTGCCGATGGCGGTCATCGCGAGCGCCGCTCGCCGATCGAGTGGGACGAGAATGCCGGCTGCGGTGGCCAGTCCGACACCTTCAAGGGGATCACGGTTTGGGTCTCGGATGAGCACCACAGGCGTGTCGGTTGTGATCAACGCCTTGCGGGTTGCTATACCCGGCGAATCTGCGGATCAGGTCCAGCCGCGGCTTGATCGTGCTCGTTGCCTTCAAGAACCGCGAGCGCTGCTGGGTCGCCCACCCAGTCAACATCGCCTCGAACACAGCCCGAGCGGGTTCGAGATGAACCACGCCGTCAGCCAGGACCAGATGCGCCGCTCCGGGAAGATCGACAGCCCTCTCCATGACGTTGCATCTAACACAACATCGTTGAATCTTTGTCTGCCCCAAACTTGATTTTCCCAGGTAGATGCCCCAGGGTGGGCGCCAGCCTGGAAAGCCAGCGCCCACCTGACGTGCACTTCATCCGCTTGTGTGAACCCTGCTCAATGTTGCATCAAATGCAATTCGGCCCACTATCAGCTGCAGCCTGAGGTGGAACCGCAGCCTTCGCACACGTAGCACGAGCCAGCCGGACGCATCTTCGTGCCGCAGGTCAGGCACAGTGGGGCGTCGGCGGCCTTGCCCAACTGGAGCTCGATCAGCTCAGTGGAGCTACCGGCCTGCTGGATGCTCGGCTTGGTGGTCGTCTGCTTGGCCGGTGCCGGGTGCGGTTCGGGGCTGGAGTCGACCCCGGTGCGCAGGCCTTCCAGGTCGACGCTCTCCACGGTCGGCGTCTCGTACGAGTCGGCGACCTGGGCTGAGCGCTCGTCCGCCGTGAAAACGCCCAGTTGGGCACGCTTGTCGTAGGGCAGGTGGTCCAGGGCGAGCCTGCGGAACAGGTAGTCCAGCACGCTGGTCGCGATCCGCACGTCGGGGTCGTCGGTCATGCCGGCCGGCTCGAAGCGCAGGTTCATGAACTTCGAGACGTAGAACTCCAGCGGGATGCCGTACTGCAGACCCACCGAGATGGACATGGAGAACGCGTCCATCACGCCGGCCAGAGTGGAACCCTGCTTGCCCAGCTTGACGAAGATCTCGCCAAGGCCGTCGTCCGGGTACGAACCCGCGTGCAGGTAGCCTTCCGCGCCACCGACGGTGAACGACACCGTCTGGCTCGGACGCTTCTTCGGCAGGCGCTTGCGCACCGGGCGGTACTCGACCACCGTCTGCTCGGCCTTCGCTGGCGCCGACTTCGACGCGGACAGCGGCTGGCCGACCTTGCAGTTGTCGCGGTAGATGGCCAGCGCCTTCAGGCCCAGCTTCCAGCCCTCGAAGTAGATCTCCTCGACATCCTCGATCGTCGCCGCTTCCGGCATGTTGACCGTCTTGGAGATCGAGCCCGACACGAACGGCTGGATCGCGGCCATCATCCGCACGTGGCCCATGGGTGCGATGGACCGCTCGCCCATCGCGCAGTCGAACACCTCGTAGTGCTCAGGGCGCATACCGGGCGCGTCCACCACGTGACCGTGCTCGGACACGTACTCGACGATCGCCTCGATCTGCTCCTGCTGGTAGCCCAAGGTCCGCAACGCACGCGGCACCGTCTGGTTGACGATCTGCATCGAACCGCCGCCGACCAGCTTCTTGAACTTGACCAGCGCCAGGTCCGGCTCAACACCGGTCGTGTCGCAGTCCATCATGAAACCGATCGTGCCGGTCGGCGCCAGCACGGACGCCTGGGCGTTCCGCCAGCCGTTGGTCGCGCCGATGGTCAGGCACTTCTGCCATTCCGCGGTGGCGATCTTGTGCACGGCACCGTCGTTGACGTCGTACGTGCGCACCAGGTCGTTGGCCGCGGCGTGCTTGCGCATCACGCGCTGGTGGGCGTCGATGTTGCGCTGGTAGCCGTCGTACGCACCGACAACACCGGCCATCTCGGCAGAGCGGCGGTAGGCGGTGCCGCTCATCAACGATGTGATCGACGCGGCGAGCGCGCGACCGCCGTCGGAGTCGTAGGCGTGGCCGGTGGCCATCAGCAGCGCGCCGAGGTTGGCGTACCCGATGCCCAACTGACGGAACTTGCGGGTGGTGTCGCCGATCGCCTCGGTCGGGAAGTCGGCGAAGCAGATCGAGATGTCCATCGCGGTGATGACCAGCTCGACGGCCTTGACGAACGTCCTGGCGTCGAACATGCCGTCGTCGCCGAGGAACTTCATCAGGTTCAGCGATGCCAGGTTGCAGCTGGAGTTGTCCAGGTGCAGGTATTCGCTACACGGATTGGACGCGGTGATCCGGCCCGACTCGGGGCAGGTGTGCCAGTCGTTGATCGTGTCGTCGTACTGCAGACCCGGGTCGGCGCACTCCCACGCGGCCTTGGCGATGTTGCGGAACAACGCCTTCGCGTCGACCCGCTCGATGACCTCACCGGTGCCACGCTCGCGCAGGCCGAAGTCCGCACGGGACTCCACGGCGTGCATGAACTCGTCCGACACACGGACCGAGTTGTTGGCGTTCTGGTACTGCACCGACGCCATGTCCTTGCCGCCGAGGTCCATGTCGAACCCGCCGTCGCGGAGCACGCGGATCTTCTCTTCCTCGCGTGCCTTGGTTTCGACGAATTCCTCGATGTCCGGGTGGTCGACGTCGAGGATGACCATCTTCGCGGCCCGACGGGTGGCGCCACCGGACTTGATGGTGCCCGCGGACGCGTCGGCGCCACGCATGAACGACACCGGGCCGGACGCGGTGCCGCCCGAGGACAGCAGTTCCTTCGACGACCGGATGCGGGAGAGGTTCACACCGGAACCGGAACCGCCCTTGAAGATCAGCCCCTCTTCCTTGTACCAGTTGAGGATCGACTCCATCGTGTCGTCGACGGCGAGGATGAAGCACGCCGACACCTGCTGTGGGGACGCGGTGCCGACGTTGAACCACACCGGCGAGTTGAAGCTGAACACCTGGTGCAACAGCATCCAGGTCAGCTCGTGCTCGAACACGACCGCGTCGTCCTCGGTGGCGAAGTAGTCGTTCGCCACGCCACTGGCCACATAGGTCCGCACGACCCTGTCGATCAACTGGCGCAGGCTGGACTCACGCTGCGCGGTACCGGCAGCACCACGGAAGTACTTGCTGGTCACGATGTTGACCGCGTTGACGGACCAGAAGTCGGGGAACTCGACCCCACGCTGCTCGAAGTTGACCGTGCCGTCGCGCCAGTTCGTCATCACGACGTCGCGAGGCTCCCAGGTCACCTGGTCGTAGGGGTGCACGCCCTCGGTCGTGTACACCCGCGACACCCGCAGGCCCTTGCCTGCTGTCTCCCCCGGCCCTGTGCTCGCCGGCGTCCCGACGGTTTCGGTCATGAGCAGTCCCTCTCCCTTGTCACTGGCTCGCTGTGCGCCGGCCCCGTCCGGGCTCCCCGTCCGATGCGGTCCAGTTCGCTGTTTTCTGATCTTGGTACGCCTGGTCACGTGTCTTGTTCGGCCTTCTCGGCTATCGCTGTGCGCAGGTCGGAGATCTCCTTCTCGAAGTCCTCGATCGAGGAGAACGAGCGGTAGACGCTGGCGAAGCGCAGGTAGGCGACCTCGTCCAGCTCACGCAGCGGCCCCAGGATGGCGAGGCCGACCTCGTGGCTCGGGATCTCGGCGCAGCCGGTGGCCCGGATCGACTCCTCGACCCGCTGGGCGAGTTGGGCGAGCGCGTCCTCGTCCACCGGACGACCCTGGCATGCCCGACTGACACCCCTGGCCACCTTCCCGCGGCTGAACGGCTCGGTGACGCCGGACCGCTTCACGACGGCCAACACCGCTTCCTCGACGGTGGTGAACCGACGGTTGCAGTGCGAGCACGACCGGCGACGCCGAATGGCCTGGCCGTCGTCCACCTCGCGGGAATCCACAACCCGGGAGTCGGAACTACGACAAAAAGGACACCGCAACCGAACTCACCCTCCCCCTGCGCACGCCTGTTGCGTCGCCAAACCGGTCCATCCTGGTGATCAACTTGTGGATCACCGGTGGATAACCGCCTGCGACTTGAACCCAACCTGTGGACTAACCACAGCGGTGTAACTACTACATGTTGGGGTTGACAGTATGTCGAGGCGGCTCATTTGGCAAGCCGACACGGCGTGGACACCCGGTTCGTGGGACATCCGCGGCGCGCGGTGACACAGCGGGGCGGCGGAGTCGCACCGCGAGGTCAGGCGACCCATGACACGGCGAGCGCCCACGACAGGATCGGCCGTGGGCGCGGGATGATGCGAGAGCAGTGACGGAAAGGCGAGCACGCCAGAAGTCGGCGACAGGACGACCGAGCGGCCGGTCGCTCGGCGGAGCGGACCGAGGCCAGGCGGACCGAGGCCAGGCGGGCGAAAGGTCAGGCAGGCCAGGCGATCAGCGCTGGACGGCGCCTGCCTTGGCGGCCGCGGCGGCGGTCAGGCCGGTCGGGACCTTCAGTAACTCACCCGGGTACAGCACCGAGTCGACATCCAGGCTGTTGAGCTGCCTTATCTTGGCGACCACCGCGGTCGGGGCCGATGACGGCGCCATTCGCTGGGCGACACTCCACAGTGTCTCGCCCTGGTGCACCTGGACCAGCACCGTCCTGGTCGGCACCGAGCCGGCATCCGGCGCGCCGCCCATCGACCAGCCGATGCCGAGCACGACGAGGAACGCCAGCACACCGACGACCACGAGCCACCCGATCGAGCCGGCCAGCGGCCTTGGCGCGCACTGCTGCGTCGCGGGCCGGGGCGACGCGGCCGCCAACCGGGCCGGACGCCGACCGTCGGTGTACGTCGGCCGTCTGCGGACCGGGGGGACCACGTCCGGCCGCACGACCTGACGGGTGCCCGACAGGGGCGACAGGCTGACCCGGACATTCGCCACAACCGACATCCGACACCCTCCTCAACCGCGTCCGCCCTGCTCGGCGGCCTGACCGAACCTGATCATGATCGAACGGGTGTTCGATCGAACTGCTGTGCGAATGTCTACCACCCCCCACCGACAAAATCGAGCACCACCCGGCGTGTCCTTCGAACAGGTGTTTGATCTGACCGGGTGTTCGGACTAGCGTCGAGGACGAAGATCGCGGACGGCCGGCAACCGGTCGACCGGGCAAGGGAGGCGACAGTGGTACGCAGGAGCACCGGCAGCCCCACCACCAAGACAGAAGGTGTGGGCAGTGGCGGTGACACCGCCGAGTCCGGTGCCGGCGCGGAGATCCGCGCGTTCCCGGACCCGGTGGAGGGCACCGAAGGACCCGGCCTCACCGAACGGCAGCGCCGCGTACTCGAAGTCATCCGGGACTGGGTGGACCGCTTCGGCTACCCGCCGAGCGTGCGCGAGATCGGCGAGGCGGTCGGCCTCACGTCCACGTCGTCCGTGGCTCACCAGTTGCGCGCCCTGGAACGTAAGGGCTACCTGCGCCGGGACCCGAACCGGCCGAGGGCGGTCGGCGTGCTGCCGCCCGACTCGGACGGCGACGAGGTGCTGGGCAGCCGACCCCGCCCCACCTACGTCCCTGTGGTCGGCCGGATCGCCGCCGGTGGCCCGATTCTGGCCGAGCAGGCCGTCGAGGACGTGTTCCCGCTGCCGAAGGAGATCGTCGGCGAGGGGTCACTGTTCCTGCTGAAGGTGGTCGGCGACTCGATGATCGACGCCGCCATCACCAACGGTGACTGGGTGGTGGTCCGCCAGCAGCCGACCGCGGAGAACGGCGACATCGTCGCCGCGATGATCGACGGCGAGGCGACCGTGAAGACGTTCAAGCGGCGGGACGAGCACATCTGGCTGATGCCGCACAACCCGGCCTACGAGCCCATTCTCGGCGACGAGGCCAGCATTCTCGGCCGGGTCGTCGCCGTGCTGCGTCGCCTCTGAAAGCAGAACGTGGGAACCCCGGGGCCGGCCGTCAGCGTTCGACGGCCGGTTCCGCCGGTTCCGGGACCGAGATCAACGGCTGAACCGTCGGTGGCACAGCGTCCTCGACCGGAGCAGGCACGCTGTCCTCCACCGGGGCCTCAGCCGCAGCGGTGGCCTCAGCCTCAGCGGGAGCGGTCGGCGGCGTGGTGCCGTCCTGCTGCCCGCCTGACATCTCGGCCTTGAAGATGCGCAGTGACCTGCCGAGACCGCGTGCCGCGTCCGGCATCTTCTTGCTGCCGAACAGCACTGCGAAAATCAACAGCACGATGATCCAGTGCCAAGGGCTCAGCTCGCCCATCTGCGTCCTCCTGGCCGACAAATTCCCAGCGTCGTCGCCATCAACAGTAGCCCCGGCGCGCCCGGCTTCCTACAACCGACCTGAGGGGTTTGTGACGAACTGGTCCAGCGCGGCGGCCAGGTCCGGATACACCTTGGCCCGCAGGCGCGTGCCGTGATCGGTGTGGTCCTTGGTGGTCACCTCGCCCTCTGCGTGCACCCTCGCCACCAGGTCGGCCCTGGAGTACGGGAGCAGCACGTCGACGGCGACCGACGGGTGCGGCAGGGCCGCCGCGATCCGTTCGCGCAGCTCCGTCATCCCGGTGCCGTTGCGGGCCGACACGAACACGGCACCCGGCATCAGGTTGCGCAACCGGGCCAGCGTGAAGTGGTCGGCGGCATCGGTCTTGTTGACCACGAGCAGTTCGGGCGGCATGGCGGCGCCACGCTCCTCGACCACCTCGGCCAGCACCTCACGGACGGCCGCGACCTGCCGCTCGGGCATCGAGTCGGACGCGTCCACGACGTGCAGCACGAGATCGGCCTCGGCGACCTCCTCCAGCGTCGACCGGAACGCCTCGATCAACTGGTGCGGCAGGTGCCGCACGAAGCCGACGGTGTCGGTCAGCGTGTAGGTCAGGCCGTCGGCGGTCTGGCTGCGCCGGGTGGTCGGGTCGAGGGTGGCGAACAGCGCGTCCTCGACCAGCACGCCCGCGCCGGTGATGGCGTTGAGCAGGCTGGACTTGCCGGCGTTGGTGTAGCCGGCGATGGCGACGCTGGGCACCTCGTTGGCCACCCTGCGGCCACGCTTGGTCGCCCGGATCCGGTCCATGTCCGGAATCTGCCTGCGCAGCTTGGCCATGCGCTTGTTGATGCCGCGCCGGTCGGTCTCCAGCTTGGTCTCACCAGGACCACGCAGACCCACACCGCCGTTGCCGCCACCGGCACGACCACCGGCCTGCCGGGACAGCGCGTCACCCCAACCACGCAGCCGAGGCAGCAGGTACTGCAGCTGGGCCAGTTCGACCTGCGCCTTGCCCTCCTTGGAGCTGGCGTGCTGGGCGAAGATGTCCAGGATCAGCGCGGTCCGGTCGATGACCTTGACCTTGAGCCGACCTTCCAGCTGCCGCAGTTGGCCGGGCGACAGCTCACCGTCGCAGATCACCGTGTCGGCGCCGACCGCCGCCACGATGTCGGCCAGTTCGTGTGCCTTGCCGGACCCGATGTAGGTGGCCGCGTCCGGACGGCTACGCCGCTGGACCACGCCTGCCAGCACCTCGGAACCCGCCGTCTCCGCCAGCCGGGCGAGCTCGACGAGCGAGGCTTCGGCCTCTTCGGCCGTGCCCTCGGTCCAGACACCGACCAGGACGACGCGCTCCAGGCGCAGCTTCCGGTACTCGACCTCGGTGATGTCGGCGAGTTCGGTGGACAGCCCGGCGACGCGGCGTAGTGCCGCACGGTCGGACAGGGCCAGGTCGCCGGTTGACACCAGCTCTTGCTCGGTGGCCTGGAAGTCGTCGGAGTCGGCCTGGCCGAAGGGGACGCTGGTCTCGGTCGGGTCGATGTTGGCCTCGTTTGCGTACAGGTAGTCAGTCATCCTCCCTCCATGGTGGCACGACCCGGCGACTACCCCGAGTCAATTTGTGGCAACCCCGCCCAGTTGCTCACCTGCTCGGGTACCAGGCGACGTAGATTCCCACCTCCTGGCTGCCCGATTTCTTCGGCCTTGCGGCGAATTCGTCCATCAGGTCCTGTACGCGCCGGGTGAACTCGGCCAGCCCGGCCTCATCCAGTTGGGTGACGAGCCGGGTCTGCTCCAACTCGGCGATGCCGATGTCCGCCACCTCGCCCAGGAATGCGGACAGCATGGCCTCGCCGATCTCGTCCTCGTAGCCTGGTTTCTCGGTCAACCGCCAGGACAGCATCGTGCCCAGGTAGGGGATCTCCTTCGAGCCGCGCGCGCCGCTGCGCTCGGGCTGGGCCACCAGGAAGCCGGTCGCCACCAGCTTGCGCACGTGATACAGCGTGGTGGCGGGGTCCTTGCCCAGCCGTTGCGCGATCTCCTTGTTGGTCAGCGGCCGTTTCGCGGTCAGCCGGATGATGCGCAGGCGGACCGCCGAGGCCAGGGCCGCCGCCTCGGCACGGCTGGCCGGCCGGCGCCCGGAAGTACCGCTCGGTGGCTCGTCGGAGGTCATTTGATCATCGTAGTCCGCAAACTGATTGACAGCTTCCAATCAGTCGGCCACGGTATTCCGATGGCTCAGGACTCCTTGTGGCGGCACCGGGACTTCCGTCTGCTCTGGCTCGGCGACACCGGCAGCCAGTTCGGCGAGATGATCACCAACACGGCCGCTCCGCTGCTGGCGGCGATCGTCCTCGCGGCCACCCCGTTCCAGATGGGGATGCTCAACGCGGCGGACACAGCCGCCTTCCTGCTGATCGGGCTGCCGGCAGGCGCCTGGGTGGACCGGATGCGCCGCAGGCCGCTGATGCTGGGCGCCAACGTCGGCCGGGCCGTGCTGCTGGCCAGTGTGCCGGTGGCCTGGTGGCTCGGCGTGCTCACGCTGACCCAGCTGATCCTGGTCGGTCTGCTGGTCGGCGGGCTGTCCGTGTTCTTCGACGTGGCCTACCAGTCCTACCTGCCGTCGCTGATCACCCGGGAGTTCCTGGTGGACGGCAACTCGAAACTCCAGGCGAGCGCGTCGGTGGCCCAGGTGTCCGGTCCTGCGCTCGGTGGTGGGCTGACCCAGCTGTTCGGCGGCGCCAACGCGATGGGTGTCAACGCCCTGACCTACGTCTGGTCGGTGGCCTGCCTCGCGCGGATCAAGGCGCCCGAACCGCCGGTCGAGAAGGCACCGGACCGCAATCTGCGCCGGGAGATCGGTGAGGGCCTGAAGTTCGTGTTCGCCAACCGGTCACTGGTGTCCATCGTCAGCTGCACCAGCTCGTCGAACCTGTGCTCCGGCATCGTGGGCGCGGTCGGCGTGCTGGTGCTGACCAGGCAGTTCCACGCGTCCGCCGGCATCGTCGGTCTGCTGCTGACCGGTGGCGGTGTCGGCGGTGTGGTCGGTGCCGTGTGCGCAGGGCGGATCGCCAAGCGGTTCGGCCAGGCGCGCACGATCTGGCTGAGCCTGCTGGTCACCCAGCCGTTCGTGCTGCTCATCCCGCTGGCCGGGCACGGCTGGCTGATCTCGCTGTACGGCCTTGGCTGGCTGGCCTACGGGTTCGGCGGTGTCGTCTACAACATCGCGCAGGTGTCGTTCCGCCAGGCCATCTGCCCGGACCGGCTGCTGGGCCGGATGAACGCGAGTGTGCGGTTCCTGGTGTGGGGCACGATCCCGCTCGGCTCGCTGCTCGGTGGCCTGCTCGGCACGGCGATCGGTATCCACGACGCGCTGTGGGTCGGCGCGATCGGGCTCGTGCTGGCGCCGTTGTTCGTGGTGTTCTCGCCGTTGCGCGAGCTGCGGGACCTGCCGACCGAGGTGACCCCGGAGCCGGT
Organism: Pseudonocardiaceae bacterium; assembly: GCA_036279295.1. GTDB lineage: Bacteria > Actinomycetota > Actinomycetes > Mycobacteriales > Pseudonocardiaceae > DATEPR01. The sequence goes on along the minus strand of DASUJK010000470.1, from coordinate 8,612 downwards.
CGGCTGAGGGCCACTTGACCGCCTACTTGGCCGCCTCGGTCCACCAGTCGTCGCTGAGCCTGCCGCTGGCCAGCAGCACGGCCGGTCCGGTCAGCGTGCTGTCCTTCTCGTCCACGGTGACCACCACCTGCCCGCCGGGCACCAGCACCGTGCGCTCACCGGCCGACCAGCCGCCCAGGTGCAGCACAGCGGCCACGACGGCGACCGTGCCGGTACCGCAGGACCTGGTCTCCCCCACACCCCGCTCGTGCACGCGCATCCGCACGGTGCCCGGCGCGATCTCGTTGACGAACTCGACGTTGACGCCGTGCGGGAACACAGCCGTGTCGTGGCCGGGTGTCTCGGACAGGTCCAGGTCCGTCACGTCCACCGTGGCCGGGTCGAACACGCAGGCCAGGTGCGGATTGCCGACGTCGACGGCGACGCCGGGGAAGATCCGGCCCCCCATGGTCGCGTTGGACCGCCCGGTGACCGTCGCCTTGCCCATCCGCACGGTCACGGTGCCCGCCGGATCGTCGGCCGGCACGGTGACCACCCGGTCGCCGGATCGCGTGCCGATCGCGAACTCGCCAGCCGCCATGAGCCCGGTGTCGACCAGGTAGCGGGCGAACACCCGGACGCCGTTGCCGCACATCTCGGCGATCGAACCGTCGGCGTTGCGGTAGTCCATGAACCAGTCCGCGTCGGACGCCTCGGGCAGGTGCCGGGTGGGGACGACGCGGAGCACCCCGTCGGCGCCGAGACCCCGGTGCCGGTCGCAGAGGACTCTGACCCGCTCGTCGGTCAGGTCCAGGACACCGTCCGGGTCGGGCAGCAGCACGAAGTCGTTCTCCGTGCCGTGCCCCTTGACGAATTCGACACCAGCCACCACCCCAGCCTACGAGACGACCAGTTCGGCCACCGCGTCGAGCAGGTCCGGGCGGGCGGCGTCCAGCCAGGTGATCCGGCTGTCCCGCCGGAACCAGGAGCGCTGCCTGCGGACGAACCGCCGAGTCGCCCGGACGGTCTCGGCCCGAGCGGTGGCCAGGTCGCAGGCTCCGTCCAGCGCGGCCAGCACCTGCTGGTAGCCCAGCGCCCGGCCGGCCGTCCTGCCGTCCCGCAGGCCGAGCGGAATCAGCTCCTGGACCTCGTCCACGAGACCGCGGTCGAACATGGCGTCCACCCTGGTCTCGACGCGTTCGTCCAGTTCGGCCGCTGCCCGGTCCAGGCCGACCAGCACGGTGCCGTAGCGGGCCGGGCCAGGTTTCGGCATGGCGGCCGAGAACGGCCTGCCGGTCAGTTCGATGACCTCCAGCGCACGGACGATCCGCCTGCCGTTGCCGGGCAGGATCGCCCCGGCCGCCACCGGGTCCAGTTCGGTCAGCCGGTCGTACAGCGCGGTCACGCCGACGGCGGCCAGTTCGCCTTCCAGCCGGGCGCGGATGGCGGGGTCGGTGCCGGGGAACTCCAGGTCGTCCAACAAGGCGCTGACGTACAGCCCGGAGCCGCCCACGATGACCGGCACCCGACCGGCGGCCAGCAGGTCCTCGACGGTTCGCCGGGCGTGCCGCTGGTAGGCGGCCACCGATGCCGTCTCGGTGACGTCCAGGACGTCCAGCAGGTGGTGCGGCACGCCCTGCCGTTCCGATTCGGTCAGCTTGGCCGTGCCGATGTCCATGCCCCGGTACAGCTGCATGGCGTCGGCGTTGACGACCTCACCACCCAGCCGACGCGCCAGCCACACGCCCACATCGGACTTGCCGGTGGCGGTCGGGCCGACCACAGCGATCGGGTTCACGACACCGGATCCCACACGGCCACGTGATAGGCGACCCCGAACGGCTGATCCGAATACAGCACGTCACCGGTCCACTCACCACCGACGGCGAGCGCGGCACCGGCGAGCACCTGCCAGGCGGCCCGACCCATGGCACCCAACTCGGCCGCCAGGTCGGGATCGAGTGCCAGCAGCGCTGCCGGGTCGGCGGCGGCCAGCGCGGCCCGGACACCGTCGTCGAACGCACCAGCGCGGTCGTCCGGCCGGGCCGGGGCGCGCTCGGTGTGTCGATTGGAGCCGTCGCCGAGCACGAGCAGACCGACCGGTTCCGGCCCGGCGAGGTCGTCGGCGATCTCGGCGCCCTCGCGGCGGCAGTCCTCGGCCGGCAGGTCGGGTTCGATCAGCCGGACCCGGACCCGACGGGCACCCGCCTGCTCCCGCAGCCACCCGGCGACCAATGCCGGCAGCGGCAACCCGAGATCAACGGCGACGGTGTCACTTCGGCTGGGATCGAAGTGAACCGGCACGTCAACGCCGTAACCGGCGAACGTGCCATGGGCGTCAGCCGGCAGTGTCACAGGGCCGTTCGGATCGGCGGCTACCGCCACCCAGTCGTGTGCCACATCGGCCAGCCGGCGGGCCGCGGTCACACAGGCGGCACGGACGGGTTCGGTCCGTATACGGCTTTCACCCACCAGCTCCGGCACCAGAAGGGGTGGATGCGGCACGATGACCGCCCGAATGATCACGGTATCGCAGGCTACCTGGCCATTGGAGTACCCAATCGGCCGCTGACCTGTTTCAATGCGCGCGTGGTACACGCCGCACCGGGAGCGGCACTTGGCCCCGTGGTTGGCGGGGCGTCCGGGAAACGACACTGTGGCCCGGACATCTGAGGTGGGCAGAGGAGGAGCCGTGATGGCGGATCACGACACGGCCGACGCGACGGCGCAGATGACGCAGATGACGCAGACGACTGAGCTCAGTGAGCAGCAACAGGACCATCCGGTGCCGCATGCGCAGCCGGTGACAACACTCGAACCGACACCCGAACCGACACCTGAACCCGTCGGCACACCAACACCGGAGCCCGTAGCCGCGGCCGCACCTCCGGTCGCGGAGCAGCATCCGGAACGGTGGGGCCGGGTGGACGCGGACGGCACCGTCTACGTGCGCACCGAGGACGGCGAGCGGGCTGTCGGCTCGTGGCAGGCGGGCGAACCGGCGGAAGGGCTCGTCCACTTCGCACGCCGGTTCGACGACCTGCGTACCGAGGCCGAGCTGTTGTTCTCGCGGCTGGAGTCCGGCAACGGCGATCCGAAACAGGCGTTGACCTCGGCCAAGCACCTGCGGGAGTCGCTGGCCGACGCCGCGGCTGTCGGGGACCTCGCCGGCCTCGCCGCCAGGGTCGACTACGTGATCGCGCGGGCCGAACAGGCCGTGACGGCCGGCAAGCAGGCCAGGGAGGCCGCGCGGGCCGAGGCCGTGACGCGTAAGCAGACCCTGGTCACCGAGGCCGAGACGCTGGCCGCTGAGGCGACCCAGTGGAAGTCGGCAGGTGACCGGCTGCGCGAGATCCTGGACGAGTGGAAGGCGATCAAGGGCGTCGACCGCAAGACCGACGAACAGCTCTGGAAGCGGTTCGCCAAGGCGCGCGACACGTTCAACCGCCGCCGGGGTTCGCACTTCGCCGAACTGGACAGGACGCGGGCCGCCGCGCGGGTGCGCAAGCAGGAGCTGGTGGACGAGGCAGAAGGCCTGATCACCAACGACGACCTGACCGCCACCGCGAACCGCTACAAGCAGCTGATGGTGGAGTGGAAGGCAGCGGGCCGGGCGCCCAAGGACGCGGACGACGCGCTGTGGCAGCGGTTCCGTGCCGCGCAGGACGCGTTCTTCGCACGCCGGTCCGCGGTGTTCGACGAGCGGGACGCCGAGTTCGTGGAGAACGCGAAGCTCAAGGAGAACCTGCTCGCCGAGGCCGAGGCCATCGATCCGGCGACGGCCGGGTTGGAGGCCGCCCGGGCGGCGCTGCACCGGATCCAGGACCAGTGGGACCAGATCGGCAAGGTGCCGCGCGAACGGGTCCGCGACCTGGAGGGCAAGCTGCGGTCCATCGAGGAGCGGGTGCGGTCCGCTGCCGATGCGCAGTGGCGCAAGACCGACCCCGAGGCCGAGGCCCGTGCGGCGCAGTTCCGGGAACGGGTCGAGCAGTTCGAGGCGCAGGCCGCCAAGGCACGCGCTGCCGGTGACCGGCGTCGGGCCGAGCAGGCCGAGGCGCAGGCGACGCAGTGGCGTGAGTGGTTGGCCGCGGCCGAACAGGCGGTCGCCAGTCGTTGATACTGCCGGCTGCCACTGTCTCGGAGTGGCGGCCGGCAGTTCTACGATTCCCGCATGACTGAGGACTGGGCGAGCTGGCACGGTGCCTACGACCAGCCGGAGTCGTCGCTGAACAGACGGCTGGCCGCGGTGCGCCGCCGGATCGCCGCGGCGCTCGACGAGCAACCGCCCGGCCGGGTCACGGTCATCAGCGCATGCGCCGGGCAGGGTCGGGATCTGCTCGGCGTGCTGCCCGACCATCCTCGGCGTGCGGACGTGGTGGGCCGCCTTGTCGAGCTCGACCCGCGCAATGTCGAGATCGCCACCCGGTCTGCCGAGGGCTTCGGTGTCGAGGTCGTCGAGGGCGACGCGTCGCTCTGTTCCGCCTACGCGGGTTTCGTGCCGGCCGACATCGTGTTGATGTGCGGGGTGTTCGGCAACATCACCGACGCGGACATCGAACACACCGTGGCCAACCTGCCCCGGCTGTGCCGGACCGGTGGCACGGTCGTCTGGACCCGGCACACCGGTGAACCGGACGCCACACCGACGATCCGGAAGTGGTTCGCGGACAACGGTTTCCGCGAGGTCGGCTTCGACACCGAGCCCGGTTACCACTACGGCGTCGGCACGCACACGTTGACCGGTGACACGCTGCCGTTCCAGCCGGAACCGCGGCTGTTCGACTTCCGGGGCTACGTGCGCCTCGCGACTAGCTGACCCGAGCCAGGATGCGGCCGGTGTCCACACCGGACGGTAGCGTGCCGAACGCGATACCCCAGTCGCCGCCGAGCCGCGAGGCGCAGAACGCGTCGGCGACGGCCGGATCGCCGTAGCGGACAAGCAACGCGCCCTGTAGGCACAGCGCCGACCACTCGACCAGTCTGCGCGCCCGGTACTGGGCATCCTCCAGGTCGCCGAGTTGTTTGCGCAGCCCGATGACGGCCTGGTCCAGCCGGTCGTCGGCACCGGCTGCCGCGTCCAGTTCGGCGAACAGCGCCTCGACGGCCAGCGGGGTCGTCGCCATGGCACGCAGCACGTCCAGCGCGGCCACGTTGCCCGAACCCTCCCAAATGGACATCAGCGGCGCCTCGCGGTAGAGCTTCGGCATACCGGATTCCTCGACGTAACCGTTGCCACCCAAGCATTCCAGCGCCTCGGCCGCGTGCGCCGGACCACGTTTGCACACCCAGTACTTGGTGACCGCGAGGCCGAGCCGACGGAACAGCGTCTCCTGCTCGTCGCCGCGCACCGACCGGTCCACGGCACCGGCCAGCCGCATCGCGACGACCAACGCAGCCTCGGTCTCCACGGCCAGGTCGGTGAGCACGTTGACCATCGCGGGCGCGTCGATCAGCCGGGCGCCGAACGCGCTGCGGTGGGTCGCGTGGTGCACGGCATGGCGCAGCCCGATCAACATGCCGCTGGTGGTGCCCAACACGCAGTCCAGCCGGGTCATGTTGACCATGTCGATGATGGTCCGCACTCCCCTGCCCTCGTCGCCGACGAGCCAGCCGGTGGCGTCGTCGTACTCGACCTCGGCGGACGCGTTGGACCTGTTGCCCAGCTTGTCCTTCAGCCGTTGCAGCCGGATCGGGTTGCGGGTGCCGTCGGGCAGCACCCTGGGCAGCAGGAAGCAGGACAGCCCGCCGGGCGCCTGCGCCAGGGTGAGGAAGAAGTCGGACATCGGGGCCGACGTGAACCACTTGTGGCCGACGACGCGGTAGGCGCCGTCGACGGTCGGCGTCGCGGTGGTGGTGTTGGCGCGGACATCCGAGCCGCCTTGCTTCTCGGTCATCGACATGCCGGCGATCAGGCCGCGTTTGGTGCTCGGCTCGCGTAGCCCGAAGTCGTACTCGCGGCTGGTCAGCAACGGCTCGAAACGGGCGGCCAGGTCGGGTTGGTTGCGCAGCGCCGGCACGACGGAGTACGTCATCGAGATGGGGCAGGTGTGGCCGCCGTCGGACTGGCCCCACGCGACCAGCCGCGCCGCGCGGGCCACGTGCGCACCGGGCCGGTCGTCGGTCCACGGGGCTGCGTGCACACCGCGTGCCACGGCGACGCGCATCAGCTCGTGGTAGGCCGGGGTGTACTCGACCTCGTCCACACGGTTCCCGTAGCGGTCGTGGGTGTGCAGGATCGGCTTGTTCGCCTCGGCCAGCCGGGCCCACTCCTGGGCCTGCTGCCCACCGGCCAGCCGACCCAGCTCGCGTAGGTCGTCCTCGGCCCACGCGGCACCTTCGCGGCGCAGGCCCTCCAGCAGGGCCGGGTGCGCCGCGGTGTCGTAATCGACCAGCGGCGGGACCTGATTGGTGACCTCATGCGTCGGTGGCACGTGGACCTCCCAGTGCTCTCATGGTGAAGGTGATCAGCTCGGTGACGGTGTCCTCGGCGGGCTGTTCGGTCGACAGCGGGCCGACCATGACGTCGCCGAGCGCGCCGACCAGCGCTGCGGCGGTGATCCTGGCGTTCTGCGGCGGCAGCGTTCCGGCGCCGACGCCGTCGGTGACGATGTCGGCGATGATGTCCTGGTAGGCACGGCGGAACTCCAGCCGCTTCGCGTCCACTGCCGCGTCGACCGGTTCGGCGAGCAGCGCGTAGGCCAGCCTGGGCACCTTGAGCGCGCGGTGGGCGAACGTCTCCAGTACCGCGACCACCCGGTTGGCCGGCAGGTCGGGCACGGCGGCAGCCGAGGCGACCGCGGTCACCTCGCCGCTGACCACCTGCTCGAAGACCTCGCCGACCAGTTCGGCCTTGCTGGCGAAGTGTTTGTAGACCGTGCCGGTGGCCACCCCGGCGCGGGCCGCGACGGCGGCGACCGAGCAGCCGCCGTAGCCGAGCTCGGTCAGCACGGCGATCGCGGCCGCCACGATGGCGTCGCGCTGGGCGTCGATCCTGGCCCGGATAGCGGGGGTTGTGCGGTAGGGCACGATAGTAGTGAAGCAGTGATTCATATCTTCACGCAAGGAGCTGCCGGACATGACCGTGACCACTGACCGGGTCGGCGCCGTGACGACGGTGGTGCTGTCCAGGCCCGACGTGCGCAACGCCGTGGACGCGGCGACGGCACTGGAACTGGCCGACGCGTTCCGGGCGTTCGATGCCGACAGCGAGGCGTCGGTGGCCGTGCTCTACGGCGACGGTGGCACGTTCTGCGCCGGAGCCGACCTGAAGGCCGTCGCTGCGGGCAGGCCGAACCGGGTGGCACCGGACGGTGACGGTCCGATGGGGCCGACCCGGCTGCGGCTGACCAAGCCCGTGATCGCGGCCGTCGCAGGACATGCCGTGGCCGGTGGGCTGGAACTGGCGCTGTGGTGTGACCTGCGGGTCGTCGAGGAGGACGCGGTGTTCGGCGTGTTCTGCCGGCGGTGGGGTGTGCCGCTGATCGATGGCGGCACGGTGCGGCTCCCCCGGCTGATCGGCACCAGCAGGGCGATGGACATGATCCTCACCGGCCGCCCGGTGCACGCACGGGAGGCGCTGGCGATGGGCCTGGCCAACCGAGTGGTGCCGACCGGCACGGCCCGCGTCGAGGCGGAGCGGCTGGCCGCCGAACTGGCCGCGTTCCCACAGACATGCCTACGCGAGGACCGGCTGTCCGTGCTGGAGCAGGACGGCCTGTCCGAGGCGGACGCGCTGGCCGGTGAGTACCGACACGGGTTGACCTCGCTGGCCGCCGACACGGTGACCGGCGCGGGTCGATTCGCCGACGGTGCGGGCCGGCACGGGAACTTCGGTGACTAGCCTCAGTCCGTGGCGTGGTCGAACAGGCCGCCAGGTCGGGACCACACGACCCGCACCCACATGATCACCAGTACGAACATGGCGACCACCGACAGGATCAGGCCGGCGCCGGGCCCGGGGCCCGCGAAGTGGCTGGTGCTGGTCTGCTGCGACCAGATGGACACCAGGCCCAGCACGGTGAACAGGCCGCAGCCCAGCGTGGACAGCCACGCCACCGACCACAGGCGCAGGCCCAGCGACAGCGCGGAACCCAGGAAGCCGAACACGAACACGCCGATCGCGAACACCCTGGGCAGGATGTCGACCTTGTCCTGACCGGGACCCTGGTCGAACAGCACCTGCCAGCCCGGCACACCGGCCACCCACGGCAGCAGCGCGCACACGGCCAGTACCAGCACACACACCGCGATCACCATGGCCCGCGCGCCGGGGTCGATCCGGCGCAGCAGCCCGTGCTCCATCTGGTCGATCTGCGCCCGCAGAGCTGCCACCTCAGCCTCGTCGTCCCGTTCCTCGGGCGACTGCTCCGTCATGAGACCGCCCATCCTTCCGTCATACCGCTGCTCGCCGGGGCACCGAAGGCCGGCAGCCCGAGGTTCACCCCGGAAGTCTTCGGCCGCACGCCTTCGGCCCAGTTGTCGCCCGCCCTGGTGCGCCGGTGGCTGTGCGGCTCACCGTCGGCGACCAGGTGGTGCGGCGCCCCGTAGGTGACCGTCGTCGTCACCACGTCACCCGGGCGGATGTCGGCGCCCATCGGCGTGAAGTGCACCAGCCTGCCGTCCCGCGCGCGGCC
>DASUJK010000469.1:0-13270 GCA_036279295.1 Pseudonocardiaceae bacterium | reverse complement strand
CGCTGCCAGGCCGGGTCGGCCCACACTTCGGCCAGTACCGACGTGCTGACCGGCAGCGACCGGACCATCCACCTGTCCACCGTGGTCTGACATTCGCTGTCGTGCCTGGTCAGCCACTCCGTCAGCTGCCGCAGCCGGACGACCTCGGGATGCTCCCGCAGCTTCGATGGCACGGCCGTCAACTCCCGCCCCCTGGAGTTGCGACACCCGATCCTGCCCTCGTCGGTCAACCGCACCTGATACCCGTTCCCAGCGTCCAGCCAGGTCATGCTCCCGCCCCCGTGATCGCGCCGCCCTTCCCTGTCGACGCTATCGGGACGGTCCGACTCGGACCGCCGGCGCATGAGTGGGAGACGGCGGCACGATCCCCGACCATCTGGTGCGCCCGCTCAGTCGTCGGCGGCCACCACCGCGGCGGCGATCGGATCGAGCCCCGCGATCAGCTCGTCGAGTTCGGCCGCGCTGAGTACGTCGTAGGCCGGCGCCGCCAGTTCGTCGGTGAGCGCCTCGATCCGCTCCTTGATCTCCCGGCCCGCGTCGGTGAACCCGCCAGCCGCGTCCACCAGGCCGCGGTCGCGCAGCCCGTCCACGACAGCGGCCAGTTGCGGCTTGGGCAGGTGGTGGACCCGGCCGAACTCCTCCGCCCGCATGCCGAGGGCCAGCGCCATCAGGACGTGGGCCTCGGTGCCGCCGATGCCGTTGGCCAGCAGGGCGGCGTTGTGGCCGTCCCCTCGGTGCTCGCGCAGCAGGGTCCCCGCGTGCCAGAGCCTGGCGATCGGGTCGTCGGGCACGTCCAGCGCGCGCAGCCCGGCGAACAGCGCCCGGCCCTCGGTCGGCGCGCTGACCGCCGCCCGCATGGCGAGGTCGGTGATCCGCCCGAGACCGGGGTGCTCGGCCCGTTCGCCCATCATCTGCCGCAGCGCGGCGGCGCTGCCCCGCTCGCGCACGGCGAGCGCCTCGGCCGGGGTCGTCTTGCCCCAGACCCACGGGATGTGGCGGGCGACCTCGCCGTCGGCGAAGTTGTAGAAGACCGCGTGCACCACCTCGGCCGGTGCCAGCCCCAGCGGTGCCGCGCGGCCCGCGAAGTAGCCGTCCCAGTAGTTGCGCATGCCCATGGCCAGGAACGCGTCGTTGCACACCCCGGAGAAGGTGACGGTGCCGATCGGCTCGACGAGCTCGGACATGCGGCGGATCTTGGTCTGCGGGTGCGACATCGCTCGGTATCTCCCGTGGTCGTGACCGCGCCTGGTGGGCGGTCTCACCCTGACTACGAACGGCGCGGTCCGGATTCGACACCCTAGCCGAACCGGACTTCCCCGACGGGTACCGAAAGCAGCACTGGCTACTCCGGACGGATGGCCGCCGTCGGCGAGCCGGTGACATTCGTTGCCAGCCATTCGCACCGTTCCTAATATCGTAAACCGGACGTCCACGCTTTCCATTCCGATCATCGCCAGGAATGAGGAGACAATGCAGCGAAGATCCGCGGGCACCGCTGTGCGCGCGTTTTCCGTGCTGGGCGTCGGCGTCACCGTCGTCGCGTTGGCCGTGACGATTCCCGCTCCGGTACTGGCCGCCACGCCAGCTGCCGATCCATCCGTGCTCACCAAATCCGCACAGGACGTGACCAATCCCGGAGCCAATCCGGTCGGCCACGGCGACACCGTGAAATGGGTGCTCAACTACAACGACAACGATTCGTCCGGTCCGGGTGCGGCCACCATCACGGACCCGATCGACGCGGCAGGCACCGGCCAGACCTATGTGCCCGGTTCGCTCCAGGTGCCGCCCGGCTGGTCGACGTCGTTCTCCACCGACGGCACCACGTTCGGCGCCACCGACCCCGGCACCGCCACCGCCGCGGTCCGCGCCACGAACCCGACGGCCAGGCAGGGCGGCACCAACCTGGGCAACCTGCTGCTCGCCCCGGTGCAGCCGACACCCACCGCCACCGGAGGCGACGGGTTCACGCCGATCATCCACCGCACACCGTCCGGCGAGGTCGAGGCGTGGAACATCTACCACCACCTGGTCGCGCCGAACCCGAAGGTGGTCTGCTCCGACCTGACCACCGGCCAGCCGTGTGCCGGCGGACCGTGGCCCCGGCCACTGAACACCGCGGTCGGATCGCTGGGCAGCGGACCGACCGGTGACATCGCCAGCACGCTGACCCCGCAGTACGTGCAGGATCCCAACCGGCCCGGCGTTGTCTACTACCCGGCCCTCACTGCCGCCTCGGTGGGTGTCGGCTGTCTGAACATGGACACGCAGGCCAACTGCGGCTACGTGCCACTGGAGTCGCCGGGCGGCACCGAGTCCGGGTTCGTGCGGCAGGGCGGTGACCTCTACGGCGTCGGCACCGACGGCCGGACACTGTGCATGACGATGGCCTCCCAGACGCCGTGCGCGGGCGAGCCGTTCGCCGCTGTCGTGCCGGGCAACCGGCTCGGCGCGAACGCCAACTTCATGGGCTCGATGGTGGTGACCCAGGGGAAGGTGTTCATCTCGTCCAACCAGAACGGCTCCGGCCTGATCGGCTGTTTCGATCCTGCCACGTCGGCGGCGTGCGCCGGTTGGTCGGCGCCCCTGCTGGTCGGCGCGCCCAACGTCGGCGGCACGTTCAACATTTACACCGACTTCGACACCGCGGGCGGTCCGATCGGAGTGTGCTCGACGACATCCGGCGCGACCACGACTTCGTGCTACGCGATCGACGGCACTCCGCTGCCCGATCCGGGAGTGTTCCGCGCGGTGGGCAACGGGAACGACACGTGGAACGCCGAGACGGCCACGGCGCCGGGCGGGGACCTGAAGAGTTACTTCGGGGTGTGGGGCACCATCCCGGGCGCGACCGTCTGCTACGACTGGACGACCGCGTCCCCGTGCCCCGGATTCCCGGCGCTGGCCACGCATCCGAGCGTGAACAGCGGTGCGACCCGGGACTACGGCTACTCGTTCGACACGACAACGCAGTGTCTGTTCGGGCTCGGTGACGCCGGCTTCCTGTTCTCCGAGGACCCGACCACCGGCGCGTCGCCGTGTGTCCACAGTGGAGCATCTGTTTCCCTGACACCGTCCGGCTTCTACTGTGACGGGCGCACCGATCACACCCAGTCCTACACCGATGCGAGCCTGGAGGGCATCAACCTGGCCGACGTCAACCTGGCGGCGTCCACGGCCGACGTGACCGACCCGGACGGCACGGTGATCGCCAACCCGGCGTTCGCACCGAACGGTACACTGGACCTGTCCGGCATCTCGGCGGCAGCGCACCCGAGCATCAACGTGACGGTGCACCTGGTGTTGGCCAACAGCAACGACTTCACGGGTGGCAACCAGCCGCGTGTCGTCGTGTCGTTCGTCGGCGACCCACCGCAGGTGTGCTTCGAGACCTCGGTGGCCGCCGCGTGCACGGTCAACTCGGTCACCGACACCGCGAACGGCACCGACACGACAGGTGCGTTCACGTCCAACACGGTCGCACTCGGTGTGGCACCGGGCGCCAACTGCCAGCCGAACGTGACCGTGAACAAGGAGATCTGCGCGTCCAACGACAACCAGGACTGCGGGCCGGGTGGTGCTGGGCCGTGGGTGAAACAGGCACCTGAGGGTCTGCTCGGTGTGCTGCTGGCCCACCCGAGGTGGCGGATCACCGTCACCAACAACGGTCCGGTCGACGTGACGGGCGTGCGGATCAACGACCACGTCGAGCCGTCCTGTGTGACCGCGGGCGGCACGTTCGACCTGGCCTCGGGAGCCAGCAAACAGGTGTTCTGCTCGACGTCGGTCCTGCTGTCCCTGCTGCCGCTGACGAACACGGCCTCGGCGACGTTCGTCCCCGCCAACTCGCCGCAGGGCACCAGCCCGATCACCACGGCGAGTTCCTCGGCGGTGGCTTGCTCTCTGTTGTGTGTGTTGCGTAACTGATCGAGTGACGTGGTGCCGTGGGGAACCTCCCACGGCACCACCGCGCACCAACGGGTTGGTGGCTGGCGGTGCACACCGCGCACCGCCACCACGTCGGCGGGCACCGGTGGTCGCTCGGGGATCGCGGCGCTCAAGGCGTTGAGCCTGCGCTGGATGCTGCCCGCGACACCCTTGCCGAGCGCGACACGGGTGGGTGTGGTCGCGCGGGCGGCACCGTCTGGGCGACGATGGCGCACACCATCGCCGATGCGCTCAAGATCGGCAGGTGGCCCCGGCCAGGATGGCGGCCATCACCTGCCGCACACCGGCGGCGTCGAGGCCGGTCTGGACGAGGTCGGGTGTGCGCAGGGATCGTGCGGGCTCGAAGCGGGTCGTGACCAGCAGTTCGGCGCCATCGCGCAGCCGCGTCATGGCCAGTTGGAACCCGATCTTCACGTGGCCGCCGGTGAGCAGTTCTTCCGGCGCTGCTTGCCGTCCGGGGCGAAGGACTCGGCGACCCGCTCGGCCTTCAGCCGCACCGGGTCGTCACTGGGCAGCGCCCGCAGCCGCCCGATGGTCTGGTGAAAGGACGCGAGCTCGACGTCGCTGATCATGTCGTCCGCCTGCCTCTGCGCTACGACCCCGGCATTACGGACATCCTATTCGGCCGCGACAGCCGTTATCCAGCTGCCACACGGCGAGCCGCGCTGAACCGTCGTGGCGACGGACGGATGACATCGCCCGATCCGGTCGATATGGTCCGGGCATGAGTCGGGTCAACGATGTCGGTGGACAGACAGGGTTCGGTGCCGTTGACACCGAGGCCGACGAACTCGCGTTCCACGCGGACTGGGAGGCCAGGGTCTACGCGCTCAACACCGCGCTCCTGCGGCACGGCGTGTACAACCTCGACCAGTTCCGGGACGCCCTGGAGAAGATGCCACCGGGGGACTACCTGGCCGCGTCGTACTACGAGCGGTGGCTGGCCGCGATCGAGACGCTCACCCACGCCCATGACTGACCTGGCCCGCTTCGCGTCCGGTGACCCGGTGCGTGCCCGGACCACCGATCCCGAGCACCACACCCGGGTACCGCGGTACGTGCGCGGCCACCGAGGTGTGGTGGTCGAGCCGCAGGGCGCGTGGCCGCTGGCCGACGACCGCGCACGCGGGCTGGCCGAACCGAGGGTCGAGCAGGTCTACACGGTGCGGTTCGCCGCCCGTGACCTGTGGGGGGCCGGCGAGCACTGGGTGACGGTCGACCTGTGGGAGTCCTACCTGGAATCGGTGACGGAGGTCGAAGCATGAGTGGCAACCACCCGAGCACCCCGGTCGCGGCGCGGGTACGCGCGCTGGAGCAGCGGCTGATCGAGGCCGGCCTCGTGAGCGACGCGGAACTCGACGAGATCCTGGCTCGCTTCCTGGCCGGCGCATCGCCGCTGAACGGGGCGCGGATCGTGGCCCACGCGTGGACCGACGACGAGTTCCGGGCCGAGTTGCTCGCCGACGCGACCACCGCGATCGACGACCTCGGGCTGTCCATGCGCGGCGGTCTGCAACCACAGCGGCTCAAGGTCGTGGCCAACACCCCGGAGCGGCACAACGTCCTGGTGTGCACCCTGTGCTCGTGTTATCCCATCGGTCTGCTCGGCCCGTCGCCATCCTGGTACAAGAGCGAGGCCTACCGGTCCCGGGTGGTCCGCGACCCACGCGCGGTGCTCGGCGAGTTCGGGCTGGAGCTGCCCGAGGACGTCGAGATCATGGTGTGGGACTCCAGCGCGGAGAGCCGGTACTTCGTGCTGCCGATGCGGCCGGACGGTACTGAAGCGCTCGCGGAGGCGGAACTGGTGGGTCTGGTGACGCGGGAAGGCCTGATCGGCACCGCGGCCGTCTGAGCGTCAGTCGCGGCGCACGCGCGCCAACCAGGCGGGCAGGTCGGCAAGTCCTTCCCGCAGGTCCGAGCGGGCGGCGGCCTCGGCGTCGACCTGCACCCGGTACCGACTGGCCCGCAGGTCCTCCAGTGTCCAGCCGTCGCCGAACGCGTCGCGGATCGCGGTGTCGTCGATCCGGGGACCCAAACCGGGCTCGGTGTCGGACACCGCCAGCGCCAGCACGAACACTCGGCCACCGGACCGGCACACCTCGCCGAGGCTGTGCACATAGCGGGTCCGCTGGTCGGGGTCGAAGATGTGGAACAACGCGCTGTCGACGACGGTGTCGAAGCGTGGCTGGTCGCCGAGGGCCAACGCGTCGGCGACCTCGAACTGCGCCGGCACACCCCGCGCCGCCGCGTTCGCCGTGGCCGCGTCCACGGCGACCTGGGAGAAGTCCACGCCCAGCACGGCATGTCCGCGTGCGGCCAGGTGGATGGTGTTCTGGCCCTCGCCGCAGCCGACATCCAGCACCGAGCCGCGAATCCAGCCGTCACGTTCCAATGCGATGACCGCGGGCTGCGGCTGGTCGATCATCCACGGTGCCGTTCGCGCCCGGTATCGGGAGTCCCACGATGCGCTCGGGGAGGTTGGTTCCATGCGCCTAGCATCCAACCTCGACCGCACCTGAGGTCAACTCGGGCGTCGTTCGCCGATCCTGGTCGCCTGTTCGAACGCGTGCGCGAGCCGCAGCACGGTCAGCTCGGCCCGGTGCGCGCCGACGATCTGGAGGCCGACGGGCAGGCCGTCCGGCGTGAAACCGGCGGGCACCGAGATCGCCGGTGACGCCGTGGCCGACACGAAGTACGCGGACCGCATCCAGTCCAGGTAGGTCTCCTGCGGCACGCCCGCGATCACGGTCGGGTACTCCAGCTCACCGTCGAACGGCGGGGTCTGGCTCACCGGGAGCAGCAGCCCGTCGTAATCCTCGAAGAACCGCCGGACGCGCTGGTACAGCTCGGCGTGCAGCAGTTCGGCCCTGGCGATGTCGGCGCCGGTGAGCTTGCGGGCCTCGTCGATGTTCCAGATCAGCGTCGCCTTCATCTCGTCGGCATGTCGGTCGCGCAGCGGGCCCATGACCATGTCGAACTGCCAGGCGCGCAGCGTGCGGAACACCTCGTCCGCCCCGGTGAGGTCCGGGCACGCCTGCTCGACTGTGCAGCCGAGGTCCTCGAACACCCGCACCTGGGCGGCGAGCACGTCGGTGACGGCAGGCTCGACCGGCACGGTCCCGCCGAGATCGGGCGACCACGCCAGCCGCAGGCCGGTCACGTCCTGTGACAGAGGTGCCCGGAACACCGATCCCGGCTGGTCGATGGACAGCGGCGCCCTGGCATCCGGGCCTGCCTGCACCGACAGCAGCAGCGCGACGTCCTCGACGGTGCGGCCCAGCGGTCCCTGCACACCCAGCGTCGACCACGGCGTGAAGCTCGGCCAGCTCGGGACCCGACCGGGTGAGGTGCGCAGTCCGACCACATTGCAGAACGAAGCGGGATTGCGCAGCGAGCCACCCATGTCACTGCCGTCGGCCAGCGCCACCATGCCGCACGCCAGGGCCGCCGCCGACCCGCCGCTCGAACCGCCCGCCGAGCGCGTCAGGTCGTACGGGTTGTGGGTCGGCCCGAACACCGGGTTCACCGTGTGCGAACCGGCCGCGAACTCGGGGACGTTCGTCTTGCCGAGCACGATCGCGCCGGCCGCCCGTTCCCGCGCCACGAGCAGCTCGTCGCTGCGCGGGACGAAGTCGGCGAACAGCGGCGAACCCTGCGTGGTTCGGATGCCCTCGGTGGCGTGGGTGTCCTTGACACCGAACGGCAGCCCGTGCAGCGGCCCGACCTCGGCGCCGTGCGCGAGCGTCTCGTCGGCCGCCTCGGCCTCGGCCTGCGCGCGTTCGACGCAGAACGTGACGATGGCGTTCACGGTGCCGTTGGTCTGCTCGATCCGTTCGAGGTGCGCGTCGAGCAGTTCGCGCGCCGAGATCTCCCGCCTCCGCAGTAGTGCGGCCAGTTCGACCGCCGACCGGTAGCACAGCTCCGTCACATCGCCTCCAGGATCGGATCGTGGCCTCATCGTGGCAGGTTCTCGTAAGGTGAGGGCATTCCGGCGAAGGAGGCACACCCATGACGGCTCTGCCACCACCAGACGCGGACCGGTTGGCCGCGCTCAACGAGTATCTCGGATTCGGTCTGTCCGCAGAGGACATCGCCGAGTTCGTGCCGGCCGTGGCCGGGACGATGGCCGCCAACGTCGCGGTCGAGGCGCTCTACGAGCGGACCGCCCCCACGCCACCGCGGCGGGCCTGGCAGAGCCCGGCAGCCGACGCGAATCAGCTCGGCGCCTGGTACGTGACGACCTCGATCAACGAGTCGGCGGACGGACCGCTGGCCGGTCGCACCGTCGCCGTCAAGGACAACATCTCGGTCGCAGGCGTGCCGATGATGAACGGCTCGCGCACGGTCGAGGGCTTCGTGCCGCGCCGGGACGCTGCCGTGGTGCGTCGCCTGCTGGACGCCGGCGTGACCATCACGGGCAAGTCCGTCTGTGAGGACCTGTGCTTCTCCGGCGGCAGCTTCACGTCCAAGCCGGGCCCGGTCCGCAACCCGTGGGACACCAGCCGGAACGCGGGCGGGTCGTCCAGCGGCAGCGGCGCGCTGGTGGCCACCGGCGAGGTCGACCTCGCGCTCGGCGGCGACCAGGGCGGTTCGATCCGCATCCCGGCCGCGTTCTGCGGTGTCGTCGGGCACAAGCCGACGCACGGCCTGGTGCCCTACACCGGGGCGTTCCCGATCGAGCGGACCATCGACCACCTCGGCCCGATCACCAGGACCGTCGAGGACGCCGCCAGCATGCTGACCGTGCTGGCCGGTGCGGACGGGTTCGATCCGCGCCAGCCGGATGTCATCGACCCGGTCGACTACCTGGCGGAACTGGCCAACTCGGCGGCCGGCATGCGGATCGGCGTGGTGCGGGAGGGTTTCGGGACCGCGGTGTCCGATTCCGGCGTCGACGACGCGGTCCGGGCCGCCGTCGATGTGCTGCGCGACGCGGGCCTGCTCGTCGCGGACGTGTCGATCCCGTGGCACGTGGACGCCATGCACGTGTGGAACGTGATTGCCACCGAAGGCGCAGCCCGTCAGATGATCGAGGGCAACGCGTTCGGCATGAACGTCGAGGACTTCTACGATCCCGAGCTGATCACGCACTACGCCAAGGGTCGCCGCGAGCACGGCGCCGAGCTGTCCAGGACGGTGCAGGTGGTCGGATTGTCCGGCCGGTACACCTACGAGGTCGGCGGTGGCCGCTACTACGCCATGGCCCGGCACCTCGCCCGTGAGCTGCGCGCCGCCTACGACGCCGCGCTGGCCGAGTTCGACGTCCTGGTCATGCCGACGCTGCCCTACACCGCGCGGGAGATCCCGCCCGTCGACGTGTCGCTTGACGGCTACCTGGAGACCGCGCTGACGATGATCGGCAACACGGCGCCGTTCGACGTCAGCGGGCACCCGGCCTGCTCGGTGCCAGCCGCCCTGGTGAACGGGCTGCCGGCCGGGATGATGATCGTCGGCGGGCAGTTCGCCGACGCGACCGTGCTGCGTGTCGCGCACACCTATCAGCAGGCGGTCGGTGGGTTCGCAACACCGCCCGTCGCCGCGTCCGCCCGGGCCTGACCCTGGTCCGCGACGGACCGGGCGTCAACGGGTCCGGTCCGCCGCGGTCGCCTGGCGCTGCGCGCCGGCGTCCTCCAGGTGGGTCAGCATGCGGCGCAGCGTCGTCCCGAGATCCTTCACGCGGCGATCGGACAGGCTGCCGACGACGAACTGCTCCTCCCGGTTGAACGCCGGGAACAGTTCGGCCATCAGTTGCGTGCCCTTGTCGGTCAGCGACAGCAGCGTGCGGCGCCGGTCGGTGGCCGGGATCTCGCGCACGACGAGCCCCCGTGCCTCCAGCGTGTGCACGACACCGGTCAGCGTGCCCTTGGTGATGCCAGCCTCCGCGGCCACGTGCCGCGTCTCCATCGACTCCCAGATCCATACGACCCACAGCACGACGAACGCCGTCCACGTCAGGTCGGCGTCCTTGAGCACGGACTGCTCGAAGTGGTTGCGCACCGCCAGCGCCACCCGGTACAGGTTCGACACCGCCGTCATGGCGTCGACGTCGAGATCGAGGCCGGAGAGCCGCCCGCTCATCGCCTCTTCGGTCTGCCGCAGGGTGCGTGCACCGCTCACCGCAGGTCTCCGTTCGTTTGGGTCCTGCCGATCGTACGGGACGTCATCGAAGGGGTTCGGCCCTCGACCGCCCAGGCCGGCGACGGGCGATCAGCGCAGCCGCGCGAGCCGCTCCGGATCGTTGCGCCCGGCCCAGTCGCCCCCCTGGGCGGTGGACAGGACCTCGTCGCTCGCACTGGGCTGGGCGCCGCAGTCCTCCCGGATCGGCACCGGCCCGGACACGATGGTGTTGCGCAGTGTGCCGATGCCTTCCACCTCCACCTCGACGACGTCGCCGGGGTACACGGTCCGCGAGTTGGCAGGCGTGCCCGACAGCAGGACGTCACCTGGGTACATGGTGATCGTGCGGGCGATGTCGGCGAGCAGGTAGTGCATGTCCCACTTCATCTCGTCGGTGTTGCCGTCCTGCCGGACCTCACCGTTGACCAGGGTGCGGATGCGCTTGCCGTGCCAGTCCCAGTCGTCTACCAGACCGGGGCCCAGCGGGCACAACGTGTCCGATCCCTTGACCCGCAACATGGAGCCCGCGTCGGTGTCCCGGAAGTCGTGCAACCCGAAGTCGTTGGCGACGGTGTAGCCGGCGATGTGGTCGCCCGCTTCGGCCGGTGCGATGTTGCGGGCGGTGCGGCCCACGACGATCGCGATCTCGCCCTCGTAGTTGAGCCACTCGCACCGCTCCGGCCGCACGACGGCGCCGCCGTGCGAGTTGAGCGTGGACGTGGGCTTGTGGAAGTAGGTGGGTGTGGCAGGCAGGGTCCTGCCGAACTCGCGCACCCGACTCTCGTACGACAGGTGTACCGCGATGATCTTGCTCGGCAGCACGGGCGACAGGTGTACGGCGTCGGCCACCGGCACGATCCGTCCGTCCGGGCTGCGCAGCACATCGCCGTCCCGCACCACCCGCACGGGCGCGCCGTCGAGCAGGATGCGTCGGTGGTCGGTCATCGCTGATCTCCTCGGACGGTGCGTCGGGGCCGGGGGAAGCCATGGTCGGGCCGGTCGAACCACAGGTGCACCTGGCCGGTGCCCACCGAGTTCTCGTACTCGCCGTAGCGGCGGGCGGTCGCGGTGCAGTCGCCTTCGCCCAGCGCGCCGATCATCATCAGGTAGTGCCCGAACCGGGCTTCCGGCTTGAACCGGTGGAACTCCGGCATGGTGGCCAGCACGTGCGCGTGGTCGCCCCGCTCGAACCAGTCGATGCGTTCGGCGTCGGCGGCGGCCGCCTCGGGCGTGAAGATGTGCTCGACACCGGCGGCCTCGTGCGCCCGAAGCTCGCGCAGCGGCCAGAACGTGTGGCTCATCGCGCCGGACGCCACCAGCACCACCTTGCGGTCGGTGGCCGCGATGGCGTCGCCCAGTGCGCGGCCAAGGCGGAGGTTGTCCTCCGTGTCGGCCGTCTGGCACACCCCGATGGAGATCCAGCGCTTGGCCGGCAGGCCGCTGCCAAGGAACTCCCACAGGTTCGTGGTCGCGTAGAAGATCGGCAGGTAGGGGTCGTCGATCGCGGTGATCCACGTGCCGTGCTCGTCGGCTCGCGCCGCGATGGCGTGCGCCAGTTCCGGGTCGCCTGCGAAGTCGTAGGGCCGCCTGCACATGCCGCGTGGCAGCTCCTCCGACGTGAACAGCCCGGCCCGCCTGGACTGTGCTGTGACCACGAACTCCACGGTGGTCGTCCAGTGTGAGTCGAGCACCACGACGGTGTCGTAGTCGAGCGTGTCGAAGACGTCGGTGCGCAACTGGCGCAGCCCGGTGACGAGCGTGGACTCCTTGCCGTGGTTGAGTTCCCGACGGTCGGCCGCGGGCAGCACGATCGTGGGCACGTGTGCCAGCAGGCCGGCGCCGACGACCTCACCCATCGGCGGCAGCCCTTGGCGCGAACACGGTGTTCTTGACGTCACAGTAGAAGTCGAACGACCACGTGCCGCCCTCGCGCCCGATCCCGGAGTGCCGGGAGCCGCCGAACGGGGCACGCAGGTCGCGCACGAAGAAACAGTTGACCCACACGGTGCCGGCCACCAGTCGCTCGCTGACCCGTGCCGCGCGGGCCTCGTCACCGGTGAAGACCATCGCTGCCAGGCCGAACTCGGAGTCGTTGGCCAACTCAACGGCTTCGTCCTCGGTGCGGAACGTGTGCAGCGCCAGCACCGGGCCGAACACCTCCTCGGTGGCGATCTCGCTATGCGGGTCCACGTCGGCGAACAGGGTCGGCCGGTAGTACAGGCCCCCGAGTTCGTCGTTGGGACCGCCGCCCACCAGCACTGTCGCGCCATCGGCCTGCGCGCGCCGGACGAACCCGTCGACCCTGGCGAAGTGGTCGGGGTGGATGGACGGGCCGATGTCGGTGGCCTCGTCCCGGGGGTCGCCCTGGCGCAGTTCGGCCGCCCTGGCCAGGAACCGCGCGACGAACTCGTCCCGAATCGACTCCTCGACCAGCAGTCGGGTACCGGCCAGACACACCTGGCCCGCGTTGTCGTACTGCTCGACGGCGTTGGTGACGGCCAGGTCGAGGTCGGTGTCGGCGAACACCAGGAACGGCGACTTGCCGCCCAGTTCCAGCGACACGGGCGTGAGGTTCGCGCCTGCCGTCGCGGCGATCGTGCGTGCGGTCGGTACCGAGCCGGTGAAGGAGATCCGCCGTACCCGAGGATCGGCGACCAGCGCGGCGCCTGCTTCCTCGCCGATGCCCTGCACGACGTTGAACACGCCGTCGGGCAGACCGGCCGCCGCCGCGATGTCGCACAGCAGGGACGCGGTCAGCGGTGCCCACTCGGACGGCTTGAGCACGACGGTGTTGCCGGCGGCCAGGGCGGGCGCCACCTTCCAGGTCGCGAGCATGAGCGGCGCGTTCCACGGCGAGATGAGCACGCACGGGCCGGCCGGCTCCCACGTGACGTGGTTGCGGTGGCCCCGGGTCGGGAAGTCGGGCTGGGCCAGGTCGTTCACCAGGTGGTCGGCGAAGAAGCGGAAGTTGTGCGCGACCCTGGGCATCACTCCGCGCCGGTGTGAGCGGATAAGTGCACCGTTGTCCGTCGTCTCGACGACCGCCAGGTCGTCCAGCCGCTTCTCGATCCCGTCGGCGATCGCGTGCAGCAGGCGTGCCCGCTGCGCCACCGGGGTCGCGGCCCAATCCGGGAAAGCCGCCTCGGCGGCAGCAACGGCCAGTGCGGCCTCGCGTACTCCACCCCTGGCGATCCGCGCGACGACT
>DASUJK010000468.1:0-22538 GCA_036279295.1 Pseudonocardiaceae bacterium | reverse complement strand
GGTGGCGCCAGTCCATTGTTCCTTGCTCCTCGCTAGGCGCGCTCCAGCGCACCATTCGTCGTTGTTCGGGTCGTCGGGGTGCTTGTGAATGCTTTCACGAACTGCGGCGATGTCAAGGCCTTTGTCGCGAACCGGTGAGAGAACTCACCCGAAAGATCGACCTACCCCTGACATGCGGATTCGCATACGACCTGGTGACCACCCAGAGGTCACGCAAGGATCGCGACCAGGTCACAGACGGGTTACACTGCCACCCTGAGTGCGTCTGGCACTGACCTGAAGTTTACACTCCTACGCTCGCCCAGCACGTCACCATCGACCTGAACACGCACTGGCCTGGGCGAAGTCACCCGGATGAGTGACATGTCGTCGCGCAGGACGAGGTGTTTGCCCTTCGGCGTCGTGTCCCGCAGCAACTGCCCGACATGCCACAGCACCGTCGGCGTGGCGAGGCTGCGCAGCGCGAACAGGCCGAGACCCCGGTCGAACGAACATTTCGGGACCAGCCGCACCGGCCGGGCGCCCAGGTAGGTCCACGGGTTCGCGTTGCACACCATGGCCAGCCGTACGCCCGAAATGGGCTCCTCGCCGGGCAGTCGCACCGTAAGTTCCGGCGCCCGGACCGTCTGCCGGACGTAGTGGCCGAGCGCGGTGCGCACGTAGAGGGCCGGGCTGGCCTGCTTGCGCCGCCGGTTGTCCACGGCGGCCACCACCTCGGCGTCCCAGCCGATGCCGGCGTTGAACGTGAACCACCGGTCGTCCACCCGGCCGAGCCCGATTCGTCTGCTGCGGCCGGTCTCGATGGCCTGCAACAGGTGATGGGTCGCCTCGACGGGGTCGCGAGGCAGGCCCAGCGCACCGGCGAACACGTTGGCCGACCCGCCGGGCACCACGCCCAGCGTCGGCATCGCCGCATCATCGGCTGACGTACGGGCCCGCATCAGGCCGTTGACGACCTCGTTCACGGTGCCGTCGCCGCCATGCGCGACGACGAGGTCGAATCCGTCAGCCGCGGCCTGGGCGGCGGCGTCCGCCGCGTGGCCCCGGTAGCTGGTCTCCAGCACCTCCAGCTTGACGTCGCTGGCCAGCGCGTGCGCCAGCACGTCTCGCCCCGCGGCCGTCGTCGCGGTCGCGTGCGGGTTCACCACCAAGAGGGCAAGCACTACTGCAGGGTAGGACACCCCCGCAGCTTCATCCGATCGTGCGGGCCTGTGCTCCCCTCCTGGTGACGCCACGGCTCACGCCGTGTTACTGCTTCTCGCGTCGTAGCGAGTGCACCCAGACAACCGTCTGCTCACCGACGACGAGGAATGACACATGGATCATCGCGCGTCACACGTCGGAAGAATACGGCCGACCGGGTGGCCTACGATCGGGGGTACACACGTTGCGTGACGTAGTCCACTGATCACCGGAAGGGTGTACCCCGGTGCCTCTGCCCAACGCCCAGCCAGCACCCCGTGCGGTCCGCATCGCAGGCGTCCTCGTCGCCGTGCAGGGCCTCACCGCGCTGGCCTTCGCGATCGCGGTGTTCGTGCGCGCGCTGAGCGTGTCCACCGGGGCCGGCAACCTGTTCGGCGAGGTCGGTTACTACACCGTGCTCGCGCTGGGCATCCTCGCCGTCGCCGGTGGGCTGCTGCTCGGCCTGCGCTGGGCGCGCACCCCGGCCACGCTGCTGCAACTGCTGCTGATCGCGGTCGCCTGGTACGCGATCGGCCCGTCGAACTTCGTCGCGCTGGCCATCATCACGGTCTTCGTGTGCATCGCGACGCTGGTGCTGCTGTTCCTGGCGCCGTCGCGGGCGTGGGCCGTGGTGGACCGGTCAGACGCCTAGTTCCCGGAGCGCCTCGCCGGCCAACCGGAACACCGTCCACTCGTCCATCGCCACCGCGCCGAGCTTGCGGTAGAAGCCGATGCTCGGCTCGTTCCAGTTCAGCACCCACCACTGGAGCCGCGTGTAGCCGCGGTCGACGCACTCCTGCGCGAGGGCGGCCAGCAGCGCCTTGCCCAGGCCCGCGCCACGGTGAGCCGGCCGGACGAAAAGGTCCTCAAGGTAGATGCCGTGCACGCCATCCCAGGTGGAGAAGTTCAGGAACCACAGCGCCACGCCGACGACATCGCCGTCCAGTTCGGCCACGTGCCCGAACAGCGCAGGCGCCGGGCCGAACAGGGCGGTGTGCAACTGCTCGGTCGTCAGGTGGCACAGCTCCGGCGCCTTCTCATAGGTCGCCAGTTCGTGCACCAGCTCGACCGCACGGTCCACATCAGACGGCTCGATGCGGCGAATCCTGTTGTCGGGCATTCGATCCTCGGTCTACGAGTAGCCTTCAACGGGCCACGGCGGGATGTTGGACCGGAGTACCTGGCGTTCGCCGCGCTCCGAACCGAGCACGGTCGTGCCGGCCGGGTCGAGCCCGAACCGTATGCCGTCGCCTGCCGACATCTCCAGCCAGCGCGCGATCAGCACGCGGCTGAAATGGCCGTGGCCGATGAGGATCACGTCACCGAAGGACATCGCTGTGGTCACCCGGTCGAGCAGGCTGCTGGCCCGGGTGCCGACCTGTTCGCCGCTCTCGCCGCGCGGGATCGGATGGGTCCATACGGTCCAGTTGGGGACCTTCTCGCGGATCTCGTCGGTGGTCAGGCCCTCGTAGTCGCCGTAGTCCCACTCGGCGAGGTCGGCAGTCACCTCGTCCACGGTGAGGCCGGCGAGTTCTGCGGTGCGCAGCGCGCGTTTCCTCGGGCTGCACAGCACGCGCGCGGGCGGGAGGTTCGTGTGGCGCAACTGGCTGAGCACCACGCCCGCGCGGCGTGCCTGCTGTTCGCCCGTCACCGTCAGGGGGACGTCGGTGGTTCCGGTGTGCCGGCCGGTGGCAGCCCATTCGGTCTCACCGTGCCGGAGCACATACACCACCCGCTGGCCGATATCTCCATTCGCTGGCACTCGGCCATCGTAGGCAGGCTGACCGGCGTGAGCCGGTTCAAAGAGTGTGCAACTGGTCTCATATACGTGACGCTACTGGCTGGTAACCTGTACGCATGGGCTCGATGTACGCGGTGTGGCGGCGATTGGCGGGGCGACCGTTCGGTCGTGCGAGCGGTGGCCGCGCTGCTGTCGTTGCCCTCGTTCGGTGACGCGATGGACCTGCCGGTACCGGTCACGGTCCACGACAAGGCCGATTACGTCGTGGTGCGCGGCGTGATCACGGGTGGGTCCGCGTCCAGCTGTGCGACCAGTCGGTTGGGCGCGATCACGCGGTAGGCGTCCACGACCAGCTCACCGATCTCGGCCCAGTCGACGGGCACGTCCAGCCGCACCCCGAGCCAGCCGCGGTGGCCGACGTAGGGCGGGTAGTAGTAGCCGTCCGGCTGACTGGCCAGTAGCGCCTCCTGCACCCCGGGCGCGGCCGCGCACACGAAGCCCAGGATGTCCTCGCCGTGATGGTGATCGGAATAGGAGACGAAGGTCTTCTTGTCCCGCACGAACCAGGTCGGCTCCCCGTGACTGAGCCGTTCCGTCGTCTCCGGCAGCGCGAGACACAGGCGCCGCAACGTGTTCAGCGGTTCGTCATCGGTACCCAAGGCCACCACCCCGCGTCCGGAACGCATCGAAAGGCGCACCCTAGCCGAGAGAGCAAGCCGCCGCCGGACATGACTACGGCCGGCGTTGCCGTGCCCGAAGGTGCTGGGCCCGGCGCCACCGGCCGTGTGTCGTTCAGGCGGTACTCAGCCCTGCTTGGTCTCCCAGAAGATCTTGTCGATCTGGTCAGAACGAGCGCCTGAACAGGCATTACTCGGCTTTCTCGTCAGCCGAGGCCGTGGTCGGGCCGTCCGAGGTCTTCCGGCCGTACAGACCGGTGATGACGTTCTTCGTCCGCTCGTCGCTGCTGGGCATCAGGTGCGTGTACGTCTGAAGCGTGAACGCGGCGTCAGCATGCCCCAGCCACTCGGCCACGGCCTTGATCGACTCGCCCTGGTCGAGCAGCACCGAGGCGAAGAAGTGCCGCAGCTCGTGCATGCCGTTCTCGTATCGGCCGTACGGCACGCTGGCCGCCATGAGAGCCGGCTTCCAGTAGTTCCGGTTGAAGTCGTTCGCCGCGACGACGAGACCGCGAACGGACGTGACGATGAGCCGGACTGTGTGCGGCTCCCCGCCGGCCACGTCCCACGGCAGGGTGACCGTTTTGGGTGGAAACTTGCGGATGTGCTCGGCGAGCGCGATCTTGACCGGCTCGGACAGTGGGATGTCACGGGCCTTGTCGTACTTGGGTAGCGCGAATACGTGCTTGTACCGGACCGTCTTCACCTGCCGCCGAACGTGCACCACGCCCCGCAGGAAGTCCACGTCCTCGACAGCCAGGCCCAGGCACTCACCTTGCCGCAGCCCAAGGCCGGCGCCCAGGTCAACGAGCACCCGGAATCGCTCGGTCAACTTCTCCTGAACCTTCCACACGCGGTCCTCCGGCCAGGGCGTCACCTTCTTGCGTGCCGGCCGAGGCTTCTTCACGGACTTGCCCGTGCAGGGATGGCGGGCGGTCAGGTTGTCGTCCACGGCAGCCGTGAACATCGCCGACAGATTGCCGAACAGGGTGTGTCGGTAGCGGTCCGACAGGCCCTCCTCGCGAAGAATCCGGTCCCACGTCCGGATAGCAGACGGTCGGACCGAGCCAATCTCCGCGCTACCGAGGTACGGGAAGATGCGACTCCGGAACCGCATTTCCATCTGCTCGCGGGACAACTCGTCAATGTCGAGGTCGGCAAGCCAACTTTGCCCGAACGCCTTTACCGTCACCTTGCCGGCTTTCGGGTCGACATAGGCGCCCCTGGCGAGGTCAACCTCCTGTGTGGCCTTCCACTCCTGTGCGGCTCGGAGCTGACCGTTCGGGAAGGTCTTGGACCGCTCGACGCCGTCCGGGTCCAGGTAGCGGACCTTGTAGCGCAGGCCCTGGCCGTGCAGGTCGGTCTTGACCTTCTTGGTCTTGTCCGGCTTCTCGGGATCCGGAACCTGCTTGAACCAGCGGTCTTGAATGTGTGCCATGGCAGTCCTCTCCTGTCGGTTGAATTGGCAAATGCGTCAGGCGGCTTTGTCGTCAAGCCACCGGCGAACCTCGCCGGGGTCGTACCGAAGGTGCTTACCGATCTTTCGTGCGGCCGGACCGTATTTCTTCGTCCGCCAACCCCGGATCGTGTCGACCGGAATCCCCAGGAATTCGGAGAGATCGTGGACGGTCCACAGCCTGTCGATAGAACTGATCTCGCTCATCTCGTGTCCCCCGATCACGCTGCCAGCGGTTGTGTTGCCGAAGTTCCGACATCGCCTGGTGGCCCGGCAGCGGCCAACATCGCCCGGTCGTACTCAGCCCGCCAGGAGATCCGTTCCGCGACGGCGTGCATGAGCAGGTGAGCCCGGGGTGGCACGTTCTGATCACCGGGCGCGACCTTGCGCCACAACAGCCGGCCCGGATCGGGCTCGGTCTTCTCGATGCCCACGGCCGCGAGTGCTTGCGCCACAAAGGCTTTCCGATCAGCCCGATGATCGGCCAGCGTCTTCCCCGACCACTTGCGAGAGACCAGGACGCGCCGGCCGGGCAGGCCGAGCGTGGTCCGCCGATGTGCCCGTCCCTTGCAGTGCCCCGGCACGGTCTTGGAGGTGACGCCGAGCGGTTGGATGCCGTAGAGCAGCCAGACCGGGCAGCGCGGCGAGCAGGGCGTGACCCGCAGCTCGTCGTGTAGCCGGTCGGCGTGGCGCTGCTGGGCGTCGGTGGCCGGCTCGACAACCTCGCTGATCGATTTGGTGAGGTACTTGGTCAGGTAGCCGATGTGGCGCCCGGCTTCCTTCGATCCGCCCAGGATGCCCTTGGAGTGCACTTGCCGCCCGAACGTGACCACGTGGGCGGGCTCGTCCACCTGGTCCACGGCATCGACCCAAGCCGTTAGCGGTCGCCGGCTGTCTGGATCCACGAACGACCGCGAACTCGGCTGCCAGATCGGCGGCCGCTCCGCGCTGTAGACCATCTCGTCGTGCGCCGGCCACCAAACCTGGTGATACGTCGCGGCCGTGACCTGCCTGATCACCTCGTGCGGGATCGACCCGCGAACCGCGGAATGCAGGTGCGGAGCAGCCCGCTTCTGCGGCTCGACAGTGGCGAAGTACTGCACGTCCCACCCGACGACCCGTCGTAGGTTCTGCCACCACCGATCCACCAGCGACGAGAAGTGCACCGCGTCCCGAGCGGCACGCCGGTAGTCGTAGTGGTCCGGGTCGACCGGTGTCCCTTCATCGCGCACGCGGCCGTATGAGTCGCAGGTGAGGGTGATGAACATGGATGGTCGGAAGCGGCCCGCGAATTCGCGTCCGACTGTGGTCTTGGTGACGCGCCGGGTGGGCAGGTTGGGCGAGTCCTGCCGCCGCTTGGTCGACCGCTTCACCGGCTGTCGAGCTGGTGCGTCCGGGGAGATCAGTCGGCCCCGGACACCGAGTTGCCGAAGTTCCTCGTCCGCTTCGTGGATGGCCTCGCGCAGTTCCTCGGCATCGCCGGCCTGCCCGGTCTCGACCGCTGTCCGGTAGAGCGCGACGAGGTCGGCCCGCACCGCCAGCTGCTGCGTCTGCTCTTCGGTCGGCTGGTCGCGCTCGAAGACGGGTTCGTCGTCCAGATGCCAGCCCTCGCGGCACTGGGCCATCCGCAGAGCCCGAGCCTTCCGAGCGCACGGCCCGCACACCGATTCCACGGTCGACCCGC
The DNA here is from genome assembly GCA_036279295.1 of Pseudonocardiaceae bacterium. GTDB lineage: Bacteria > Actinomycetota > Actinomycetes > Mycobacteriales > Pseudonocardiaceae > DATEPR01. The sequence goes on along the minus strand of DASUJK010000468.1, from coordinate 15,798 downwards.
AGGGCATCGGCACGTACCGCAGCTCGCCGCTGTCCGGGTCGCCGACCTCCATCGTGAACGGCCGAACACACACGCCGTGTTGCTCGGCCAGCGCGGTCACGACATCGGCGGCCAGCGGTTGGCGCATCCGTTCGGCCCTGGTGCCTGTCATGCGGCCTCACCCCGCACGATCGGCAACGCCCGCACCGGAGCACCGGTCACGAACGCCTCTAGCTGCTTAATCGTCTCGTCCGGCACCCAGCCGGCCCGCACCCGCAGCGGTTCCCGGACGCCCTCGCCGAACACGTAGCCGACGCCGGCCTCCGACTCCCCGATCCTGTTCGCCCACGCCCCACGTTCGTAGGCGCCATCGCCAAGCACCATCGCGACGTGCGACTTGGCGGCGACCCGCAGGCAGATCCGCCGAGGGAACAGGTCCCGGACCGGGACGGTGTCCTTGGTGGGTTCCTGGACGTAGCCGCGCACGGTGAACCCGAGCGCCCGACCTTGGGTGGTCAGCAGCGCCACGCGTTCGGTGATGGCTTCGCGGGTCTTGCGGTCGGTGTACTTGGTCAGCGCGCCGATCTCGTCAAACTCCAGGATCTCCAAGGGGTGCTCGGTGGAGATGGGCACCGACCGCACCCGACCAGCGAATTCGGCCTTGCGGGCGTCCATCGCGGCGACGAGGTCGTCCAGCACGCCGAGGGCATCAGCCCCGGTGACGGCGTAGCGGGTGAAGATCCGGCGCCCGTAGGCCAGTTCCATGCCCTTCGGGTCGATCCCCGAGACACGCACCAAGCCATCGCGAATGGCCGGCGCGATAGAGACCAGCGGGCACCACATGACAGAGTTCTTCCCGGCCCCGGTCGAGCCGGCTACCAGTGTGTGACTGCCGGTGAGAGTCACGTGCCAGTCCTGCCCGTACTCGGTGCGACCAGACCACACCCGCCGTACATCGACCTCACCGTCGCCGATGGGCAGGCACGTCACGGCGTCGGCGAGCAGGTTGCGCCGTTGGAAGTCGATCGACACCACGTGCGGCTTGAGTTCCCGCACCTGACAGCGGGCGACCTTGCGGGCCGAGGCCAACGCGCGGGCGGCTTCGTCGTAGTCCTCCGGTTTCTGGCCGGGCACCAGGCGCACCCGCACCTCATCCCACGACGGCCCGGACTTCACGCCGAGCACGACGGGCAGTCGCACCGCAGCGCCTTGGCGGTCTTGGCCGATCTTCTTGCGGCCGATCAGGTTGACCGTGACCACCACCGGGAGCGCGTCATCCCGCATCGACAGGCCGCAGGCGTGCAACCAGGCCGGCAGGTCACGGGCGTAGAGCGTCCAGCGCAGCCACCAGGCCCGCAGTCGCCGGCCCGCCCACCGGTCGAACGACACGAGATCGGCCAGCCGCCACGAGGCCAGCGATACCGCGACCGCACCGACCACCACGACGAGCGAGAGCCAGCCCAACCAGAACCACCACGCCGTGAGGACAAGCACAACGAGGCTGGTCCGCCAGTGGTCCACAGCCTGCTGCAGCGACCACACCACGGCCCTGATCACCAGCCACAACGCCATGAACAACACCGCAGCCGCCGCGACGGCCTCCGCCACCTTCGCCAACAGGTGACCGACCTTCGCCAAGACCCACACCAGCACGCCGAGCGCGGCGCCAGCTAGGACCAGCACACCAACTGAATGTGCGCCCATCACCAGCCACCCCCGACCACGACAGTCACGGTGATGGTGAAGATCAGCGGTAGCGCGCCGATGCATCGGTCGCAGATGATCGAATTCGGTGCGAAGGTGCCGAAACGGTGGCAACGAGGGCAAGTTTGCCCATTGCGCTTCCCGATCCCGGATTGGGGGCTTGTGGAATCCCTACGAGCGTTGCGTATCCTCATGACTGTTCACTTCCTGAGTGGACAGCGCAGAAGCGGTGGGCGCCAACCTGGCCGCTTCTGCGCGCGGATCGCTTACCTGGAAACAAGAACAGGTGTCATCGCCACACGAACCCGATGTGCGTGCGTTGTGGCAAAGCGGATTTATGCCGTCGCTGCCCTCCTAATCCAAATCAACGAATGTGCAGTCGTGCAGCGTCCGCACAAGTTGCGTGGCCTGCATCCAGCGAATTGCCGGGTCTTCGTAGGTGACCGGTTCGCCGTCGTCGTTGTCGAGAATTACGGCCGGGTAGCTCGGCCCAGGCCGGAAGCGCACCCCGATGACGCCACAGGCGGTCGAGTGAGCACGTATCACCGCGAACCCCCTCCGCAGCGGCGGGCACAGGCGGACACTCAGCCGCGCGCAGGCAAGGCACACCGGCGGATACGGATTAGCCGCGCCTTCCGGCCAGTCTGACCAGTCCTGCCGCCGATCGGTCAGGAGCCATAGATGCCCCCGGTCGTTGTAGTCGGCAGGTCCCGCACACACCTGGCAGAGCAGCCGACGCATGGCGCGGCGTTGCCGCAAGGGATGTAGTTGCGTGAACACGGGTCGGCCCTGTCCAGGGCGAGACGATGACCGTGTCCACAGCACGCCGTCGTGGTCACGGTCGGTCGGGATCTCGTCCGTGTAGGCGATTCCCTGTCCGTAGCGCATGACCGTGGTAGCGATGGTCTGTTCGCCGGTCCAGATGGCGACGTAGGGCACGACCGCGCCCCGACCCCACGGAGTCGGGTTGTACGCCGTCTGCCTGGCGCCCGCTTGTGTCGCGGGGCACCGCGAGTCCGTGGACATGGCTGATCCTTGGGTTGGTAGTGATGGTGGATGGCACCGGGACGGCGGGTTATGCACCTGCATCCGCCCCGGTGCCGGCTTCTGATTTACCGATCGCACGACGGCGAGTCCGACGTACCGGTGGACCGCGCTTCCAGGACTTCTCGTACGACGGCTTCGACACGGTCAGCGCAGGTCCTTCGCCAGTCCCCGCCCCCAACGACCCGGTCGTGCAACCGGGAGACCGTCTCGCCGAGTTCCGCCACGGCAGCCTCGATCCCGCGCAGCGACTTCTCCAGGTCCGCCGAATCGCGGCCGGCACTCGGTCGGCCGCTCACGACTCCATCCCCCGACCGGTTCCCCGCTCATCGGCACGATGGGCTCCACCGAGCCGGCCAGGACTGGGCTGCACGGAGTCGATCTCCCCGGCCATCCGTAGCGCGGCCTTGGCCAGTTCCCGCAGGAACCGCGCGGTCGACAGCGATGCCCTCGGGAACGGCGGCACCGTGACGACCAGGTTCATCGGGTCCAGGAACACCGACAGCAGGTACTCACCGCTCGGTGTGGTCTGCACGCCGGCAGCCGCGCGCGGGCCGGGCCAGCACCACATGCTCACCGGCACTTCGGTACTGGTCACGATCACGCCGCCTTACTGGCGTCGGCCTGCCGAGACGCTGGCTTCCCGGCCGCCACTGGTGCGGTCATGCCGGTAGCCCGAACAACCCAGGTGATCCACTTGGCCTGCCCGGACACCTCCGCCCGAGGCTGAACCGTCATCCCCTCCAGCACGACCGGCCGGAACGGCACACCGGCCACCGCAGCGGGCGGAACGGGCTGGACCTTGGCGGCGAACTCCACCGTGACCGACTTCTCGCGGTCCTTCTCCGCTGCCGGGTCGGCGAATGTGCCCCGGAACAACGGCAGGCCGGTTGCCTCATCCGTCCGGGGCCGGACCGGGCGGTTACGTGCCCGGTCCTCTTGGGACTGGTACTCGGTCACCGGGACGATCTCCCCGACCAGGTACAAGCCCTCGGGGAACCACTCCTCGAAGTTGGCCGGCAACCGCAGGCCCCTTGGCGCTCCCATGATCTTTCTCCTCTGCCGTCTGTGTGCCGCTCCGTCGCTGTGCTCTAGTCCTCTAGACAAGTTCAAGGTACATAGACGTCTAGAGGAGTTCAACTACCATCTGAAACTGTTCGCGAATGCAATCGAGAGTTACTGCGCTGGGACGTCGTACTCCAGCACGTAGGCGTGCGACACCTTCACCGTGTCGCAGACCTCCACCGGGACCTCGTCCATGTCGTAGGCCGTGCGCAGCAGTGTCAGCACCGGCACACCGGCTCCGATCTGCAAGACCTTGCGCTCGTCCGGCGTCGGCATCCGGGAGGAGACCTCCTCGGTGAAGTGCTTCAGTTCGTGGCCGGCCTCTTCGATCCGGGCGTATATCCCGCCTGGACCGCTGTTGACCTCCGTGATCGCGGTACCGCGTGCGATGGTCTCCGGGATGTAGGACGTGGCGATCTCGACCGGCACCCCGTCGGCGAGGTAGCGCCGTGCCCGCACGATGACCCGGTCATCCATGCCCAGGTGTAGCCGCTCGGCCAACTCCGAGGGCACCGTCTCGTTCGTGACGCGGACCTGGTCCACGACCGGGGTGTGTCCCGCGGCTTCAGCCTCGACCAGGAACGCAGACTTCCCCTGCTCACGGTGGCGACGGGCGAACCGGTCGGATGCGAGCCGGCGTACCGGGGGAGCCGAGCGCACGAACACGCCCTTGCCGTGCTCGGCCACGACCAGGCCCTCACCGCGCAGCTCCTGGACGGCCTGCCGGACAGTCATCCGGGCCACGCCGAAGTGTTGGATAAGCTCGCTCTCGGACGGAAGCTGTTCGCCCGGTGTGAGCCGGCCGAGCTTGATCCGTTCGCGGAGCAGTCCGGCGATCTGGCGATATGGTGGACGATCATCGGATCGGTCAACCTCTCCGAGGTCTAGCACCTACCACGCTCCTTTAGACGACTAGACATGTAGTGGCAGTGTCCCACACCCGCTGGTAGGAGGAAAGCGCAGGATGACCGAGAACCGACCCCATTCGGTCAGCGTCGCCGGCATCGTCGTCAACGGCGAAGACAAGGTCCTGGTCATCCGCCGCCGCGACAACGGCCACTGGGAACCACCAGGCGGCATCCTCGAACTCGATGAGACCTTCCAAGAAGGCGTCCGTCGTGAGGTCCACGAGGAGACTGGGATTTGGGTTAAAGTCGAGCGCCTGACCGGTATCTACAAGAACATGAAGCGAGGTATCGTCGCTCTCGTGTTCCGTTGTGCCGCAGAAGGCGGCGTCACCACTTCGACGAATGAATCAAGCGAAGTCAAGTGGATGGATCTGGAACGGGTCAAGCAATCAATGGCGCCAGCCTACGCGATTCGCGTGGAAGATGCCTTCGGGGCCGACGTACAAATCCGTGTCCACGACGGACTAGATCTTCGCGCATGACGTTAAACACGTGCGCACTATTCGGACTCGTCTACGTCGGGCTTAGCCATAAAGTCTCCCATGAATAGATCGAAGTATATACCGAGGAGTCTCCGAAGCACCACCGCGAGAGAGATGATCAGGTGTAGCATCAAACAGATCCCGATTCCGGAGATGATGCTACCTAGAATTTTTTGTGTCGAGAGAGTGTGTCCGAGGGCAGCCATGACTGCCAACACAATGCCAACGAGCATCGAAACGATCGCCACGTGAAGGGCGCCGACTGCTGATGACGCAACCAATTCTTTGAGTCTAGCCCTGCCTTGATATTGAGAGACTTCCTCGATTTTAATCCGGAGATTCGCGAGGAAGACAAACACGCCGATCATTGAGCCGGAGAGCAATGCAATGGCTGAAAGCAATTGCGGTATTGCTGCCAGTTCGAGCCTGAAGCCAACGAACAAGAGAAGTCCTGCAATGGGCACGCCGTACAGAAACAATCGCTCGGCCCAGGTGAGACCTTCTCCATATACCCGACTGTTCGCTCTACTGTTGTAGATGAAGATTGGCCACGGATTGAAACGTTGAAGCCTGGCCACTTGAGCTGTCCTCTCTAATCGGTTATTCGTGGCCAATAGTTGCGTTCGAAGTCAACGTTTAGTTCGCGGAGCGTTTCTCCGGCAACCTGCCTTGTTTCTTGAGCAAACTCCGAGTCGGTCAATGGTTCGTCTGTGTCGATGGTGTAGGTGAAGGCCGGCCAACCTGTCGTGACTTCGATCTTGCGCTCCTTCCCGTCCTTTACGAAAATGATTTTCTGTTGATCGAAATCATCATCCGAGAAGTTGGCGAGACCGACGATTCCAGCTAGCTGTGGGCGGCGCACACTTGTGCCGACCATGCCACTTAGCACCTGGGCAACCCGTCGTTTAACCGGTGAGTTATCGAAGACGTCCAATTGCAAGCGTGCACGTTTGACGTTTTCCTCAGTGAACCGAGTCCTATCTGGCGATTGAGTGGTTTGGACCAACTCGATCGACTTGATGTCTACATCGCTTTGGTCAAGGTAATTTCGCCATGCAAAATCGTCGGTAGTTTCACGTAGAATCCGAAGTTTAAGGCCTTCGCTTTGCAGGCCGTAGTTCAATGCCCGCATCAATTGTGTGGTGAGATGTGACCTGCTTCTCGTCTCAACGATAAGTATGCCTGCCGCGCCGTGAGGTGGAATTATTGCAATCGTACGAAAATCGCTCAGCACCGCGTCGTTCCGATTAATTGGACGGGTAGGTGATTCTGGATCATCCATGTCAACGTCGAATACTTCGCGAGGCTCTCCAAACGTGCCACCCTTCATCTTGATGAGCAGGCCCCAATTACTACGCTGCACGTCCGATATCCTTGAATACACATTGCGAGTGTCGTCCCTTTCTCCTTGCATCATCACGGCATTCGCGGTGTCGGTAACGCATGACAAAAGGCCATCTGGTACAGGCTCGGTGAAGGAAATCCTTTCATCTCTACGCGGAGGCGTGGCGTACAGTTCCATTACTTTGAAGCCATATGCGGTCACCGGGCGACGTCCTCTCCAGCCTCACCAACCCTTCTTGTCGTCAGTCTTTGTACAAGTTTAGCACTTGATCGAACACATGTTCGACTCATTGTCATCTCTTTCGGTTGGTTCGGCACCATCGTCCGAATGTCGTCACGCCGTAGCGCGCATGCTCCTGTCGCCGATTCTGCGGACCCCTGGCGCCACTCCAGAGGAGCCACTGCAGCGACAGGTCGACTTCGATGCGAGTCGGTGCCGAATTTGGCTCTATGGGATCAAGGGCGCGCCGACGGCGGCGCGCTGTCAGGTCGCGTTGGTGACGCCAAGGACCGCCCGGCGCACCGGCCTGCCGCTCCGCTCTCGGCCGGACGCCGGGCGCGCGGCACGCCGCACCTGCTCGGGGCGCCACCGCCAGCGGCGCGCAAGGCCACAGGGTCAACTTGGCGACGAGGGCCAGGCCGTGACGATCGCGGACGTGGTCGACCTCTGTGAGCTGGGCGCGGCGATCGACGCCCGGCGACGCTCCGCGCCTCCGGCCACCGGATCGGTGTCCGCCGGATGCGACCGGGTTGCGTGTGGCGGCCATCAGCAGCTCGCAGTGCGTCACTGGCCACCCCCCCATACGGACGTTGATCGTGCATCCGTTTGGACGGTAGTGCCGTGATCGGCTCAACTTGAGCTAGAACGCCCTTGTGGGTGATAGCTGTCCATGAATTGTCATGCCCGACTGGTCCGAGCATGACTACGGCCGGCGGGTCCGCATCAAGGGCGCTTCGCGTCGCTGCGCGATCTTCGACCCTTGACCCGGCTCCACCGGCCGTGTGTCGGTCTTCGTGTCGGACGGTCAGGGGAGAGGCTGATCCGTTCAAGATCAGGCCGTCTCCAGGCCGTCGGACGTTAAGCAGTGATGGTCAATGACGAGAACTGACGACCACCATAACGGCTGGTCAGCGTCAGTTTGGCCGCCTTGACATCAGGCCTGCTTGGTCTCCCAGAAGATCTTGTCGATCTGGGCGATCAGGTCCAGGAGTTCCTGGCCCTTGGCGGGGTCCATGGAGCCCTTGGTGCCCGTTGCGCCCGCGGCCTTGGTGGCCTTGTTGAACAGCTCGTGTAGCTGCGGGTACTTCTCGAAGTGTGGGGGCTTGAAGTAGTCGGTCCACAGCACCCACAGGTGGTGCTTGACCAGCTCGCTGCGCTGCTCCTTGATCACGATCGCCCGCGCACGGAACTCGGGGTCCTCGTTGCCCTGGTACTTCTCCTGGATCGCCTTGACGGACTCGGCTTCGATCCTGGCCTGCGCCGGGTCGTAGACACCGCACGGCAGATCGCAGTGGGCCGTGGCCTCAAGACTGGGGCCGAGGATGCGCGACATCAGTCGCATTGTGCCTCCTGACAGTGGATGCTCCGACTCGACGACCCTACCCTCGTGGCGTCGACCAGGCAGGTGGAGGTGATCGTTGGCACCGGACAGGGCACCACACGGGATGGGCCGGTGGCCGTGGCGGCGGGTGAAGGTGCGGGGACCGTCGATGGCGCCGACGCTGGCCGACGGGGACGTCGTGCTGGTCCGGCGGACCACCGCAATCAGCACTCGGGACGTCGTGCTGGTCAAGTGGGCGGCCAGACCCGGCCAGCTCTCCATCAAGCGCGCCATCCACCCCGACGACGGCGGCACCTGGTTCGTCGTGGGGGACAACATGTTCGGTTCGACCGATTCGCGTGAGCTGGGGCCCGCGACCGTCCTGGGTGTGGTCAAGGCACGGCTCTGGCCGCGGCCCGGGAAGACGACCTAGACATAGTCAGTTGGACTACATATAGTGCTGGTATGAGTAAGAGGTCGATGCACGAGGCGACCTTCATGGTCCTCACAGCGCTCGCCGGCGGCAGCCAACACGGCTACGGCATCATCACCGACGTCACCGAACTTTCCGCAGGTCAGGTCCAACTCAAGGCAGGCACCCTCTACACCGCACTGGACCGCCTGCGCACCGAAGGCCTGGTCGAGGTGGACCGCGAGGAGGTCGTCGACGGCCGCCTCCGCCGCTACTACCGGCTCACCCCCGACGGCAGCCGCACCCTGGCCGCCGAGGCCGCCCGCCTGCGATCACACGCGACCGTGGCGCTGGGCCGCCTCGGCCTGAACGGAGCGTGAACCCGTGACCCGCCTGGAGTCCCGCTACCGGCGCTGGCTGGCGTGCTACCCGAAGGCGTACCGAGAAGACCACGAGGCCGAGCTGCTCGCGGTCCTGGTCGCGGTGTCCCGGGACGGCCGGCAGCGCCCCTCACCCGGGGAACTGTTGGCCTCATCCGGAGCGGCCTGGGCATGCGACTGCTGCCCGACCTGCCACGCTCGGCCCGCCTACTGAAAGCCGCTGTGAGCCTGCTCTGTCTGGCCGCGGCGCTGGAGATCGCCACCTGGTGCGCGGTGCTCGTCACCCGTGACAGTGTCGTGGTCAGACTGGGTGTGCCGGCTCGCCTGCCGCTCGACCTGGTGGCGGCACCGCTCGCGCTGCTGGTACTCGCCGTGGCGATCGGACACCGCCGCCGGTGGGGCGCAGGCGGCCTGGTCGCGCTGACCCTGCTGACCACGATCGGCCTGCTGAGCGCGGTCACCCGGGGCGCCACCACCTACGCGCCCGTCGACGTGATCACCGACGCGCTGGCCTGGGCGACGACGCTGACGGCCGCGATCCTGGTCGCCATACGCAGCGCCCGACCAGCCGCCACTCAGGAGTTCTTCGCCGCTATCCGCAGCTCGTCGTAGTACGCGACACACTCGTCGTACCGCGGCAGCATGCCTGCCGCCAGCGCGTCGGCCAGGTTGGGCGCGATCGCGTCCTTACCGGACAGGATCGGCTCGATGTCACTTGGCCACGGCAGCTTCATGGCCGGGTCCCGCGGGTTGATGCAGTGCTCGCCGCCCGGGTTGTAGCCCGTCGTGCACAGGTACGACATCACCGTGTTGTCCGTCAGCGCGACGAAACCGTGCCCGAGGCCCTCCGAGACGTACACCGCCTTGTACGACGTCGAATCCAGCAGCACGGTGTCCACCTTGCCGAACGTGGGCGACCCGACCCGGATGTCGACGACGACGTCGAGCAGCGCGCCGGTCGGGCAGTACACGTACTTGGCCTGGCCGGGCGGTGTGTCGGCGAAGTGCAGACCCCGGATGACGCCCCGCCTGGACACGCTGTGGTTGGTCTGCGCGACGCGCAGCGGGTAGCCGACCGCATCCAGGAACACGCTCTCCTGGAACGGTGCCACGAACAGGCCACGGTCGTCCGGGAACGCCGTCGGGCTGAACTCGTACACGTCGGGGATGGACAACTCACGCACCTGCATGCGCACAGCCTAGCTACGCCCCGCTGCCCCACATGTCGGAGCAAGACCAGCAGAAAAGCTTGCGGACGAGAACCACACTCGCAAGAAATGAGTGGTCCACTGTGACCCCCGCCGCTGACAATCATGCTCGTGGCTGGCAAACTGTCCGGACCGCAGCGCTCGTGCGCATCGTCGGCTCCGCCGCACCCCTGGCGTGAGTGGCCGCGCGTCGGCGCCTGTTTCCTGCCGGCGCGAACCCGCCCGCGTACCACCTGAACCCCAGCAGTACCCCACCGGTACTGCAGTACGGGCTGTCATGGTGGGCAACGCCCCCAAGCTCTCCGCCAGGAGGAACGTCTTGACCACTGTGAACGAGCAGGCCATCGGCCTCACCGACGACGAGATCTTCGCCGCGCACGAGGGTGGCAAGCTCACCATCGACGCGACGGCTCCGCTGTCCGACCCGAAGTCGCTGTCCATTGCCTACACCCCCGGTGTGGCGCAGGTGAGCAGGGCGATCGCCGAGGACCGGTCCCTGGCCCGCCGCTACACGTGGGCGCACCGGCTGGTCGCCGTGGTGAGTGATGGCACCGCGGTGCTCGGCCTCGGCAACATCGGCGCCAGTGCGTCGCTGCCGGTGATGGAGGGCAAGTCCGCGCTGTTCAAGCGGTTCGGCGGCCTGGACTCCATCCCGCTCGTGCTGGACACCACCGACGTGGACGAGATCGTCGAGACGCTGGTCCGGCTGCGCCCCAGCTTTGGCGCGATCAACCTGGAGGACGTGTCGGCGCCGCGCTGCTTCGAGTTGGAGGCCCGGCTGATCAAGGAACTGGACTGCCCGGTCATGCACGACGACCAGCACGGCACCGCTGTCGTGCTGCTGGCCGCGCTGCGCGGTGCCGCCACGGTGACCGGTCGGCTGCTGCCCGACCTGCGGGTGGTCATCTCCGGCGCGGGTGCCGCTGGCGTGGCGTGCGCGAACATCCTGCTGGCCGCGGGTGTCGGTGATGTCACCGTGCTGGACTCGCGGGGCATCGTGCACGCCGGTCGCGAGCACCTGAACCCGGTGAAGGCCGAGCTGGCCGGCCGGACCAACCTGAGCGGCCTGCGTGGTGACATCGGTGTGGCGCTGCGCGGTGCCGACGTGTTCGTCGGGCTGTCCTCGTCCACGGTCGCCGAGGACCTGGTGGCCACGATGGCGCCGAACGCGATCGTGTTCGCGCTGTCCAACCCCGATCCCGAGATCCACCCGACGGTGGCCGCCCGGCACGCCGCCGTGGTCGCCACCGGCCGCAGCGACTTCCCGAACCAGATCAACAACGTGCTGGCCTTCCCGGGCATCTTCCGTGGTGCGCTGGATGCCGGTGCCACGGCGATCACCGAGGGCATGAAGCTGGCCGCCGCCGAGGCGATCGCGGCGGTCGCCGAGGACGATCTGGCCGTCGACCACATCGTGCCGAGCCCGTTCGACCCGAGGGTGGCGATCGAGGTCGCCGCCGCGGTCGCGGCCGCTGCCGTGGTTGACGGGGTGGTCCGGGCGCTCTGATCAGTCGGATCGGCACTTTTACCGACGAAATCCGTCACAGCTGACGCAAGAGTCAACGAGAGTCGTCAACATACGTTGGGTTCTGGACCGATTACACGCTACGGTCCTTCCAACGGGTGACGGCCTGCTGACACGTCCGGGCGGCCGTAACGCTGTGGGTGACCAGTCGTTGGATGTGCGGAGCGTTCGGTCACCCGGTCGCCGTAGCTGTCCCATGCGGAAGGGCAAGCCAGTGGCCGAGCGGGTTCAACCGGCCCAGCCGGTGAGTGCGGGGCTCACGGCTGCCCGGGCGCGGTCGCAGACCGCCAACGGCAACCTGCCCGACCTGCCCGACGCGCCGAGTCTGCTGGTGGACCGGGCCGGCCTGGTGATGCGGGCCAGCCCGGCCGTCGCCGCGCTGGTCGGCGCCGACCCGGACAAGCTGCTCGGGCTGAACATCAACGATCTGCTGGTGGACGACGGCGGCGACTTCACGCGGTTGACCCTCGGCGAGGGTGACGGTGTGCCGGTCCGAGCGGTGCGCTGGCGGGTGCCGACCACCGGCATGGATGCCGTCCTCTTCACCGACATGTCCGACATCGTCGCGGCCACCGCCGAGCTGGCCGTGGAGCGCAGGCGGTTCGCCGACGCGCAGCGCCTGGCCGTGATGGGCTGGTGGGAGTTCGACCACGTCACCCACGAGACGATCTGGTCACCGAGCCTGCACGACCTGCTCGGCATCGAGCCGGGTTCGGTGGAACCGTGCCTGCGCACGATGCTCGACTTCATCCACCCGGACGACAGGGACGGCGCCCGGCTGTGCTGGCGTCGGCACCAGGTGGACGGCGACTCGCTGGACACCGAGATCCGGATCGTCCGGCCCGACGGCCAGGTCCGCTGGATGCACGCGATGGCACCGCCCCGGCCGGTCAGCGGGGCGGCCAGGCTCGCGGTCACCGGCTACGCGCGGGACGTGACCCACCGGTACGAGGCGCGGCACACCCTGGCCGAGGACCGCGCCGCGCTGCTGGACGCGCAGCGGATCGCGCGGATGGGCAGCTTCTCCTACGACCTGGCCACCGGGCACGTCGTGCGCAGTGACGCGCTCACCGAGCTGTATGCGCAGGCCGGCGTGATTCCCGACGACGCGGCCCTGGACCGACGCCAGGAGTCCATGGTTGAAACGTTGAAGGACCGGTTGCTGGGCAGCCCACCGGGGCAGACGATGGAATTCGAGATCAACAGCCGCTCCGGTGACCGGATCTACGTGGTCCGCGTGCGCAGCAACGCCACACCGGCGGGCGGGGCGGCGACGCAGGTGCTGGGCACCATCCAGGACGTCACCCAGCACCGGATGCTGGAGCGGCAGCTGCTGGCCGACCGCAGGCGGTTCGAGGAGGCGCAGCGGGCGGCCCGGCTGGGCACCTGGGAATGGGACCCGTGGACCGACCAAAGTACCTGGTCACCTATGCTCTACGAGCTGTTCGGCATGCCCGCCGGCACGCCGGTCACGCACCACGCGTTCCTCAGCCTGGTGCACCCGCAGGACCGGGCCTGGGTGGACGACCTGTTCAGCAAGCTGGCCAAGGACCGCAAGGCGGTGGACTGCGAGTACCGGCTGGTCCGGCCGGACGGTGCCGTACGGGTCTTCCGGTGTTCCGGCGTGGCGACCGCCGGTGACACGGTCGGCATGGTGGTCGGCACCGCGCAGGACATCACCGAGCAGCGGGCCGCCGAGACCAGGATGCTGCGGTCCAGCCAGCGCTTCACCGACCTGGTCGCGCTGACACCGGTCGGTATCGGCCTGTTCAACGACGCGGCCCGCCTGGTGGACGCCAACGACGCACTGTGCGACCTGCTCGGGTTCAGCCTGGAGAAGCTGCGTGGCCGGACCGCCGACCAGCTGTCCCACCCGGACGATCCGGACGCGTTCGCCGCGTCGATCGGTGTCGGGCAGGAGCGTGGCTCCCACCGGATTCCGCAGCAGATCCTGGTGCGGGCGGACGGCGAACCGGTGTACTGCGAGCTGCACATCGCGGTGTCGGTGCAGGACGACGGGCAGCGGTTCTGGCTGGTGGTGTTCCAGGACATCACCGAGCGCAGACGGGCCGCGGAAACCCTGCGGCACCAGGCAACGCACGACGAGCTGACCGGGCTGCCGAACCGGGCCGCGGTGAACGACCTGCTCTGCCGGCTGCTGTCCGGCCCGACCGCGCCCGCGACCGCCGTGTTGTTCTGTGACATCGACAACTTCAAGCGGGTCAACGACTCCCTCGGCCACGATGCCGGTGACGAGTTGCTGGTGGCGCTGGCCCGGCGGTTGGAAGGCGGCCTGCCGGACGGGTGCACGGTGGCTCGGCTGTCCGGCGACGAGTACGTGATCATCGCCCCGGACATCGGCGCGGTCGGCGGGGTGGAGACCCTGGCCAACCGCGTGTCCACACTGCTCCGGACGGCTGTCCCGGTGCACGGCCAGCTGGTCCGGGTCACCGCCACGATCGGTGCCGCGGTGCCCAACGGTGGCCCGACCACCGGCGCTGACCTGCTGCGATTCGCCGACGCGGCGATGTTCGAGGCGAAGAAGCGCGGTGCCGGGCGAGTGGCGACGGCGAGTGCCGCGCTGATCGCGTCGGCCGACCGGCAGGTGCACCTGGAGGGCCAACTGCGGGACGCGCTGTCCGGCGACGGCCTGCAACTGCACTTCCAGCCGGTGGTCGGCCCGGACGGCACCATCCAGACCGCCGAGGCGCTGATCCGATGGTCCCACCCGGACCGCGGAATGCTGGCGCCGGACGTGTTCCTACCGGTTGCCGAACAGGGCGGACTGCTGCGGGAACTGGACCGTTGGGTCCTGCGCACCGCGCTGCGGGACGCGGCCAACTGGCAGGCACCGGGCGGGCGGCCGGTGGCCGTCGCGGTGAACCTGGCCGGGTTACTGCCCGGTGACCCGGAGTTCGTGGACATCGTGGCGAACGCGGTGCTGCAGGCCGGGATCGAGTGGGACAGGGTGGTGCTGGAGCTGGTCGAGACCAGTCTGGTGGACCTGCCCTCCCGCACGCTGACCACGATGGCCGACCTGGTCGGCCGGGGTGTCCGGTTCGCTGTGGACGACTTCGGCACCGGCTACTCCTCATTGGCCCGGCTGAAGGACCTGCCGGCGCAGATCATCAAGGTGGACCAGCGGTTCGTGGCCGGTGTGGGCAGTGATCCATCCGACTTCGCGGTGGCCAGTGCCGTCGTGGACATGGCGCGGGCGATGGGCCGCAGCTGTGTCGCCGAGGGGGTCGAGACGGCCACCCAGTTCCACGTGCTGCGCGGCATGGGCGTGGACGCCTACCAGGGTTGGCTGTTCTCCAGGGCGGTCCCGCTGCGGGAGTTCCACACGCAACTGGAGACCGGTGTATTGGCCGTGCCGGGAGCCAGCTCGTGAGCATTGTGTGGGCAAAATGTCACGAGTGTGTGATCAGATGCTGAAACGTCCTGCAACCGTCGGTGCCGACGGCTAGGGTTTTGCGAACCTGCGGCGGCCGGCGAGTGGCCGTCACGACCGGGAGGATCTCGGGTGATCGAGTTCCAGGCCGTGACCAAGCAGTATCCCGACGGCACGGTCGCAGTGCACGAACTGGACATGACGATCGACGCCGGCAAGATCACGGTGTTCGTCGGGCCGTCCGGCTGCGGCAAGACCACGTCGTTGCGCATGATCAACCGGATGATCGACGCCACGTCCGGGCACATCCTGATCGACGGCAAGGACATCACGTCCTCCGATCCGCCCGTGTTGCGCCGGGGCATCGGGTACGTCATCCAGCAGGCAGGCCTGTTCCCGCACCGCACGGTGCTGGACAACGTGGCCACCGTGCCGGTGCTGACCGGTGCCAGCCGGCGGGCCGCTCGGGCCCGCGCTGCCGAACTGCTCGACCTCGTCGGGCTGCCCGCGGAGCTGACCAGGCGTTATCCGGCCCAGCTGTCCGGTGGCCAGCAGCAGCGTGTCGGTGTGGCGAGGGCGCTGGCCGCCGATCCGCCGATCCTGTTGATGGACGAGCCGTTCAGTGCCGTCGACCCGATCGTCCGGGAGGGCCTGCAGGAGGAACTGCTGCGCCTGCAGGCCGATCTGGCGAAGACCATCGTGTTCGTCACACACGACATCGACGAGGCCATCAAGATCGGCGACAAGGTCGCGGTGTTCCGCACCGGCGGTCTGCTGGCCCAGTACGACGAGCCCGCCGCACTGCTGGGCAGACC
>DASUJK010000467.1:0-17759 GCA_036279295.1 Pseudonocardiaceae bacterium | reverse complement strand
GTGGGTCTCTCGTACTGCGATGCCGGACTGATCCAGCACGATGTCGTCGATCACCAGCGGTTCACCGCCCTTCTGCACCAGTTCGTCCGGGATGCCTCGACGTGCACGCCGTCTGCCGGCGCGACTCGGCCAGCAGCGCGGCGAGCTCGGCGAGAAACCCCGCCGCGTATACCGGGGCGACGGTTTTGACAGACTCGATCGAGGATGGTCTGGCGTCGGACGGGCTGAGGCCGAGCATCTGCAGCAGGTCGATCAGGTCAGCGGCGTCCTTCGCCTGCCCTGCCACCACGAGGACCGCATCGCACCGTTGTTTCGCTGTCGGTGCCTCGGTCCTCAGGTAGCTCAGTCCGCACAGCGGATCGCCGCCCATGTCCTCCTCCAATGTCCGTCACCGGGGCGAGGTCAGTCCTGGTGCCACGTCCAGTCACGCACCTCGGGCATGTCCTCACCGTGCTCGCGGATCCAGAGGCGGTGTCGTTGGCGCTTGTCGACCATGTCCTGCCGGATCCGCGCCGCGCCCGCACCGAGACCGGGCACGCGGTCGATGACGTCAATGACCAGTTGGAAGCGGTCCATATCGTTGCGCACCAGCATGTCGAAGGGCGTGGTGGTGGTGCCCTCCTCCTTGTAGCCGCGCACGTGCAGGTTGTCGTGGTTGGTCCGCCGGTAGGTCAGGCGGTGGATCAGCCACGGATAGCCGTGGTAGGCGAAGATGACCGGCCTGTCCGGTGTGAACAGGTGTCGCCGGTGTCCGGGTCCGTCCACGTGACCGGCAGTTCGGCGGCGAACCTGGCAGGCACTTCGGTGCCGAGTGCTGCGTGCGCACGCAGGTCCCACACCCGCACGGTGCGCCCTGTCGCCCGCCAGCACGATCGGTCGACCGTCCAGGACACCGAAGGCGACCGCGTCGACTCCGTCCTCGCTGCCGGACAGCGCCACGAGGTCTCCGTCCGCGGTGCCGAAGCGACGGCCAGGACAGTGGTGTCGTGACCGGTGAGCGGGGCACCGATCTGACTCCACTGGGTGAGGTCGCACCACAGGCGCGCAGCGGCTTGCTCGAGGTGTTGGAGTCGGTGCCCGACCCACGCAAGAAGCGGGGTGTGCGGTTCAGTCGCCTACACCCACATCTCCTTCACGTTCAGGACACAACACCGGTATTGACAATAGCTCCTGTTCCGCTACGAGCGGTCCCTGACAGGCGCAGCGAACGCTGCTTGATCACCTGTCCACTGTTCGGAGGGAACTTCAGGCACTATACGATGACCGTTCCTGTTGTCCTGTTTGATCGGACGAGCGAGGGGGCGCCGATGCACACCGCTATGGGTTCGTGGACGGCCCAGGGATGACACCGGAGGGCAGCCAGCCTGCCGTTCTCGCCGCGGGGAGGTCGCGTCGCCGGGTTCTCGTCGTCAGTACTTGGTTCCCGAGCGACGACCGGCCGGGCGTCGCGCCGTTCAACGTGGCGCACGCCCAGGCCATCGCCAGGCATCACGACATCCGGGTGGTCCATGTGCGGCTCGGGTCCGGCGCTCCGGCGCGGACGGACACCCACAGCGGTCTCACCATGACCAGGCTGCCGTTCAGTCCGCGCCATCCGGCGGCGATGATCCGGAGTCTGTCCGCGCTGCGCCGGCTGTGCGCCGACGCCAATGTCGTGCACAGCATGGCGTTCAGCACGGTCGGCGTGCTCGCGACGCTGTATCCGCAGATCAGTGACCGGTGGGTGCATACGGAGCACTGGAACGGCGTCACCGATCCGAAACGGGTGGGCGGCCTGTGGCAGCGCGTCGCGGCGGCGCGGCACCTGTTGCGGCTGCCGCGGCGGGTGAGCGCGGTGACCGAGGATCTCGCGACCGCCATGGCGCGGTTCACCCGCCGTGACGCGATGCGGGTCATCCCGTGCGTCGTGGCCGACTCGTTCTCCGTGGGGGAGCCACTGCTCTGGACACCGCTCAGGCTGGTGGCGGTCGGTGCGCTGACCGATCGTAAGCAGCCACTGCTGGCTGTGGAGACCGTTGCGGCCCTGGTAGCCAGGGGCGTCGACGTCCATCTCACCTGGGTGGGCGACGGACCGCTGCGCGACCGGGTGGACCGGTCGGCCACCGAATTGGGCGTGCGGGAGCGGGTTCGCCTGACCGGAGCGGTGCCCCCGGACCGGGTGGCCGAGCATGTGCGGGCGGCGAATCTGTTCTTCCTGCCGACCGCCGCAGAGAATTTCCTGACCTCGGCGGCCGAGGCGATCGCCTGCGGGCGCCCCGTCGTGTTGCCCGACGCCGGCGGCTACACCGACTACGTCGATGCGACCAACGGCGTGATCGCCAAGGCCGCCGATCCCGCAACGCTGGCTGAAGCCGTGTTGCAGGCCAGGGAAGCGTTCGCCGGTGTGGCTCCGGAGAGGATTCGGGCCACGGTGAGCGCCCGGTTCAGCGAGGCGACCGTCGCCGAGCAGTTCGTCGAGTTGTACGCCCGCTGACCCAGCGGTGGCCGGGACGCTCAGGATTCGCGTATGGCAGCGTGGAGCCGTGGGCCACCGCGCGGCAGGATCGACCGCAGGTCCCGCCCGAGCAGGCCCAGCCAGCACGCCCCGAAAGCCACGGTGACCAGCAGGTCGCGCCAGGACGCCCCGGAGTGCCACCGGTCGCGCAGCAGCACGCCGACGACCACGAGCACGGCACCGGCCACCACGCGGACCATCAGCGACGTCCAGCGCTGGCGGTCTCGCCGCCACACCACCACGATCGGTGCGACACCGGTGATCACCATGCCGCTCAGGTAGCCGACCGCGATACCCATGGTGCCCATCATCGGGATCAGCGCGCTGGCCAGGCTCAGGCCCACGATGAAACCGCCGGACCGGATGA
Organism: Pseudonocardiaceae bacterium; assembly: GCA_036279295.1. GTDB lineage: Bacteria > Actinomycetota > Actinomycetes > Mycobacteriales > Pseudonocardiaceae > DATEPR01. Next base: position 14,898 of record DASUJK010000467.1, on the reverse strand, counting down.
TGCTCATGGTGCGGGCACCGTGCTCGGTGTAGGAGTTGATCGACTCGGTGCACGCCGTCGCTGCTGTCGGCAGGAAAGTGGCCACCAGCAGGACTTCCAGGATCGGCAGCGACGACTCCAGGTTCGGCCACAGGGCCGACACCACGAGCCGGCCCCCTACGATGATCATGCCGAACACGCAGCCGACCAGCGCGATCAGGCCACGGTTGGCCTGGTCGGTCTGCCGGCGCACCGCTGCCAGGTCTCCCCTGCCGACCGCACCGGATAGCGCGGGCAGCAGCAACAGGCTCAGCACCGAACCGATCATCGACGCCGGGGTAGCCAGGGTCAGCGCCGCGGCGTAGGCATCGGCGCTGGTCTTGTCGCCCGTCTGCTCGGCAAGCACCATCGTGAGCTGCAGGAATCCGCCAGTGGTGAGAGACCCGATCACGCCCCACACAACGTACCTGTTGATCTCCCGCCGCAGCGTCTCGTCCAGCTCGCCGACCTTGCCCGTCGGCCAGCCGAGCGCCGAGTACCCGAGGTAGCCGACAGTGAGCGGCAGGAGCAGCAAGCTGTTGGCGTGCAGCTTCAGCACCACGACGAGGCCGACGACCGACACCAGGAAGGACAGGGCATCCCACAGGGTCGCCCTGGCCACCCGGTTGGTCGCGTAGTGCGCGGCCCGCACGAACGTGTACCCCGACCAGCCGAGCGTAAGCAGGCCGACGAACACGGCGGTGGCCACCTCGCCTGGCTGCAACCACGTCAACGTCACGCCGGCGGCCACCACGCCAAGTGCCATCGACGTCAGCACGCACAACCGGCCGAGGTAGTGCGTGAGCACCGCGGTGCGCTCGACCGAGAGCGACTCCCTGGCCAGGAACTTCCCGGCCGCCGAGCCCAGCGACGTCGGCCACAGCAGTGTGGACAGCATCGCCGTGGAGATGGCGCTGTTCGTCGCGGACAGGAAGCCGGCCGGCAGGATACGGCCGATGAGCAGGCTGTAGCAGAACCGCACCAGCCCCTGGATCGCGATGCCGGCGGCCGACGTGATGCCACGCACGGCGACCGGCTGCGGCTGAACCGCCACCCACGCGCTCGGTCTGGCCAGCAGCGACTGCCGCTGGCTGACGGTGACAACCTCGTCGTCGGTCGCCGTCGAATTGCCGCTCATGACGAAGAACACTAGTCAAGTTTCGCACCCGGCCACGTACGCCGGCCGTCCAGATCACCGCGTAGGGACACGCGGCAGGACCGCTGTCAGGACGAACGCCGCCAGCCCCTTGGCTCACGGCATACTCCCCGGTCCTGGTGCCGGCCAAGATCGAACGGGTTCAACACGAAGGTAATAACGCGCCGTCAACATCGCCGTACCGGTCAACGGCGACAACGGCCAGCGACTGTGGGAGATCAGCCAACGCACCGGCTGACCCCGATGTGGCCCGTTGGCCACCAGGAACAGGCGACGACTACCGGACTCGGGCCGCTCGGCCAGCAGATGCGCCTGGATGACCGAGGCGACATCGGCGTCCGACGGACCCGGCGTTCGGCCTGGCTCTTGCCGGTCACCCGCAGCCATCGGCCGCCGATGTCAACGTCCGTGACGTCCAAGCCCAGCACTTCGGCCGAGCGCAGTCCGCAGTAGGGCATCAGCCCGGCGATCGCGCGGTCCCGCCACGACCGGAAACTCGCCAACAATTCCGCGGCGTCCGATTGCGACAGTGCCCGGGGCACACGGCGGGCCTCGCGCCACAGTGATGATCGGTTCTCGGGCCGACGCACGGCATGCCACCGCGTTCACCCGATACGCGCCAGCGTGCTTCCCGACCCTTCGGCACCGGATTTGTCAGGTCCGGATCACGCATCGCGGCGCAGGTGAACAATCCCGAGATGGCCGCCAGTCGGCGGTTGATCGGTGGCGGCGTACTGATCCATCCGACGGCCTGACAGCCGGACCACGTTCGGCCCCGGCCGACCCGGCACCGTGGCGTCCCGACAGGCACGCGGGAACCGCAGCAGCACCTCCGGTCGACCAGATGCGCCAGATACTCATCCACCAGCCCGAACCGGGATGCGATCGACCCGGCCAACGCCCAGCCACCGTCGCGTTCTTCCAGCCATAGATCGGCCTTCCTGGTCATGGGGAACAGCCGTACCAGCGATGACCACCATCGACGGGCAGGTCACACTACCGTGACGTGTCGCTGACCAGAGCAAACGATGCTATTAGCCGGTTAAGAGGGAATCACCGACCGCGCCCGGTGAGGGCCGGACACGACCGGCCGTGGCCGTGGCCGTGGACCAGTTCGGCACGATGATCGCAAGGACGGTCAGGGCCGGCGGGCGGCGGCAGTAGCGCTCTGACAGGTCCTGGCACGCCGCCGATGGCGCGGACCACCTGTGGGGATCGGGTGATCATGCCTGACGGTGCAGGCCGGTGAGGCGGGCGACAGCGGCGAAGCCGTCGTCGGTACCGGGCCAGTGCGCGCGGACGGCGTCGAGGCCGGCGTGGCGGACGACGCTGCGCAGCACGGCCGTGGCGACGATGGCGTCGTCGGCGTAGCCCAGGACGGGGATGAAGTCGGGGATCAGGTCGATCGGCAACGCCAGGTAGGCCAGCAGCAGACCGAGCCGGAAACGCACGCCTCGGGGCAAAGTCTGGTCCGACGCGAGCCGGTGCACCAGGCGCAACACGTCCGGTAGTACACGCAACACCTCCCGCAGCAGTCCGCCGTGCGGACGGATGGTGAGCAGCACGAGAACCAGGGCGAGCCACAGGAACAGCAGGGCAGCGGGGATGCCGATGACCAGGTCCCACCAGAACGAGCCGGTCACGGCTGGCCCACCACTCGTAAGTACGGCGTCTGCTCGCCGGTCGGTGCCTGGCCGAGTTCGGGGGCTTCCGCGCGCAAGGCGGCTTCCTCGAACGCGGCCAGGTCGGCGGCGGCCTGCTCGACCGCATCGCGGGCGGCGAGGCCGCCGGGAGCCTCGAAATAGTCGCGGCCGGCGATCTTGGACAGCCAGGTACGGAACCGTTCCAGGTCGGCCTCCGATTCCTCGACCTCGACGTATGTGGCGTTGCCGCGAGCCCGTTCGTCGGCCAGTTCCTGGTGCAACGCGGGAAGGCGGCTGAGGACTTCGGAGTACTCGGCGTCGCGGGCGGTGTTGAACTCGGCGATCACCGCGTCCTCTTCGGCGCGGTCGGTGAAAGCCATCGACAGGACTCGCGCGGTGCCCTCTTGGTGGCGGATGCGGTCGACCAGTCGGTGCACCTCACGCACAACCTCAGGTCGGACGGGCAGCAGGCATACCGACTGTTGGAGGTACAGGGCACCCAGGGAGCGCAGTTTGCGCCAGACCTGTACCCGCAGCGTACCGGCGGCCCCGGCCGTGGAGACGCTGATCAGCAACCAGTTTCGAGCTGCTTCGTTCGTCACGTCGATATGTTACGTCTGTTACAGCCGGGTGAGTGCGTAGGCCGCCAACCGGACATACAATCGAGAACCGGTCTGTGACCGCGCACGCCGTCGGATGTTGGGATGGACCAAAGGCGGTTCCGCACCATGAGGGATGTACATCGGCTTGAGCCCGTGGGGCCGAGCCCCGGCAACGGCGGCGTTTTCGCGGCGTGGGAACGGTTCGTGCACGGCGAAGATCAAGTCCCGGGCGTCCGCCCTGTGGTGGCGATCTCCTGGCATCGCTGCCGAGAGCAATATCGGGTGGACCCCCATCTGACCGGAGCTCCCGTGGCCGTCGCGGAGTTCGACCACACGCCCGAACACGATGTTGTCTTCGCCGAGCTGGGTTTTCGCGCCGCGTCCGTGGCACATGAAGTGGGCAACCTCGGTGGCGTCGTCTCGGTCACCGATACCACCGGCCGGATCCTGGCCGTGTGGGGCGACCAGGCCACGATCGGCAGAGCAACCGACTCCAACCTCGCGCCCTGGTTCTGCTGGTCGGAATCCGCTGCCGGCACGAACGGCATGGGCACGGCGTTGGAGGCACATGGTCCGGTACTGATCAGGGGCGCGGAACACTGGCGCCAGGCGTTCCACAACTGGGTGTGCGCCGGCATCGCGGTGCGTGACGTGGTGACCGGGGAGCCCATCGCGAGCCTGAACCTCTCCTGCTGGCGCAGGCAGCTTCCCGCGTCCACCGGCGGCTGGCTGGCGAACGCGGTCGCCAAGACCCAGCGCACGCTCAAGAGACGCGCCCGGGACAGCGGCGCGGAGTTGGTCGCCGCCTACACACAGGCAAGAGCACACTCCAGCAGGCCGCTCGCCGCGGTGGACACCGCCGGCAAGGTGGTGATCGCCGACGACACCGCAAGTGTGCTCATGGGCGTCCCGGCATCCACCCCGGCGGTCGACTCCACGCTGCGCTGGAACCCTGGTTTGCCGGAGCTGATCGGGGCCGCCCGGTATGCCAGCAAGCAGGCCCTCCGCAATGCCGACTGGGTCGGCTCGACGCAGATCTTCACCCACCTGGCCGACGAGCCGACCCCGATCAGCATCCGCCCCGTCTTCACCTTCGGCTGCCTGATCGGGAATCTCGTCTCGTTCGGTGCTTCCGAAGGGGCTCCCTTGCCCCCTGCGGAGGAGCCCGCGCACCCCCGGATGCGGCCTCGCCGACTGGTCGCGTTGCGCGACAACCGGATGGTGCTGTTGCCGTTGCCGGAGGTTTCCTACGCCGAGTCGGAAGGGAGCGACGTGTGGCTGTCCACCGTTCAAGGCCGACTGCGAGCGGCCTCCCAGAGCCTGGACAAGCTCGACGGTGAGCTGGCGGATGTCGGCTTCCTGCGGGTGCACCGCCGCTACGTGGTCAACCTCAGTCGCATCCGGGAGATCGAGCGCGGGCTCAAGGGCGAACTGCTGCTGGTCATGGACGGCAGGGCGAACGAGATGGTCCCGGTTTCCCGGCGAAACGCACCGGCCGTACGCCGTGCGCTGGACATCTGAGGTCCGGCAGCCCCATCGTTCCCGGAGGGATTCCCGTGTCTGACAACTCGGACGCCGCGGTCGACGAGATGAAGAAGGAAGGTGGGGGCGGCCTCGACATTCCCGTCTCAGCCGGGCACGACGCTCACCCTGCCGGATGCCTGGACAACCACGACTGGTGGCCGAACCGGCTCAACCTGAAGATCCTCCGACCCGACCCGGCCATGGTCGACCCGATGGGCCAGGACTTCGACTATGCGGCGGAGTTCCGTACCCTCGACCTCGACGCGCTGGCCGGCGACGTCGACGATGTGCTGACGACCTCGCAGGAGTGGTGGCCGGCCGACTTCGGTCACTACGGGCCATTCGTGATCCGGATGGTGTGGCACTGCGCGGGGACATACCGCGTCGACGACGGCCGGGGCGGCCCGGCTGCCGGCATGCAGCGCTTCGCGCCGCTGAACAGCTGGCCGGACAACCGCAATCTCGACAAGGCGCGCAGGCTGCTGTGGCCGGTGAAGAAGAAGTACGGCCGCAAGATCTCGTGGGCCGACCTGATGATCTTCGCGGGCAACCGCGCACTGACGACGATGGGCTTGCCGACCTTCGGTTTCGCCGGCGGTCGCGCGGACGGCTGGGCGGCGGATGAGGCCGTCTACTGGGGTCCCGAGCGCACCTGGCTCGGCGACGAGCGCCACAGCGGCGTCCGGGAACTGGCGAACCCGCTGGCCGCCGTGCAGTTGGGTCTCATCTACGTCAACCCGGAGGGCCCGAACACCGTCCCGGACCCGCTCACCGCGGCCAGGGACATCCGCACGACGTTCCGACGCATGGGGATGAACGACGACGAGACCGTCGCGCTGATCGCGGGTGGGCACACGTTCGGCAAGACCCACGGCGCCGCCGACCCGGACAGGCATCTGGGCCCGGAACCCGAGGGCGCCTGCCTCGAAGAACAGGGCCTGGGATGGGCGAGCAGCTACGGCACCGGCAAGGGCGCGGACACCATCACCAGCGGGCTCGAGGGAACGTGGACACCCTCTCCGACGCGGTGGGACAACAGCTTCTTCGAGACACTCTTCGGCTACGAATGGGACCTGGAGCTGAGCCCCGCCGATCTGTGGCAGTGGGTCCCGAGGAACGGCGGCGGGACCGGCACCGTGCCGGACGCCCACGATCCGTCGAAGACGCATGTTCCGACGATTCTCACGACCGACCTCGCGCTGCGGTTCGACCCGGTCTACGGGCCGATCTCGCGGCGTTTTCTGGAAGACCCGGACCGGCTGACGGACGCGTTCGCCCGGGTCTGGTTCAAGCTGACGCACCTGGACATGGGTCCGATCCAGCGTTATCTCGGAGCGCTCGTGCCCGACGAGACGCTGCTGTGGCAGGACCCCGTCCCCGCCGTGGACCACGAACTCGTCCGGGCGGCCGACATCGCCTCGCTCAAGAAGCAAATCCTCGACTCCGGGCTGTCGGTCTCCCAACTCGTCCGCACCTCGTGGGCGTCGGCCTCCACCTTCCGCATCAGCGACAGGCGCGGAGGAGCGAACGGGGCGCGTATCCGCCTTGAGCCGCAGCGGCACTGGGCTGTCAACGACCCCGACGACTTGGCGCAGGTGCTACTCACACTGGAGAGGATCGCGGAGTCCTTCAACGGCTCCCAGCCACAGGGCATGAAGATCTCGCTGGCCGACCTGATCGTGCTCGGCGGGTGCGCCGCCGTCGAGCGGGCTGCCGAGGCAGGCGGCCACGCGCTCCAGGTCCCGTTCACGCCAGGACGTACGGACGCGACGCAGGAACAGACCGACCCTGAGTCCTTCGCCGCGCTTGAGCCGGCCGCGGACGGATTTCGCAACTATCGCGGGAAAGGCCTGCGGCTGCCGTCCGAACATCTGCTGGTCGACCGTGCGAACCTGCTGAATCTGAGCGTGTCCGAGATGACTGTTCTCCTGGGTGGCCTACGCGTCCTCGGCGCGAACCACCAGCACTCTCCGACCGGGGTCCTCACGTCCCGGCCAGGGGCGCTGACCAATGACTTCTTCGTGAACCTGCTCGACATGGACACGGCATGGCGGCCGACGTCCGCGACTGCGGAGATGTTCCAGGGCATCGACCGCACCAGCGGTGATGTCAAATGGACAGCCAGCCGGGTCGACCTCGTCTTCGGCTCGAACTCCGAGCTACGTGCCATCGCCGAGGTCTATGCGAGCGACGACGCGGCGGAGAAGTTCCTGTGCGACTTCGTCGCCGTGTGGGACAAGGTCATGAATCTCGATCGATACGACCTGGCCTGATCCTCCTTCGGGCATGGGAAGGCGCGACGGGGTGCCGTGCGCCCCAGTCTGTGGGCGGTGGCACATCGGGTACGAGCGGTAGTTCGTCGTAGGCGAGCGGCAGCAGCGGGCACGCGTTCGATCCCACCCTTGTCGGCGTGATTCATCCAGCGTAACGTGCAATTTGACCACTGATTTACAGCCCGAAATCGGACACCGTTAAAAGCGCCGATCAAAATATGAACAATTGCCATGCGACAATGCGAGGCCGTCGCACGGGTGGATCGGCGCGGCCGATGCGAAGTCGACGCAGGATTCGGGACGAGGAGTGTGAAGCCCGATGACAACCATGGATGAGCGATCCGACCTGCTGAACAGGCTCGGATTGAACACACAGAACAAAGCATCGCTGGGTCGCGTGCTGGGAACCGGAACGATCGGGCAGGCTGCCGAGGGATCGGATGGTCGCCTGCACGCCACCATTCGTATCAACCGGGACGAGCTGAGCTGGGATCCAGCCATTCTGGTCATGCCCCATGGCGGGGATATCGAACTTGAGCTCATCAACGACGATCAGAACACGCACTGCGCGCTCCTGCCGAGCAATGGCGATCGAAAGTTCATCTGGTTGGTGAACCATTCGCGGGGACGGGCGACGCTCAACCTCGACGGGCCGGGCTACTACTGGTTCAGCTCCCCGACGGGCAACGACGAGGGCCGCGGGCTGACCGGCGCCATCGTCGTCCTCGGGGACGCGCCGCCGGAGGCCCGCCTCGACCGTCCGGCACAGCCGCGGCCATAGAGAGGAGGAGGACATGACAGTCGAGTACGTAGACGCAGGCGAGGCCATCGACCAGGGGAACCTGAGTGGCAAGGTCGCGGGCGGTGAAGTCGCGCCGCCGGTGGTGGCGGGCGTCAACTACGAGCGCATACTCAATGCCCGAGCGGAGCCGCAGAACTGGCTCACCTATTACGGCGCCTACAACGGACAGCGGTACAGCCCGCTGGATCAGATCAATACGGAGAACGTCAAGCGGCTCGTCCCCGCATGGATCTTCCAGGCCGGCTCGACCGGTCTGATCGCGGGTGCGTCCACCTACTCGTTCGAGGCCGCCCCGATCATCGTCGACGGGGTCATGTTCGTCTCCGGCTGGGACGGCTGGGTCTGGGCCCTCGACGCGAAGACGGGTGTGGAGATCTGGCGGTACAAGCATGCGGTCCCGTTCGACGTGTCCCTGTGCTGCGGGAACGTGAACCGTGGTGTTGCCGTGGCATCAGGGAAGGTTTTCTTCGTCACGGCGAACGCTCGCCTGCTGGCGCTGGACGCCACCACCGGCAAGCGGGTCTGGGACAAGACCTTCGGTGACGTGCGGGCCGGCGAGAGCGCGACGGTCGCCCCACTGATCGTGAAGAACATGGTCATCGTCGGGAGTTCCGGTGGTGAGTTCGGCGTACGGGGCCACCTCGACGCGTTCGACCTCGAAACCGGCGAGCACCAGTGGCGCCGCTACATGGTGCCGAAGCCTGGAGAGCCCGGCTCGGAGACCTGGCCCGCCGACGGCGAGGCGTGGGCGCGGGGCGGTGCGAACTGCTGGCTCACCGGCACATTCGACCCGGAGACGAACCTGCTCTACATCGGTACCGGAAATCCGGCGCCCGACTTCGACGGCGACGTCCGGGAAGGCGACAACCTCTTCACCGACAGCATCGTCGCCGTCGACGTGGACAGCGGTCAGATCCGCTGGCACTACCAGTGCACGCCGCACGACGTGTGGGACTACGACAGCATCGCCGAGTGCATCCTGTTCGAGCACAACGGACGCAAACTGCTCGGGCACTTCGACAAGAACGGCTATTTCTTCGTCCTCGACCGCAGCGACGGCGAACTGATCCAGATCACTCCCTTCGTGGATCGGATCGACTGGGGGGCGATCACGCGGGACGGCCAGGTGACACCAAGGAGGTACCCGGACAAGGAAGGGGAACCGGTTCACTTCTATCCGGGGCCAGCAGGTGCCAAGGAATGGACGCACGCTTCCTACAGTCCGAGGACCGAACTGTTCTACGTCCCGGTCCAGGACACCGGCGCCACGGCGACCCGGCGGCGCCGGGAGTTCAAGGAGAGCATCCCGTACTGGGGCGCCGGAGTTCAGGTGGACATCGAGGACATGACCGGGTCGATCAGCGCGTTCGACGCCAACGGTGACGAGAAGTGGCGCTGGCGCAATGAACTTCCGATGTGCGCGTCGACGCTGGCCACCGGCGGTGACCTGGTGTTCGCGGGCGAGCCCTCCGGCGAGTTCAACGCACTCGACGCCCGCAGCGGTGAACTGCTGTGGCAGTTCCAGTGCGGCAGCGGCCACCACAGCAGCCCGACGACCTACATGGTCGACGGGAGGCAGTACGTGGCAGTACCGGTCGGTTGGGGCGGTTGGGCCGAGGGGTTCCTGCCCGGCATGCTCGGCGCGGGGCACGGGAGCGCCGTGATCGTGTTCGCCCTGCCGGAATCGTCGTAGCGCCTGCCGGAACCCGCCGCGAATCGGCCGAGAGGAGGTGAATCCATGGAGTCTCAGGTCGCTGTGTGGGAGACACCCGAGTTCGACGAGGTCGGAGTCGCACCCGAGGTGACCATGTACATCGCCCAGTTGGAGGACTAGCCAGCGGGACGCGGAGGGCGCCAGACCTGGGTCGGGCGCCCTCCTGCGCCTCGGGAACGACCACGGACGGAGTGCCAGGATGTTGCTGCGGGTGCTGGGCTCGGCAGCGGGAGGTGGTTCCCCGCAATGGAACTGCGGCTGCCCGGTATGCACGGCGGTACGCTCGGGGGCCGGTGTCGCGCGCACTCAGTCGTCGGTCGCGGTCAGCGCCGACGGGCACCGGTGGTTCCTGATCAATGCCTCGCCCGACATCCACACCCAGATCGAGGCCTTCCCCGGCCTGCACCCGCACGACGGCGACCGGGCGACGCCACTGGACACGGTGCTGCTCACCGATGCGGAGCTGGATCACACGCTGGGCCTGCTGCTGCTCCGGGAGGCCGGCGCCCTGCGTCTCTATGCCACGCCGGCAGTGCACACGACGCTGTGTGAGGGCTCGGGGTTGCTACGCACGCTCGAACGTTACTGCCCGGTCGAGTGGCTGGCGATGGCCCCCGGCGATGACGTACCCATGGCCGACGGGCTGTCCTGCCAGCCGTTCGACGTGCCCACCACCAAGCGGGTCCGATTCGGGCCGGGGGCGGACAACGGCCGCGTCGTGGGCTACCGGTTCACCGACGAGCGCAGCGGGGGGACGGTGGTGTACCTGCCTGGGGTACAGGCACTGACGGCGGCGCTGCGCGCGGAGATCTCGGGCTGCGCATGCTTGCTGATCGACGGAACCTGTTGGCGCGACGACGAACTGATCCGGCTCGGCTTGGCGGGCAAGACGTCCCGGGAGATGGGTCACCTCCCCATCGACGGCCCGGACGGCAGTCTTGCCCAGATCCCGTCGCTGGGCGTGGCACGCACGATCTTCGTACACATGAACAACACCAATCCGATCCTGCTGGCGGACACGCCGGAACGGCGGGTCGTGGAGGACAGCGGCATGGAGGTGGCCATGGACGGCCTCGAGGTGGAGGTGTGATGCTGTGACGACAACAAGCGTGACGACGGCAACGAGGATGACCAGCACGACAACCGGTCTCGACGGTTTCGTCGAGACGCTGCGGGCGCACGCACAGCGGTACCACGACCAGCACCCGTTCCACGTTCGGATGAACGCGGGCCGGCTGAGTGACCACCAGATCCGGGGCTGGGTGGCCAACCGCTTCTACTACCAGGAGAACATCCCCCGCAAGGACGCCGCGATCCTCTCCAACTGCCCCGACATCGAGGTCCGCCGCCGCTGGATCCGCCGGATCGTCGACCACGACGGCACCGCCGCGGGCGAGGGCGGCATCGAGGCGTGGCTGCGCCTCGGTGAGGCCGCCGGACTTACCCGCGAGGAAATCCTGGACCACCGACACCTGGTTCCCGGGGCACGGTTCGCGGTCGACGCCTACGTGAACTTCACGCGGACCCGCCCGTGGGTAGAGGCGGTGGCGTCTTCGCTCACCGAGCTGTTCGCCCCCGATCTGATGGCCCAGCGGCTGGCAGCGTTCGAGCGGTGGTACCCGTGGATCGACCCCAAGGGCCTGGCCTACTTCCGCGCGCGCCTCGAGCAGGCGCCCCGCGATTGCGAGCACGCGCTCGAGGTGGTCACCGAGCACTGCCTGGCCACCGAATCCCGGGCCCGCGCCGTCGACGCATTGTCGTTCAAGTGCGATGTCCTGTGGAGCCTGATGGACGCCATCGACCTGGCCTACCCGGAGTGACCACAATGGATCCGATCACGATCGTGCGCCAGATGTCCGACTCGGACCGCCCCCGGCTGGCGCGCCACGTCCAGCTGACATTCAGCCGGACCAGGCACCGGCACGTCCTGCAGCATCCCGAGACGGTGGTGGTGCTCAACGGCAGCGGTGCGCACATCGTCGAACTGTGCGACGGGCGGCACACGGTTGCCGAGATCGTGGCTGAACTCGGTTCGCGTTACGACGCCGTCCGCGACGACGAGGTGCGGCGGTTCCTGACCCGGCTCGTCGCCCGGCGCTGTCTGGAGCTCGCAGATGGATAGCCCCTTCGGATTGCTGGCCGAGCTCACCTACCGCTGTCCGCTGGCATGCGCGTACTGCTCCAACCCGCTGAACATGGCCGACTACTCCGACGAACTGACCACCGACGAGTGGCGGCGAGTGCTGGCCGAGGCCGGCGACCTCGGGGTGCTGCAGTGCCATCTGTCCGGTGGGGAACCGCTGCTGCGCCGCGACCTGGAGGCGATCGTGGCCGACGCCCACGACCTGGGCCTCTACACCAACCTCGTGACCAGTGCCGTCGGGCTCTCCCGCCGGCGAGCCGAGCAGTTGCGGGCCGCAGGCCTGGACCATGTGCAGATCAGCATCCAGGCCGACGAGCCGTCCGCGTCCGACCGGATCGCCGGGATCCCGTCGTTCCAGCGCAAGATCGAGGCCATGGGCGTGGTCAAGGAGCTGGGTTGGCCGCTCACCGTGAACGTGGTCCTGCACCGGCACAACATCGACCGCGTCGGTGACGTTCTCGCGCTGGCCGAGCAGGTGGGCGCCGATCGCGTGGAGCTGGCCAACACCCAGTACTACGGCTGGGCCTGGCGCAACCGTGACGCGCTGCTGCCCAGTCGGGCCCAGCTCGAGGCCGCCGAGGTCGTGGTACGGGCCGCCCGTGAGCGGCTGCGCGACCGCATGGACGTCATCTACGTCATTCCCGACTATTACAGCCGGTATCCCAAGCCCTGCATGGGCGGCTGGGCCTCCAGGCAGCTCACCGTGACGCCGAACGGCGACGTCCTGCCGTGTCCGGCGGCGCAGTCCCTGCCGTTGCCGAGAGCCAGCGTCCGCGAGGACACACTGGAACGGATCTGGGCCGGGGCCCCGGTGATGACGGCGTTTCGGGGGACGGCCTGGATGCCGGAGCCCTGCCGGAACTGCGACCGCCGCGAGCTGGATTTCGGCGGGTGCCGGTGCCAGGCGTTTCAACTCACCGGCGATGCCGCCCGCACCGACCCCGTCTGCCACCTGTCGCCCGATCACGACCTGGTCGACCGCGCGGTCGAGGCCGCCAACGCGGACTCGCGGACTGACGATCCTCCGCCGATCCCCCGCCCGCACCGGGCTCGCACACCGACCGTCTGAGTCGATGTCGGCCAATGTGTCCCGACCGATCACCAGATCCATTCATTTGCCAGTCACTTCGATACGGGTGATTCGATGATTGAGGTAATCGCTCTCGGATTTTTCCTCAGCCTGGACAACTTCAGATCCTCGATCGCGATCGGCACGATTCCATTTAGCATCCGTCGCGCCATACAGATCGCCATTGTATTCGGTATCTGGGATGGTGTGGCACCACTGGCTGGCGGTGTCCTAGGGCACTACGTCGGCAAGGCGATCAACCCGATCGCGGACTACGTGGGCCCCGCATTGCTGGGCGCATATGGCTTGTATCTTCTGGTGGGGGCACTCCGAAAGCCCGCACCGGACGAAATCGACCAACCGTGGGTAACGCTTTTCGGTATGCCGCTTTCCTTGAGCGTGGACAACCTGCTCGCCGGCACGGGATTGGGGCTGCTCGGGTTCTCACCGTTCATTCCTGCCGCAATATTCGCGGCTACGACCGCGATGATGTCACTGGCTGGACTGAGCGTCGGACGATTCGCCGCGCGCCTGATCCCGATACGCTCAGACCTGCTGAGCGGAGTTTCACTCGTCGCCGCGGCGATCATCCTGCCGATAGTATTCTCGTAGGTGGCCGTCCGCTGGTGTCTCGGGCCTGGCGGCAGTCCGAGCTTCTCGGTCGTCGTCGCCCGAAGTCGCCCCGCACCGTCCTGTGTCGGCGGACGAGCCGGGCGTCGGTGACATCTGAACGCGGTCGGCGTGCCGACACTGGCGGGCGATCCACCTGGACGACACCTGCGAAAGGCTGATCGACCTCGGCTGTCGAAGCGGACGGTCAGCATTTCGGACATGGGCCGGGTGGCCGCTCCTGCCATCCGCCACCGGTCAGCGTCAACGCGAGCAGTTGAGTCGCCATCGAGTCGGCGGCGGCCCCTGCCGCGTCGAGGTGCTGGACCGCCATGGTGATCAGGTCGCCGCTCAGCCCGCACGGTGTCGGCCGGCGCCGTCCTCATCCTCCAAATCGGATGGTCGATCCCGCATCTCGGCGAGTTGTCCCCGCACGTCGGCGAGTTGGAGCTGCGGGTCGACGGCTTGCTCCTGCGGGCACTGTTCGCCAGAGCGTGGTCGCAGGCCAATGCCCACCTGGTGGCCCCGGGCTTGCGCGCGGGCGGTGTTCATCATCGCGGCCAGGACTGTGTCCTCGTCGTGGGCCAAGGAGTCGATCAGGCGGGCGACCGTCGGGTCGGAAGCGATGAGGCCGAGCAGGTCCGGTTCGGCGCGCAGGCTGGCGATGTCGGTCAGGCAGTCACCACCCAACGCGACGGTGATCGCCAGGTCGCAGAGGATCTTGGCGGGGTCGTGGATCGCGGTCGGGCGTCGCGACCGGGACAACGCAGTGGACAGTGCCTGTTCCAAACCGGTCTTGCCTCCACCAGCACTGTCGCACCTGCGTGCGACACGACCCCCGTTCCGGTCGTGTCGAGGTTGAGCGATGGGGAGGACCAGTAGTCTTGCTCACCAGAAAGGTGCTCCAGATCGTGAGTGAATCGGACACAGCAAGCCTGACCCTCCCAGTTCGGGGCGCCTTGTGGGATTAAGTCTCCTCAATTTTGAGGGATGTGCGCACAGCTATTCGAGTGCATCCTTGATAGTGAAAACCTTCCTGATTGAACGTGACAGCCATAGACACTCAAGGCGCCGCGCAGAGGATTTACGGATATCTCGCCACCATGCTGGGGCGGACGAAAGGAAGCCAGGATCATGTCCGACTTGCCGGATCCGATTGACGAACCTTCGGAGAGACCAGTAGACCAAAACGCAGACAGTGGCTTGTCCCGCCGAGTGGTGCTGAGGCTCGGTGCCGCCGGTGCCGCCGCCGCAGCTGTCGGGGTCGGGCGTGCGGTCGTGATGCCGCGGCTGCGTCAGCAGGGCCTGGCCAATGCAGACGGAGTCATTGACGCCGCATCGATCG
>DASUJK010000466.1:0-2853 GCA_036279295.1 Pseudonocardiaceae bacterium | reverse complement strand
AGCCGAGACGCGGGCGCTGGACGCGGCCGAGGCACTGTTCTACGGCCGGGGTGTGCACGCGGTCGGCATGGACGACATCCGCGACACGTCCGGCGTGTCGCTCAAGCGCCTCTACCGGCTGTTTCCCACCAAGGAACGGCTGCTCAACGAGGTGCTCAAGCGCAGGGACATCCGCTGGCGCGACCGGGTCGCCGCCCATGTGTCGGCGGCGACGAGCGACCCCGCACAGCGCCTGCTGGCCGTGTTCGACTGGCTGTACCTGTGGTTCCGCGAGCCCGGCTTCCGGGGCTGCGCGTGGATCAACACGTTCGGCGAACTCGGTGCGGTCTCACCCGGCGTAGCAGCCAAGGCCCGCGAGCACAAGACCGCGTTTCGCCAGTATGTGGCGGAACTGGTCGCCGAAGCCGGGCTGCCGGCCGATCTCGCCGACCAACTGGTGCTGCTCGCCGAAGGCGCGATGACAACGGCCGCCATCTCCGGGTCGCCGGAGCCCGCCAACCAGGCCCGCGCGGCAGCCGTGCTGCTGCTGCGCTGCCATGGCGCGTCGGTGTAGGTCTCAGCTGAGGATCAGCGCCGCGACCGCAGCGCCCTGGTGACCGCCACCTGTAGCGCCGGGCGGCGGCGCCAGGGTTCATCGCATCAATCTGCCCAGAGGATGACCGATGGCCATCACCACGCTGCACGGGATCCGGGTCCTGGTGTGCGATGCGGACGGGCCCGCGCTGGCCACCGAGCGGGACGCTGCCGACCTGGTCGGTGAGGCGTTCAGCGAGCAGGCCGAACTCGTCGTGGTGCCCGTGGCCCGGCTGGACGACCGCTTCTTCTCACTGCGCACCGGGGTGGCGGGCGCGATCGTGCAGAAGCTCGTGCAGTACCGCAGGCGGCTGGCCGTCGTGGGCGACATCAGTGCCCAGCTCACGGCCAGCAACGCACTGCGGGACTTCGTCGTCGAGGCCAATCGCGGCCGCGACGTGTGGTTCGTGCCCGACATCGCGGCGCTGGAGCGCCGCCTGCGAAGCTGACCGCCCGACGGTTGACGAGTCGCTTCGCTCCTGGGCCTCCCGCGCCGCTGGCGCGCCAGGCCCCCGGTCATGTCCCGTAGCGGGTGGTCACCACCGACGGGGTTTCCAGGTCGTGGCCTGCGGACATGTTCTGCGCCAGTCGCACGTACTGACCCTCCGCCCACATCAGCGGCGCGGCACTGCCGGTCGGTGTGCCCAGCGGGAAGCACGGGACGTCCGAGCGGTCCCAGATCTGCTCCGGCACGAAGCCGCCGCCGTTGGTCGAGTCGGCCATCGACTGGAGGTACAGCGCGCCGGACCGCCCGTCGGCCACCTCGTACTCACCGCGCTCACCGGACAACACGGGCCACAACCGGCCGTGCATGTTGGCGCTGTTGACCGGGAAGCCGGTGCAGTCGTTGTCGCTCTCGCCGTAGCTGTCGTGCACGTACCGGTGGAAGTACACATCGCCGTTGGCCATGGTGACCTGCATCGTCGAGTTGCCGTCGGTGCCGGTCACCGTGGCTGCCAGCGACGTGGACACGCTCGTGTCGGCGGGGGCCAGGATGCCGAGCCGGACCAGGTCCAGGAACCCGAGATCCACCACGTCGTGGGCGAAGTAGCAGCCCTCCTGGAAGCAGATCGTGTCGGTGTCGTTGGGGTTGTTGTCCTTCTCCACCCGCTCGTAGTACGTGTGGCCACCCCAGAAGCCGCTCGTGGTCATCGTCCAGCCCGCCAGACTGGACCGCCACGAGTCGGCGGTGGCCTCCCAGCTCGCCGCTCTGGTGGTGTCCCCGTTGGCCCGCGCGATGGCGCCCGCGGTGAGCAGGCCCGCGATCTCGGCCGCGATGGAGGACGGTGACTTGCCGAACTGCTCCTCCCAGCGTTCCGTGGTGTCCGGGCCGGAACTCTGGATGTGGTTGGCGGTCACCTTGATCCGCGAGTACGTGGTGGCGTCGGTCAAGCCGGTCATCCAGGCCAGCACGATCGCGAACGAGTCCTGGTCCAGTTGCTCGCAGCAGCCCAGTTCCTGTGCCGTGGCACCGCTGACGCCGCTCACCGGGCTGTACCGGGGGAACGCGCCGGCCGGATACGTGGTGCCGTCGCCCGCCGTCGGTGTGGCGATGAACTGGCTGTTCCACATGAACTGCGCCATGCGTTTGGCCTGGGCGGTGTCACCGGCCGCGATCAGCCCGGTCGCCTGTTGGTAGAGATCTCGGCCCCACACCCGGTGATAGCCGTCGTTGAGCGCGTTGCCGTTCACCTCGTTGCCCCACGGCGTGGCCAGGCTGGCCACGCTGGCACCCCGGAAGGTCTTGTCCTCGGCGGCATGCAGCGCCGTCACGGCCACGTAGTAGGTGGCCAGCCGCTTGGCGTTGCCGGTCACGCTGGCCGGCGCGGGCTTCAGCCCGTTGACGTAGGTGTTCCAGCCGGACCGGTAGGTGGTCTGGATGCCGGCGAAACCGGTGGTGAGCGACGCGTCGGCCGCGCTGACCGCGGCGGCCGACGTGCTGCCGTAGCCGAGCGCGAGGGTGAACGTGGTGTCCGCGCCGACGGTGATCTGCCCGCACTGCACGGCATTGCCGGGGCTGGTGATCGAGTCGTACTGGTTGGTCAGCGTCTTGTCCGCCTGGAGATCGACGTTGCAGTCGCTCGCTGTGCCGGCGTAACCGTTGTCGTGCGCGATGAACCCGCTGGACACCTTCAGCGCCGAATCGACGGTCAATGGTGAGCCGAACAGGGTCTCGGTGTCACTGGCGTCCAGTGCTCCGTTGGTGGCGTCCCAGGAGGCATTGTCGTTGCCGCCGCCGCCGGCCATCGACGGGTTCGCCAACAGGAACAACTGATAGTG
>DASUJK010000465.1:0-2908 GCA_036279295.1 Pseudonocardiaceae bacterium | reverse complement strand
GGGGGCGCGACGGTCTCGGGACCGGTTGGTTCAGTCACAGCTCTCTCCCTGGGTGACCTGAGTGATGCTGCTGCGGTGACGCTGCTGTAGGGGATGCAGTCTGCCCTACCGCGGTTGTGGATCACTCAGTGCGTCGTGTCAGTACCCGAAGTCCTGGGTCCAGTACCAGCCCTTGGTGGCCAGTCCGATGCCGATCGCGGTGAACTGGCAGTTGAGGATGTTGGCGCGGTGCCCGGACGAGTTCATCCAGTCCGTCATGACCTGCTGCGCCGAGGTCTGGCCCGCCGCGATGTTCTCGCCGCCCGGGCTGGCGTAGCCGGCCGCGATCTCGCGCTTGTCGAACGTGACGCCTGCCGGCGTGGTGTGCGAGAAGTAGTTGTTCGTCGACATGTCGTCGCTGTGGCCCTGCGCGGCCTTGTCCAGGTCGGCGTTCTCGGTCAGCGCCTTGCAGCCTGCCGTGGCACGAGCCTGGTTGACCAGCGCGAACACCTGGTCGGTCTGGCTGGTCGGCGGGTTGCTCGTGGTCGTCGGCGGGTGGGTCGTCGTGGTGTGTTGCGTGGTGGTCGGTGCTGCCGGTTTCGTTGTCGTGGTGGTCGTCGTCGCGGGGTGTGACTTCTTCGCCGGTCCGGTCCGAACGTGGCCGGTCAGCGGGGCGCCGGCGGCGCCGCTCGGTGGTGCTGTCGTCACCACCAGGTCCGCCGGCTCGAAGTCGGCGGTGTCCGCGAGTACCCCACCACCGGGGGACAGCTGGTTCAGTAGCGTGGTGCCACCGACCGTCACGGCGCCTAACAGCACCGCAACCAGCGTCACTCGGATGGACGAGAGACGTCGCCCCGATCTGCTCACGGTCGGGCACCGTACCACCAAAGTGGGTCGTCCGAATGGGCGAGAATTTGACCCTTTTCGTTGTCCGGGCACGATGGTGAGGTGACACAGGACGTCCGGATGACGGTGTGGGTGCACGGCGAGGTGCAGGGTGTCGGATTCCGCTGGTGGACCCGGTCCAGGGCGTTGGCTCTCGGCTTGACCGGCAGTGCCCGTAACCTGCCGGACGGCCGGGTCGAGGTGGTCGCCGAGGGCAGTCGGAACGCCTGCTGCGACCTGCTCGCCGCGCTGCGGGCACCAGGAACGCCGGGCACCGTGCGGACCGTCGTGGAGCGCTGGAGCGATGCCCGTGGCGGTCTGGCCGGGTTCGCGGAGCGGTGACGGGGTACCCGGCTTGTCGGGGCGGTCGTGACGAAGTGCGCCGCCTCCCACTGTTGACCTGGTCGGACCGGTACCCTCGTTCGGACGGATTGCTGGGAGGGAACAGGCGCACATGCACCTCAAGAGCCTGACGCTGAAGGGCTTCAAGTCCTTCGCTTCGGCGACCACGCTGCGCTTCGAACCCGGCATCACCTGCGTGGTCGGCCCCAACGGATCCGGCAAGTCCAACGTGCTGGACGCGTTGTCCTGGGTGATGGGCGAGCAGGGTGCGAAGGCGCTGCGCGGCGGCAAGATGGAGGACGTCATCTTCGCCGGCACGTCCGGCCGCGCGCCGCTGGGCCGCGCCGAGGTGACGCTGACCGTCGACAACTCCGATGGCGCGCTGCCCATCGACTACACCGAGGTGTCCATCACCCGGCGGATGTTCCGCGACGGTGCCAGCGAGTACGAGATCAACGGCACCGGTTGCCGCCTGATGGACGTGCAGGAACTGCTGTCCGACTCGGGTATCGGCCGCGAGATGCACGTCATCGTCGGGCAGGGGCAGCTCGGCGCGATCCTGGAGTCCAAGCCGGAAGGCAGGCGGGCCTTCATCGAAGAGGCCGCTGGCGTGCTGAAACACCGCAAGCGCAAGGAAAAGGCGCTGCGCAAGCTGGACGCCATGCAGGCCAACCTGACCCGGTTGACCGACCTGACCGGCGAGTTGCGCCGCCAGCTCAAGCCGTTGGGCAAGCAGGCCGAGATCGCCCGGCGCGCGCAGGCGGTGCAGTCCGAACTGCGCGACGCCCGGCTCCGGCTGTACGCGTTCGACCTGGTCAACCAGCGTGGTGACCTGGCGCGTGACGAGGCCGACGAGTCGGCGGCCAGGGCTCGGCGTGCCGAGGTCGAGCAGGCGTTGCAGGTGGCGCAGGCCGAACAGAACGAGCTGGAGGAGATGCTCGCAGCCGACGAGCCGAAGCTGGCCGCGGCTGCGGACACCTGGTACCGGCTGTCCGCCCTTGAGGAGCGGTTGCGCGGCACCGTGCGACTGGCCGTCGAGCGGCATCGACACCTGTCCGCCGAGGTCAGCGCCCCGCAGGGTGGCCGTGACCCGGAAGTGTTGGAGGCCGAGGCCGAGACGGCCGCGATCCGCGAGGCGGAACTGCTCGCCGAGGTGGACGAGGCCCGCTACCTGCTCGCCGAGGCCACCGAGCGGCGCTCCATGTTGGAGCAGACCGTGGCCATGGCCGAGCGGGCGCACATGGCCGCGGTGCGTGCCGTCGCCGACCGGCGGGAGGGCCTGGCCCGGTTGGCCGGCCAGGTGGAAGCCTTGCGTAGCAAGACGAACGCCACCGGCGAGGAGATCGAGCGGCTGTCCTACGTGCTGTCCGAGGCCGGTGAGCGGGCCGAGCAGGCAGGCTACGAACTGGCCGAGGCGCAGGAAGTGGCCGGCGGTGAGGAGTCCGACGACGCCGAGCTGGTGGAGCGCCACCAGCAGGCCGTGCGGGCCGGTGAGGTCGCGACTGCTCGGGTGGACGAACTGGCGAAGGCGGAACGCCAGGCGGAGAAGGACATCGCGTCCTGGAAGGCCAGGGTGGACGCGCTGTCCCTCGGTTTGACCAGGAAGGACGGTGCCGGCGCGCTGATCGCCGCGAGCGACCGGCTGCCCGGCGTGCTCGGTTCGGTGGCCGCGCTGCTCACCGTGCAGCCGGGTGCCGAGGTG
>DASUJK010000464.1:0-6716 GCA_036279295.1 Pseudonocardiaceae bacterium | reverse complement strand
GCGCAGCGGCTCGACCACGATCCGCGCGGCGTCCACCTCGTCCTGGCCGCGCAGCACGTGCACCCGGCGGAAACCCTCCTTCGCCAGGTGCCGCAGCGACTTGTGCAGCTCGGCGTACTGGCGGTGCACCACGCGGGCGCCGAACGTCCGGTCCGGCCGACTTTCGTTGCGCTGCAAGCAGTCTGACTCGGGCAGGTCGAGCACGATCGCCACCGGCAGCACGTCGTGCTCCCTGGCCAGCGCCACCAGCCGAGCCCTCGCGTCGCGCTGTGTGTTGGTCGCGTCGACCACGGTGATCCGGCCGCCGTCCAGCCGCTTGCCCGCGACGTAGTAGAGGACGTCGAACGCGTCGGCCGACGCCGCCTGGTCGTTCTCGTCGTCGGCGACCAGCCCACGGCAGAAGTCACTGGACAGCACCTGCGTCGGCGCGAAGTGCTTCGCGGCGAACGTCGACTTGCCGGCACCGCTCGCGCCGATGAGCACGACCAGCGCCATGTCCGGAATCGTCAGGTCACTCACTGGTGCACCGCCTTGCGGAACTCGGCGAGCTGGGTCGGCGGCCCGACATCGGGATCGTCGTCACCGACCGGCACGTGCCGGACCGTGTAGCCGTAGCGCTCCGCCACGGAATCCGCCCAACTCGCGAAGGCGGCCCGGTTCCACTCGAACCGGTGATCGGTGTGCCGGAACCGGCCGGTCGCCAGGTGCGGGAACCGCACGTTGTGCTCGGCGTTCGGCGTGGTCACCACGACGGTGGCCGGGCTCGCCGTGCCGAACACCGCACGCTCCAGTGCGGGCAGCCGGTCCGGGTCGACGTGCTCGATGACCTCCATCAGCACGGCGGCGTCGTAGCCGGCCAGCGACTTGTCGGTGTAGGTCAGCGCGGACTGGCGCAGCGTGATCCTGGCCCGCTGGTGATCGGGTATCCGGTCCAGGTTCAGCCGCCGCTCGGCCGCCGCCAGCGCACCGGCTGACACGTCGACGCCGACGATCTCCTCGAACGACGGCCCGGCGAGCAGTTCCCGCAGCAGCGCGCCCGGCCCGCAGCCAAGGTCCAGCACCCTTCGGGCACCGACCGCCCGCAGCACGTCCAGCACCGCGCGCCGCCGCCGGACCGCGAGTGGTTCCGCAACCACGACGGCCGGCTCCAGCGCGTTGTCCAGGCCGTCCACCGGCACGTCGTCCACATCGGCCAGCCGGGTCAGCGCCGACCGGACATAGGAATGCTGGTGCGCCAGGTAGCGGTTGCTGATCAGCTCGCGGTCCGGGTGGTCGGCCAGCCAGCCCTCGCCGGCGCGCAGCAGCTTGGTCACCTCGTCCTCGCTCACCCAGTAGTGCTTGCCGTTGTCCAACACGGGCAGCAGTACATAGAGGTGGCGCAACGCCTCGGCCAGTCGCACGGTCCCGGTCAGCCGAAGGCTGACGTACGGCGAGTCGCCCCACTCCGGGAACCCCGGGTCCAGCGGGATCGGCGTCGCGGCGACGGTCCAGCCCAGCGGTGCGAACAGCCGCGTCACCAGTTCGACATCCCCGGCACACGGCAGCACCGGCACGTCGACGCGCAGCGGGATCGCTCGGGCCGCCAGGTCGGGATGGCTTTTCGAACGGCCGTGCATGGCTGTGCTGAACACCGAGCCCAGCGCGACGGCGAGCATCGAGCCGGCAGCATACGGTCGGTCGTTGACGTACTGGGCCAGGGCGAACGTGCTGTCCCGCTGGCCACGCACCAGTTCGATCGGGTCGATCTCCAACAACAGTGCAGCAGTGCACTCGTCGGCGTCCGCCCGTGGGTAGAAGACGTGCGCGGTGCCGGCGGCGACCGGGAAGGACTGGGCCTTGTCCGGGTGTTTGTGCAGCAGGTGACCGAGATCGGTCGCCGGCCGTTCCGTGGTGGTGAGCGTGATCAGCACGAGTCGGGAGTATTCCGTAGTGACTGGTTGATGCGCTTAGCAATATGTGACATATTACTGAAGTGGACGTGGTCATCGTCGGCGGCGGCATGGTCGGTGCCGCGTGCGCCTACTACTGCGGTCAGGCCGGGCTCGCCGTGACCGTGGTCGAGCGCGGCTCCGTCGCGGCGGGCACCACCGGCGCCGGGGAGGGCAACATCCTCGTCTCGGACAAGGAACCCGGCCCCGAACTGGAACTCGCACTGCTGTCCACCCGGCTGTGGCGCGAACTGGCGGCTGAACACGGCACGGACTTCGAGTACGAGGCGAAGGGTGGCCTGGTTGTCGCCGCCGACGACCACGAGCTGACCGCGCTGTTGGCGCTGGCCGCCAAGCAGCGCGACCGTGGCGTGACAACCGAGCAGGTCGACCCGGCTGACGTCGAACCCGACATCGCACCCGGCCTGGCCGGTGGCGTCTACTACCCACAGGATGCGCAGGTCCAGCCGATGCTGACCGCAGCGCACCTGCTCCGGCTCGCCGCCGAGCGCTTCGGCGCCACGATCCGGACCAGCACACCGGTACTCGGCTTCACCGACACCGGCGTCCGCACGACGGCCGGCCTGCTGCCGGCCGACCACGTGGTGAACGCGGCCGGCACGTGGGGCGGCGAGATCGCCGAACTGGCCGGCGCACCGGTGCCGATCCATCCCAGACGCGGATTCGTGCTGGTCACCGAGCCGCTGCCGGTGCTGGTCCGACACAAGGTCTACGCCGCCGACTACGTGGCCGACGTGGCATCCGACACCGAGGGCCTGCGCACGTCACCGGTGGTCGAGGGCACGAAGTCCGGCACGATCCTGATCGGCGCCAGCCGGGAGCGGGTCGGCTTCGACCGCACGCCGTCCCTGCCGGTGCTGCGTTCCCTGGCCGCAGGCGCGATCCGGCTGTTCCCGGTGCTGGCCGACGTGTCCGCACTGCGGGCCTACGCCGGTTTCCGGCCGTACTGCCCGGACCACCTGCCGGTGATCGGCATCGACCCGCGCCGACCCGGCCTGCTGCACGCGTGCGGCCACGAGGGCGCCGGCATCGGCCTGTCGCCGGCAACGGGAGCACTGATCGCCAACATGATCACCGGTACGTCCACCGACCTGGACGTCACGCCCTTTCGCCCGGATCGGTTCGTGGCATGAGCGACCACATCACCTTCGACGGCCGACAGCTGCCGATGACGCCGGGCCGGACCGTGGCGGCCGTGCTGCTGGCGGCCGGTGTCCGCTCGTGGCGCACCACGCGGGTGCATGGCAGGCCACGCGGGCTGTTCTGTGGGATCGGCGCGTGTTTCGACTGCCTGGTCACGGTGAACGGCACGCCGTCGGTGCGGGCCTGCCTGGTCGAGGCGAAGCCGGGGGATGTCATCGATGCGGTGTGACGTGGCGATTCTCGGCGCCGGTCCGGCCGGGCTGGCCGCGGCTGGTGCCGCCGTGGCGGCCGGCAAGTCGGTGATCGTGCTGGACCTGGGCACCCGGCCCGGCGGCCAGTACTTCCGACACCCGAACGGCAAGCCGACGAAGGAACTCGCCGGCCTGCTGTCGGCGTGCCGTGGCACGCGAATGTTGTTGGGCCGCAAGGTGTTCCTGGTCGAGCAGGGGCCACCGTCCACGATCCACGTCGTCGACGGCGAACCGGTGGTCACGGACTCGGTGATCATCGCGACCGGTGCCCACGACCGGGTGGTGCCGTTCCCCGGCTGGGACCTGCCCGGCGTGCTCACCGCGGGTGGCGCGCAGGCGCTGTGGAAGGGCAGCAGGGTGTTGCCGGGCAAGCGGATCGTGGTCGGCGGTACCGGGCCGTTCCTGCTGCCGGTGGCGGCCGGGCTCGCGTCGGCGGGTGCGGACGTGGTCGGCGTGTTCGAGGCCAACGACCCACGCCGGTTCGCCCGGTTCCCCATGACCTTGGCCCGCAACCCGGGCAAACTGCTCGAAGCCGCAGGCTACCTGGGCACCCTCGCCCGCCACCGGGTCCCGATCCGCAACCGGCGCGCCGTCGTGGCCGCCCACGGCGAGGGCGGCGTGACGGCCGTGACCGTGGCCAGGGTGGATGCCGACTGGCGGCCCGTGCCCGGCACCGAGCGCCTGATCGACTGCGACACCGTGGCCATCGGCTGCGGCTTCGTGCCGCAGATCGACATCGCACTGGCCCTGGGCTGTGCCAGCGAGGTGGCCGCCGACGGCACCGTTGTGCTCACCGTGGACGGCAAGCAGCGGACCAGCGTGCCCGGCGTGTACGCGGCAGGCGAGGTGACCGGCATCGGCGGTGTCCGGATGTCGCTGGCCGAAGGCGCGATCGCAGGCCGCGTCGGGGCGCCGGGACCAGGTCGCTCGGCTCGGCAGGCCGAGTTCGCCCGCGCCTTGGCGGCTGTCTACCCGGTGCGCGAAGGCTGGCTGGACTGGCTGGCCGGCGACACGCTGCTGTGCCGCTGCGAGGAGGTCGACTACGACGCCGTCCGGGCCGCGGCCGGGCTCGGCGCTCGGGACGCCCGCGCGGTGAAACTGCTGACCAGGGCCGGTATGGGCTGGTGCCAGGGCAGAATGTGCGCTGGTGCCGTCGCGTGTGCGATCAACGTGCCGGTCGAGCCGGCACGACGGATTCTCGCTCAGCCGATCCGGTTGGGCGACCTTGCAGAGCCACTTGCCGAACCCACGGAGGAGTCGAGATGAATCACGTGCCATGGCACGGCGTCGTCGTCGCGACCGCACTGCCGCTGCGCGACGACCTGTCGCCCGACTACGAGCGCTACGCCGACCACGTGCGCTGGCTGTTGGACAACGGCTGCGACGGCGTCTGCCCGAACGGCTCGCTCGGTGAGTACCAGACACTCAGCGACGTCGATCGGGCCACCGTCGTGCGCACCGCCGTCGAGGTCGCGGGGCCGGACCGCGTGCTGCCCGGCGTGTCCGCGTACGGCTCCGGCGGAGCTGTCGCGTGGGCACGGCAGGCGGCCGAAGCAGGCTGCCAGGCCGTGATGTGCTTGCCGCCCAACACCTACCGTGCCGAGGAAGCGGCTGTGATCGAGCACTTCCGCGCGGTTGCCACGGTCGGCCTGCCGGTGGTCGCGTACAACAACCCGTACGACACGCGGGTCGACCTCACGCCCGAACTGCTGGCGAAACTGCACGGTGAAGGCCTGATCAGCGCGGTCAAGGAGTTCAGTGGGGACGTCCGGCGCGGCTACCAGATCGCGGAACTGGCGCCGGGGCTGGAACTGCTGATCGGCGCCGACGACGTCGTCGTGGAACTGGCCATGGCAGGCGCGGTCGGCTGGATCGCGGGTTTCCCGAACTCGCTGCCCGCGCAGTGCGTCGCGATGTACAAGGCGGCCACCGGCCCCGACCCGACGTCGGCGCTGCCGGCCTACCGGGCGCTGCATCCGTTGCTGCGCTGGGATTCCAGGACCGAGTTCGTGCAGGCGATCAAACTGTCGATGGACGTGGCCGGACGGTACGGCGGTCCGTGCCGGCCGCCGAGGCTGCCGTTGGCGCAGGACATCGCAGACGACATCCGGCTGCACACCGACAAGGTGCTGGGCTGACATGCGGTCCACGCACGTCTACCACGCCGTCGACTCGCACACCGAGGGCATGCCGACCAGGGTGATCACCGGGGGAGTGGGCGTGATCCCCGGTGCCACGATGGCGGAGCGGCGCGAGTACTTCATGGCGAACATGGACCACATCCGGACGCGCCTGATGTTCGAGCCGCGTGGGCACAGCGCGATGAGCGGTGCGATCCTGCAACCGCCCAGCAGGCCGGACGCCGACTGGGGTGTCGTGTACATCGAGGTCTCCGGGTGCCTGCCGATGTGTGGGCACGGCACCATCGGTGTGGCCACGGTACTGGTGGAGACCGGCATGGTGCCGGTGGTCGAGCCGGTCACCACGATCCGGCTGGACACGCCGGCAGGTCTGGTCGAGGCGCGGGTCGCGGTGTCCAACGGTGCCGCGAAAGCGGTGACGATCCGGAACGTGCCCTCGTTCAGCGTCGCGCTGGACCGGACGGTCACCGTGCCCGGGATCGGCGATGTCACCTATGACATGGCGTACGGCGGCAACTTCTACGCGATGGTGCCGATCGAACGCGTCGGGCTGCCGTTCGAACGGTCCGAGGGCCAGCGCATCCTCGATGCCGGGCTGGCGGTGATGGCGGCGATCAACGAGACGGACCGGCCGGTACACCCGGTTGATCCGGGCATCGCGGGCTGCCACCACGTGCAGTTCCTGGAGGCGGGCTCCGACGCGAAGCGCTCACGCAACGCGATGGCCATCCACCCGGGGTGGTTCGACCGGTCACCGTGTGGCACCGGCACCAGCGCGCGCATGGCACAGCTGCACGCACGCGGTGAGCTGGGCCTGGACGAGGAGTTCGTCAACGAGTCGTTCATCGGCACCCGGTTCCTCGGCCGGCTGGTCGAGGAGACGACGGTCGGCGGCGTGCCGGCCGTGATCCCGGAGATCCCCGGCCGGGCGTGGGTCACCGGTACCGCGCAGTACATGTTGGATCCTGACGACCCGTTCCCCAACGGTTTCCTACTCTGACGGCAAACAAGCCGCCCGATCTGCTGTGACCGGCCACACCCGTTGCCACGCGACGGGTGTGGTCATGTGTGAACGGCTACCGTCCGCATCGTCCGAACGCCCGTGTGCACGTGGCCACGGTTGCCGCGGCCGGACGCCGTAGATCGCCAGGTCGGCCCCATTTTGCCGATGTGTCGGGTTGATCTCGGCCTGCGATCAAGAGCTACAGCGCGTCACATTTCCCCTATCACCG
>DASUJK010000463.1:0-10585 GCA_036279295.1 Pseudonocardiaceae bacterium | reverse complement strand
CGGTGTCGGGGGTGGCGGTGCGCAGCGCAGCCGAGGTGCGCGTGTCGGTGGTGGTCATCAGGCACCTGCCTTCGTGGTCTGCTCAGCCGACAGGGGGCAGCGGTCGCCAGGCTCAAGCCAGTGCATCCCGGCACCGTTCTGGTCGGCGTGGGCGCACAGCCGCCGGGCGACGGTCGTGGAGGCCGCCGCGTCGGCGGGCCGGGCCGACACCGTGCACGCGGCCAGGTAGGCGTTGACCGCCTCACCGCGCACACGCAGCGAACCCTTGCCGGTGCCGAACCGCAGGGCCGGCAACTCACCGGACTCCACCAGGCGGTACACCGTGGCCGATGACACGGCGAACATGCCGGCGACGTCCTTCACCGTGAACAACTGGGTACTCTCGACCTGCATCGGTGCTCCCAAGTCTCGATGTGTGCCCCGGTCGGTGTTGGCCCACTGGCCGGGGCTTCTGTTGTCTGTGCGAGCCGTGCAACACTTGAGAAGATAGCTAACACTGTCGACTCAGTCAACACTGTCATATCCGAGCTAGCCCTGTTGTCTGCCAGTAGCCTGGTTGGCATGGGCAATCTCGATCCCGACGACCCGCGTCCGCCGTACCGACAAGTTGCCGATGCGCTCCGCCTGGCCATCGAGTCCGGCGAGTACAAGCCGGGTGACCGACTGCCACCAATACCGGCCTTGACCAGCGAATATGGGGTTTCTACTGGCACGGCTAAGAGCGCGCTTACCGTTCTCCGCGATGACGGCCTGATCGTGACTCGGCAGGGCAAAGGCTCGTACGTACGAACCGAGAAGGCACCGGCCGACGATCGGCGGGCCGACCTGGCCACACGACTTCAGGACATAGAAGCGGAGGTCCGCGATCTCCGCCATCGACTCGAAACGCTTGAGGCGAGTCGGTGACCTCGTGTCGGTATCGGTTCATGGTCACCATGACACCCGGCGCCAAGCGCCTTGACCACGCAAAAGACCCTGCAAGAAGCATGCAAAACCGAGGATGCAACGTTAGTGCAACTCAGGCGGCGCACACCGAACGGGGCTTCGGATGCGGTTAGTGGCGTGGAACGGAGGCCGGGCCGACCTATTCCGGCAGTCGCTGCGAATGACCCAGGAGGCATTCGCGGAACATCTCCATGTTCACGTCCGCACGGTGGCATACTGGCGCCAGCGTCCTGACTCAATCCCCCGGTTGGCCATTAAGAACATTCTTGACGAGGCACTGGAAAACGCGCCAGGACAAGTTCAAACAAGGTTCTTATTGTTGCTCGAAGGTACCGGAATCGAGGAGGGCCTGTTGCCGGCTAGCCTTTCGGCAGAACTGAATCCAGATGAACAGGAGCGCATACGCAGTGTTCTGGTTTCCCCTACCCAACTTGACGCGGCGACGGTAGCCAATTTGACGCAGGCTCTATATGCGCAGCGACACGCAGAAGACAGCCTAGGACCCAGGATCATGATCGCTCCGATGAATGCCCAGTTGGATACATATGCAAGCTTGCTTCGCGAGTCATCGGGACCACACCGTGGCCCACTTATGCACCTCGTCGCAAACTGGACAACATTCATTGGGTGGCTCCACACCGCGCTCCACGAATACCCTGCCGCTGACGCGTCATTCGCCAAGGCTGAGGAACTCTCGGACGAGATAGACGACGGCATACTCGCGTCTACGGCCACGAGCTATCGCGGATACATCGCGCTTCTTCAAGGCCGCTACCGCGCGGCGATCCGCGCTACAAGTGCGGCGCTGAGCACACCCGGTGCTCACCCTACCCAGGTTGCATATGACACTTTGCAGGCAGGTCAAGCCTATGCGGGCATGGGGGATATCCGAGAGGCTAAGAACCTTCTACATCGGGCATCAGATCTCGTAACCAATGCGGGCGAACCGCCGGAGTCGCTTTACTGGTATACGGAACCATTCCTCCGGATGAACATAGGACTGACGCAGCATTCCATAGGCCAACATCGTGATGCAGTGGACTCACTCACCAGCGGCATAGCCGAACTGCCTGCCGATCAGCGGAACGCGCAATGGTTGGAAGACTATCAACAGGCGCTTGACCTTTCGAACGCGCAAACGGATGCGCACGAAGATCCCCCGGCCGCCGAGAGAGAGTAGGGCGTGCGCAGCCGCTGCCTGACCTGGGAGTCGGCCGCTCGAACCTGCCCGGTTCGTGGCACCCCCCATTCTTTCGTCCCTCAGTAGACCGCAGGCCGACCATGTTGTGGGTCGTCTCAGTTGTCGTCTCAGTTCAGGTCCGTTCACCGTGTCTCACGGCTCTCATCTGCGCGGTTGACCAGTGCCGATGCCACAACGGCCAACCCGGTGAACCGTCGTGATCGAAATTGGAAATCGTGTTGGGGTAAAACCCTCGCGGGTTCAAATCCCGCATCCTCCGCGCTGCGGACAGCAGAACGCCGCCCACCGAATGACCGATGGGCGGCGTCCTGCTGTCCGGTACTACTTCCGGTTGCGCAGGAAGCGGGTCAGGTTTTCCACCACCGGCTTGGCGATGTGCTCCTTGACCCCCTCGACCGCGTGGTGCTCCAGGCCCGCGTTGACGTGGCCGTGTGCCTTCTCCGCCATGGCGGCAGCACCGGCGACCGCCGCCGCGGTGGTCGCCTTTCCCACCGGCGTCGTCCGCGCCCACTTGTAGACCCCGACAGCCACCTTGCCGGCTGCCTTGATCGCTTCGGCTTCTCCTGCCATACCGGGCTCCCCTCGGCCGCGATGTACTCCAGTGTGCGGCTCCGGGCGGGCTACGACGTCAACCGCAGGAAACTGTCCACAGACTGTCCTGCCCCGCAGCTACCGCCGGGTCGGGACGATGCGCACGACCTGCGGGTCGTGGTCGCTCGTCTGGTTGGCGAACTCGGCGTTGATGTGCACGACCTGGTACTGGAACTTCGCGATCGACGGGTCGATCATGATGTGGTCCAGGACCTCCGACGAGCCGTCGAAGTCGTACGTGTACTGCTGGTTGCGCGGCAGCGTGTCGATCAGGTCGGTGAGCGCACCACCGCTGGTCAGCAGGCCGGCCGCGGCTGAGAACTGGTAGTCGTTCAGGTCACCGACCACCACCACGTTGGCCGTCTTGTCGACCTCCTGGACGCTGGTGACGAAGTTGTGCACCTCCTGCGCCTGCAGGTCCCGCTGCGACTCCGAGGTCCTGGCCGGCGGCTGGAACCTGCCCTCGTCGGGCTGGTCGCCCAGCTTGGCGACGAAGTGGTTGGCCACCACGAACACCATCTGACCCTGGAACAGGAACTGGCCGACGAGCGGCTTGCGGCTGAACTGCCACGCCGGCACGTTCTGCGGGTCGATCCGGCCCGGCGACGCGGACAGCTGCGGCACGCCGTGTTCGTTCAGGACGGACACCGGGGTCGTCGAGTCGCCGCCCGGAATGTCCACGAAGGACACTCGCGCCGGGTTGAACAGGAAGACCTGGCGGATGTTGCCGCCCGGTTGACCACCGTCGGCGTCGTTCACCGGGTCGATCTGGCGCCACTGGTACCGCGGGCCGCCCGCGGCGACGATGGCGTTGGTGAGGTCGGTCAGCGTGACATCCGCCGAGACGACACCGTCGTCGGTCGCGCCGTCGTTGTCCTGGACCTCTTCGACGGCCACGATGTCGGGGCTGGCGAGGTTCGTGACGACGCCCTTGGCCAGCGCGGCGAACTTGCTCGCCGGGTCGGTGGCGGCCAGGTTCTCCACGTTGTACGTGGCGATCGCCAGCTGGTTGGACTTCTGCGGTGTCGCGACGACCGGCTGGATGCCGCCCGAGGTCAGCGTGCCGATCGTGGTGGCTTCCAGCTCGTAGCCGCCGAACTCGCTGTAGGTCAGCGGGCCGACGGTGGCACCGGTGAGGGTGTCACCGACGTTGGCCTCCGGCGCCTTCGGGCTACCGGCGACGGTCATGATCTCCAGTTTTCCGGTGTCCCGGTCGGTGTACGACGGCAGGATCACGCCACCACGCGGGGTCTTGTCCACGTTGGGCTTGTCGGTCACGTACAGCTCACCGAAGCTGTCCGTCGGGCCGACGACCCGAGCGTTGTCGACCTCCATCAGTTCGCTCTCGTGGGACTTGAAGTAATCCAGGGCGAACGAGCGGGGCTGCAGGATGAGCGGCTCGATGTCACCGTTGCCGACGTCCTCGGCCTGCGCGGTGGGCACCGTGTTGGACTTGATCACCACGGGCGCCGGCAGCGGGTTGCCGCTGGAGGTGATGGTCCACGTGGCCTTCTCCAACTCGGTCACTGCCAGGTCGACGCTGGTCGACGCGGGTGCGTCCGGGTGGAAGTCGGCGATGAGGCCGCTGACGGACACGTCGTCGCCGACCGAGACGACCGGTGTCTTGGATCCGTTGAAGACGAACAGACCGGAGCTGCCGACCTTCGTCCTGTCCGGGTCGGGCTCCTGGAACCAGAACCCACGGGCGCTACCGGTGGTCGCGACGGCGGTGACCACACCGGTCACGTCGGCGACGTTCTGCCCGTTGAACGGCGACAGGAAGCTGTTGCCGTGAATGTCCTGAATGGTCGGTGACGCGGCGGGGTCTGCCGCGGGGGTCGCCGCACCGGAGGTGACCGGTAACAGCGCTATGACCAGCCCTGCGACGAGTGCCGGTGCGGCACCCAGCACGGCTGTGCGGGCTAACAACGATCGAGTCACGCTCGTCCTCCCTCGATGAACGGTCGAGGCATCGTGCCTGGACGGAGTGAACAGAGGGAAGACCCGGCGGTAACAACGTAAGTGACCAGGCAGGCAAATACGCCCGAATGGCCCAAAGGTGCCCAGTGGGGCAGCAAATGAAGCTCGGAAACGCCGAACGCCCCACTCAGTGAGATGGGGCGTTCGCTGGCGGTAGCGGTGGGATTTGAACCCACGGAGGGTTGCCCCTCACGCGCTTTCGAGGCGCGCTCCTTCGGCCGCTCGGACACGCTACCGGGAGCTACGATACCGGACCGGCTACGCCCGGAAGAACCGGTCCAACAGTGCGGCGCACTCGTCGGCGAGCACCCCGCCGACGACCTCGGGGCGGTGGTTGAGCCTGCGGTCGCGGACCACGTCCCACAGCGAGCCGACGGCACCGGTCTTGGGTTCCCACGCGCCGAACACCACCCGCGCGACCCGGGCGTTGACCAGGGCGCCGGCGCACATCGTGCACGGTTCGACGGTCACCGCGATCGTGCAGCCGAGCAGCCGCCAGCCATCGCCGTGCACCGCCGCGGCCGCCCGCAGCGCGAGGATCTCGGCGTGTGCCGTGGGGTCGCCGAGCCGTTCCCGCGCGTTGGCCGCCCTGGCCAGTTCGACACCCTTGGCGTTCCACACGACGGCGCCGATCGGGACATCCGACGTACCAGCGGCAGCCGATGCCTCGATGGCCGCGCGAACCAGGTCGTCGAAACTCACGACTGGATGACGGAGAGCAACGCCGAGAACTGCTCGGCGAAGCCACAGCGCTGCGCGATCATGTTCAACTGCTCGTCCGGGTACAGGTCGATCTCGTCGATGATCACCTGGAGTTCGGCTTCCGGCAGGCCGAGATCCGTCAGTACGGAGAGATCGCCCTCCGGCCACACGCCGTCGTCGTCCTCGTCCGGGGCGTCCACCCGCAGCAAGTCCAGCACGTCGGCCGCCACGTCGTAGTCCAGGGCGGCGGCGGCATCGGACAGCACGAGGGCGACGCCACCTGGTGTCGGCCGCAGGATGATGAAGAATTCGTCGTCCACGGCGAGCATCCCGAAGGCAGCCCCCGTGGACCTGATCCGGCGTAGCTCCGTGATCGCCGCGTCCAACTCGCCGAGTGCCGCGTCGTCCATGCGGGCACACCGCCACCGTCCGTCCTCGCGGACGACGGACACCGCGAAGCCGTCCGGCCCCTGCACTGCCATGCACACACCGTAGGCGTCGATCGAACTGACCGAAAGTAGATCCGCCGTCAGTGCGCGGAACGGCTCGAACGCCATCCACTCGTGTTCGGTGTCAGTATCAACTGTATGAGCACCGTGTCTCGTCATTCACCTGCCGAAATGCCCGCCAACGGAGCCGACCCGAGGTTTGCCGGGTTGGTCGAGGGGGCCAGGGTGCTGCAACCACGCACGGTGGCCTTGCGCCGAGCGGTACACCGCCATCCGGAGGTCGGGCTGCGACTGCCGGTCACCCAGGCCGCGATCCAGCGGGCGCTGGGCGGTCTGCCGCTGCGGGTGCGCACCGGGGCCGGGCTGAGCTCGGTGGTCGCGGTGCTGGACGGTGAGCGCCCGGGGCCGACGGTGCTGCTGCGGGCCGACATGGACGCGCTGCCGCTGGCCGAGCGGACCGGGCTGGCGTTCGCGTCCGAACAGGACGCCGCGATGCACGCCTGCGGGCACGACACCCACGTGGCGATGCTGGCGTCGGCGGCCCGGCTGCTGTGCGACCGGCGGGCGGCGATCGCCGGGCACGTCGTCTTCATGTTCCAGCCGGGCGAGGAAGGTCCCGGTGGCGCGGCCCCGATGATCGAGGAGGGTGTGCTGACCGCGGCCGAGACGCCGGTGGACCGGGCGTTCGCGCTGCACATCACGGCCAACCACACGTCCGGGGTGGTCACGTGCCGACCCGGTCCGCAGATGGCGTCGTCGGACACGTTCACCGTGCGGGTCACCGGCCGGGGTGGGCACGGCGCCATGCCGCACGACGCGCTGGACCCGGTGCCCGCGGCGGCGGCCATGGTCGGCGCGCTGCAGACGATGATCACCCGGCGGGTCGCGGTGGCTGAGCCCGCCGTGCTGACCGTGGGCCGGATCGCGGCCGGCACCACGACCAACATCATTCCCCGGGACGCCACGCTGGAGGGCACGGTCAGGACGCTGTCGACGACCACCAGGGAACTCGTGCACACCGAACTGCGCCGGGTGTGTGAGCACGTCGGTGCCGCGTACGGCTGCGAGGTGGACGTGGTGATCCGGCGCGGCTACCCGGTCGTGGTGAACGACGAGATCGTCGCGCCAATGGTGCTCAAGCTGGCCGCCGGCGTGCTCGGCACCCGGCACGCCGAACCGATGGCACATCCGCTGATGGGTGCCGAGGACTTCGCCTACGTGCTGGACAAGGTGCCCGGCGCGCTGGCCTTCCTGGGTGCCACCCCGCCCGGGGTGGCACCGGCCGATGCCGCGCCCAACCACTCCGACCAGGTCGTGTTCGACGAGTCGGCGATGGAGTACGGGGTGGCCCTCTACGCGGCGTTCGCGCTGGACACACTCGCGTAGGGCGGCAGGAATCGGTGCAGGCTGACGGTCACTGACGGCGATGAGCCAGGATGGGGTCGTGCGAGGCGTCTGTGTGCTCGGCCTGGGTCTGATCGGCGGTTCCGTGCTGCGGGCTGCGGTCGCGAGCGGCAGACCGGGTTGGGGCGCGACGGCCTCACCGGAGGATCAGCGGGCCGCCGCCGCGGACGGCTACCAGGTCGAACCGACCGTGCGGGCCGCCCTGCGCAGGGCGGCCGAGACCGACGCGCTCGTCGTGCTGGCCGTACCGCTGCCAGCCGTCGACGAGCTGCTGCGTGCTGTCGCCGAGGTGGCTCCGACGTGCCGGCTGACCGACGTGGTCAGCGTGAAACGGCCGGTCGGCGCCTCGGTCCGGCGGCTGGCCCCGGAGGCCCGCTACATCGGTGGCCACCCGATGGCCGGCAACTCCGTGTCCGGCTGGCCGGCCAGTACGGCGACGCTGTTCCACCGGGCCGCGTGGGTGGTCAGCACGGACGACACCGACGACGCCGACCTGTGGTCCGAGGTGGCTGGCCTCGCCCTTGACTGCGGTGCGCACGTGGTGCCGGCGGCCACCGCCGACCACGATGTCGCCGTCGGCCGGGTGTCGCACCTGCCGCACGTGCTGGCAGCCGTGCTCGCGTCGGTCGGTGCCGGTGGCGGACCACTGGCCCTCGCGCTGGCGGCCGGTTCGTTCCGGGACGGCACCCGGGTGGCCGGGGCACGGCCGGAACTGACGCGGGCGATGTGCGAGGGCAACAGGGACGGATTGTTGGCCGCGCTGGACGACGCACTGGGCCGACTGGGCGCGGCGCGGGGTTCACTGGCCTCCACCGGTTCGCTCGGTGCCACGCTGAACGCCGGGCACAACGGCCGCGCGAGCTACGACCAGGCGGCCGCCGCCGACCGGGACAAGCTGGTCATCCGGCTGGACGCGCCGGACACGATGGCCGAACTGGCTGAGCTGGGCCGGCAGGGCGGCCGCATCGTACGGTTGGACGGGTTGACAGCGCTGGCCGAAGTGCCCAACCAGGCCTGAGTGTTACGAGTCTCGGGTCGACAACGATCTGAGTGCCCGTTCAGGTGACCGGAATAGCTTCATCAGATGGAGCGTCGCCGGATGGCCGTGGTGCTCGCCGGAGTGGTGCTCGTCGGCGGCGGTGTGATCGCGCTGCGGTTGGGTGGTGGCACCGCGCACGAGGCCGTGGCACCACCTCCCCCACCGGTGCCGACGAGCGTCAAACCGTTCGCCGCGCAGGGCGTGCTCGCGCCGACACCCGGCCCTCCACCGGCGCGGCCCGGCGCGCTGCTGATCACGCCGGGTCCGCGCATGCTGCAGGCGACGTGGGGATCCGCGGTGCCCGGCGGGCACGACCCGGCGAACGTGGTCGGCTACGACGTGCGCTGGGGCACCAACCGGATCGACCACACCCAGCTCGTCGCCGAGCCGTTCGCCGAACTGGACGACATCACGCCAGGCCAGGAGGTCCACGTCCAGGTGCGGTCGGTGGACGCGTACGGCCAGCGCTCGCAGCCGGTCGCGTCGATCGGGATCGCGCAGCCGGACCCGCCTGCCGGCGCGGACAACGCGTTCGTGGACCATTTCGGCGGCCCGCAGGTGCCCGATCCGGCGCTGTGGCAGATCGGTACGCCGTGCGCCCAGGCCAGTGGCGACTCCGGCCGGCTCGTGGTGCTCAACCAGTGCGGCCAGGGCTCGGCGACGCTGCGGTCGCGGGTGCCGTTCCAGCTGCGGCCACACGCGGCGGGCGGCGAACTGGGCCGGTTCACCATCGACACCGACTCCCCGGGTGAAGAGGGCGAGATGGATGTCGACCTGGTGCCCGGGCAGGTGACCCTGATCGACGGATCGCCCAACGACAACCCGGTGGCGCGGCGGCCGAACACGGCGGCCGTCGACGGGAACCTGCCGTCGGGCACGATCCGGGTGCGGATGTTGGCCACCGTGGACCCGGTCACCGACATCCCCAGCGAGACGGTGCAGGTGGTGGCCGGCCGGACCACGACGATCGTGGCGCCGGGGAAACATCGGCTACACGCGATTCCCCGGCCCCGCGTCGGCATGTCGGTGCGCTGGGATGTGGTGCTGCGTACCGACGGCGTCCAGGTGCTGCGCAACGGAGTGCTGGTCGGGGTCGGCAACGTCGTACCGAAGTGGACGGACGCGACGGCGCTGGTCGACTTCGGCGGGCCGAGCCTGGACCAGCAGCGGGAAGACATCAACATGGTCGGCTACGGCGGCGCGGCGACCAAGCCGCCGCCGCTGGTCGCCGCGCCTGCCCTGATCACGGGCGGGTTTCCCATCGTGACACCGGGATCGGCGGCGAAGGCGGTCGTCACGAAGGACCACGGGCCGGGCAGCGGCCTGCTGCGGATGACGGTGGTGGGCCAGCCGAACAGCCCGACAGCCCAGGTCACGGTGAACGGCAGGACGCCGAAGTTCGCGATCCAGCTCAACGCCACGTCCTACGCTGCGACGCTCGCCGTGCCGGGCACGAAGTTCCTGGCCGGGGTGCGGTATCCCCTGGTGGCCAGGATTCCGGCCAGCGCGCTGAACGGTGTACGCACCATGTCGGCGAATCTGGTGGCGGACGCGCCGGTCAGCTATCCGGTGCAGCTCGTCCTGCTGTCGGTGGACCTGGACATCACGCCTGGTCCGGAGACGAAACTGGAGACGGCTGACCAGGCCAGTGCCGGTCCGGGGCTGACCAACGTGCCGGCCCAACTGGCCGAGATCTCCACGCAGATCCTCAACGCCAGCGGCAACCTGCCGGCGTCGGGCAAGCCGCTGCCGCGCGGGCGGGCCGTGCTGAGCGTGTCCATGGACGGTGTGGGCATCGAGCGGTCCACCGGGCACCTGGCCGGGCTGGCCGGTTTCGAGGTGTGGCTGGACAACGTCGAACTCGCCGCCGTGGCCACCGACGCGAACGGGCCGGGGATCGCGGGCACCTGGCAGATCGCGTTCGACACCGGCAGCCAGTCGGCAGGGCCGCACAACATCGACGTCCGCGCGTACAGCACGCAGCGGGGCGCGTCGTTCGGCGAGACGTTCACCAGCTACCAACTGGGCCAGTGAGTCGGCGGTCACTGAGCACCGCTGCGCGGTACGAGGTTGTGCCACGATGGTCCGATGTCCGGTGCCTTCATCATCGACGCTGCCCGAACCGTATTCGGCCGTTACCGGGGTGGACTGTCCGGTGTGCGGGTCGACGACCTGGCCACCCTTCCGGTGACCGAACTGCTGCACCGGCACGGGCCGGACGGCAGCGGCAACCTCGACCCGGCGACCGTGGACGACGTGATCTACGGCAACACC
>DASUJK010000462.1:0-31028 GCA_036279295.1 Pseudonocardiaceae bacterium | reverse complement strand
AAGCATGAAGTCCTGCTCGATCCGGATGATGTCGCCGCCGGGTATGTCGTGAGGTTCCGGCGGGCGGAGGCAAATCGGGTTGTGCGGTCCCGCAGGCCCGCGCATCCGGCGGTCGTGAGCGTTGAGATATTCACGCAGGCGCAACTGTTGCGGCGCTCGAAAGGCGCGGGCGGGTTGCGGACGGCTCGGAAATCGGAACGCTCGGCACGGCCAACGCTGCGGCCGTACCTGTTCCGGGGCCGGATTCGCTGCGCGATCTGCCAGCGGAAGATGGAGGCCAGCCCGCGCAAGCACGGCATGTACTACCGGTGCCCGGCCCGAACGCTGGCGCCTGGTTCGCCGGTCCTGGAGTCGCATCCGCCGGCCGTGTACCTACGGGAGGACCCGGTGCGAGACGGTGTGAACGGGTGGATCGGCCACTTGTTCGCCCGGGAGAACGTGGACAGCACAGTGGCCGCTCTGCTCGGTTCACAGGACGAGGGCGGCTCCACCGCTCGGGAGACGATCAAGGCTCGACTGACCGAGGCCGAGGCGAAGCTGCGGCGACTCCAGGCGGCGATCGAGGCCGGAGTTGAGCCGGCAGCGCTCGTGGAGTCGATCAACGAAGCACAGGCGCAACGGGCGGCACTACGGGCCGGACTGAACAAGGCACCAGCACCGAGCGTGCGCGCTGACGCGGAGATCTACGCCATGATCGACTCATTGGGTGATGTTGGTGCCGCTCTCGCCAGCGGCAACACGGCCAAGATCGCTGATCTCTACACCGCGCTTGGCCTGCGGATTTGCTACCAACACGAGATCGGCATGGCGGACGTGATGATCCAGCCAGCAACCCGGGTGAATAGTGAGTGTGTCCGAGGACCTACGCCCACACTAACGCCATACCTTGGCTTGCAAGCTGCTTAGAGGCTAAGAGGTTTCCCGGGCGGTCCAGTTGAGTTTGACGCGAGTGTCAGACCCCGTGTGTAGCGTACGCCGCAACAGGTCGACGACGTGTTGGAGACGCGCGTGATTGATGATCCATGGGGGCCAAAGGCAAATAGCTCCCCCAAAACTTATGAGGAACTCCTTAAAGATCCATTCATGAATACTGCCGAAAGTCGAGAGATACGAGCGGATTCTGCGCTTGGCCACACGGTTGCCTTGCTGATGCACCGAGGCGAGCGCGATGTGGCAGAACTTGTTCTGGAGATCGAGACTGTCCGTGTCGAGTACGACCACAGTGATCAAAGTTGGGATATTTGGTTCGACGTGGTAGCCGAGCAGATGTCGCGGTTCAACGAGGTCCGCATGGGCCGGTTGCGGGACGTCTGGGCCGAGGTCTGCAACCGGCTCGGCTACGAGACATTTTGGATTGGCGTACGCGAGATCTTGCCTTCCGTAGGTCCAGGATGGCGCGAGCAATTCCAGAGTCAATCTGTAAAGCGGCCGACCAACAATGGTCGACGAGTGCGGTCAGGGACAATTCGATTTGCCGAGGATTACTTGGCGTTTACCAATGATGGCGAGCGCGTGGTCTACCGGGCGTTGCGCCAGATTCAAGAAGAAGACCTACCGCGCGACAGTACGGTCGGCATATTTCCGCTAGCAGGCGGTCGGATTCCAGGCAGGACGTGGGAGCCAGATTTTCTGATAACTTATCGAGGACGTGCAGGTGTGCTCGAAGTTGACGGCCCACACCATAATGGACGCCGTGCCATGGATTCGACACGCGATCATCTGTTGCTCGACGCAGGAGTCGCATTTGTCGACCGTATACCAGTTGAGACAATCGGCGAACCATCAGAGTTGAACGCTGCTCTGCGTCGATTTCTGCGCCGCCTCGGCGAATCTCGATAGCAGTGTGTGGCGCACCGAAGTGGGCAACATGACCGCTGTGCATCGACGAGAATGCCAATGGGGCGGACAGGAAGGAGAACACGAAGTAGACGACGCGATCTTAGGCAACGTGGCCTACGGCGCCTGTCCAACTCGTGGACATGACGGCCAACGGACTGTTAGGACCACGGAGTCGGCCAACGCTACCCAGGAGTGGTCGATTCCTGGTCCCCACAGCGCGTAGTCTCCCTGCTCTGCCAGGAACGTGCTGCCTTCGGTCAAGTCAATCCGGAATCGCCCCTGGATGAGTAGCAGCAGCGTCGTGCGCTGGTCGTCTGCGGTCCACTCCGGCCGCTTGTCGCCGCTCGGGTGGACACCCCACTTGACTTCGACGTCTTCCGCTGATCGTACGCCCTCGGCCGGGTCGATGAAGTGGCCTAGTAGCCAGCCACGTGTGTCCCTCGTGTCCTCGGCGGCGTTGCCGTGGCACCAGCTCGCAACCACGCGCACGTCTCCCATCGCATCGGGCTGGCTTGGTCGCCAGCGTGTTGTTGATCCTCACGACGGTCGCACACATCCTCCGCGACCGCCGCCCGCACGTTTCGCCGTTGGGTGGCCAAAGGTCGCTTCGATTGCGGTGAGCTGCTGTGCAATCCCGTCGAGTCTCTCGATCACCTCCCGCCAGGGGTCGGCTACCACCAGGCTGCTTTCGCGCGGCTCTCCGGGGGAAGGTGGGACCTTTCCCTGTGTGAGGCATTCGAGATGATCCGGATGCCATTCCAGCGCTTCCGATAGTGCGGCTAGCGTTCGTGGACTACGGCGCCTGACATGAGAGCCGTTTACCAACTCGCCAACTATGGCCTTCGATACCTGAGACCGGACAATGATCTGCGCTTGCGAGAGACCGAGTTGCTGCATGCGCAACCGGATTGCGTCAGTTACCGTCGACCAGTTTGCTTCGACGCGATCCTCTATCATCAGAAACGCCCTTCGGCTCTCATTCGGTCGGCGACACGCCGAGCAGTTCGTAGAAACGACCCTGGCGTGGCGACACGGGCAGTGGAACGGCGGCATCCTCGGCCGCCTTGAACAGGTCCGACAGTCGAATTCCCAGAGCGGCGCAGATAACCATCAACATCTGCAAGCCTGGACAACGGCGTGCAAGCTCGATACGCGATATCACGGACGCTGAAACTCCGCACCGATCGGCGAGTTCGGCAAGCTTAAGGCCACTGGCTAGCCTGGCCTGCCTGATCAGATCTCCTAGGGCAACTAGGATTGCTTCTTGCGTCGGTTTATCAATCAAGCCGTCACGCCACGGGTCCAGCGTGCTGCCATCTCTTGCCGTCAAGCTCGACTCCTTGGAAGTCTTGATGTTATCCATCCGGGACGTACAAGTTGCTGCGTCCAGGACTCGGTTTACGGCCCGTTCGGTTCGCTATCGATGACCTGATCGCGGAAATCTGCATGTCGGATCATTTCTGTGCCGAGCATCACCAGCTCTCGGCCCGCGATACGCAGCTCGGCAGCGGGCAGGTCACCATCGTCTAGCCGGTTGAGCATCGCGATCGTCAGGTGGCCCAACGACTGGTTGACCTTGGCCATGCGGCCGAGCAGTGTTCGATCCTGCCGGTTCACGTGGCACCGCCCGTTGGTATTCGGTCCGTCCGGGCTGAGATCGATGTGAGCTGCCAGGTGGCCACCAGGCGAAGGCCAGCAGCTTCACAGGACCCACAAGCCCGGATCGGTCGTGTACCGCACTCCAACAGGACTGCGCCAACGACCGGTGCAGACTCACCCGAGCTGAACACGTGTTCACACGCGACACATGCCTGTCCAAAGAATTGCCATACGTTCAGCCATGCCGGGTCGACTTTCAGCGGCGCACTCACTAGTGGCCACCTCGACCAGCGAAGAAGCGCGATCGCACCCGGCATACCAGGCCGGGCCGTCGGTGGCGGGAGTACCGGTGATGGTTGAGCTGGCGTTCCCTGGAATGACTGGAATTCAATTGCCGCATGAGTGTGGCGCAACGCTGACACATGCGGCCTGGTGGTTCGACCAGCGCCGCGTGCGTTATCGATTCTC
This sequence comes from Pseudonocardiaceae bacterium, assembly GCA_036279295.1. Classification (GTDB taxonomy): domain Bacteria; phylum Actinomycetota; class Actinomycetes; order Mycobacteriales; family Pseudonocardiaceae; genus DATEPR01. The sequence continues at coordinate 27,122 of DASUJK010000462.1, read as the reverse complement.
CGCACATCGTCACGTATTGCCCAATGCCGGCTTCCATGCCGGCGGACATGTTGTCCTCCGTTACCCAGTGGTCAATGTCGTCAATCGAAGTGACCAACACTGCGTAGGGCATCACGCGACTCTCTTCCGTAGGAGGTTCGAAGTCGTATGGACGCCATTCAATGCACGCCGGCCGACGGCGCGTCCTCAGCCACTCGTGCAACGCCCTGCGCGCATCATTTATCAATACGGCAGCGGTCGGACGGAACAATGAGCCGACGCCCCCTCTGAAGACCAAGAAGACTGTTGTTGACCAGGGCTTTCATCTCGTCAGCAATTGTCGTAACGCTGCCACTGAATACAGGTTGGCCGCTCGCGAGTTCGTAGCCATTGTTGCAGTGCCTCTCGCGCCTGAGCTATCGATATGGCAGCAGCGGGAGGGAACGTCGCACCCGTTCGACCATTGAAGATTAAGGAAATCGGCGGCGGCGGTCGCGCAGGATTGTAGGAGTTGGCGATGGCCATTTGTCGATCGTTGTTGTCCATGTAGTTCAAGGCCGCGTATCCCGCTGATGGCTTCACGCTGACCCGCATTTGGTGGTCAGGGAACGGGCCAGTCGGAGTACGTCGAAATTCGCCGTCGCCGACCAGGAGTATTGTTTCCCATTCAGTATGATCGAGCGTCAACACCTTGTCGATCAATGTGACAGATTCTCGGAAGCCGCGCACAACACACGCGACGCCTGTTGTCAGCGACGCCGTGAGCACCAGACTGCCGCGCTGGGCATGCAGGGCCATCGTTCGGAGTACCTACCTTGATCGGGTCCGGGTCGGGAACGACCTGACCCAACCGTCTTGGCACCGCCACGGTGGGTCTATACCGCATTGGGAATGTTTTATTCCTGACTGGAATATCGCCAGGTCCAGGCTGCCATCACGGCCGGCACGGTTCACCCATTGGTGGGAGTTCAGCACGGCAGGTACCCTGGCTGGAGGCGCATAGCAGCAGCTCACAGACCTTGGCGGGGGATCAAGATGGGTGCTCCCGGTCGGCGGGGAGACCAGTTGGGTGGCGGTGATCGTCGCTGCCCTGGCTGTGGAACGTTGATAGCAGCCGATAACACGGCCCGGCTATGCAGCAGATGCCACAGGGATCAAAGTGACCAACTGAGCACGCCACCCTCCGATCTCAAAAACGAATTCTTCGATACCGAGGAGTTCCAGGCGGCTTTCGAAAGTCAGCACATGGGCAGGGTCTTCAGGGCGTACCGTAACCACCCCCGCCATCTTCAAATCTACGGAAAGCCGCTAAGTCAGGAACTTCTAGGCCGCTGGCTGGGGATCAAACAAGGATATGTAAGCAAGCTCGAAAATGGCTCCGCTGACCTGAATACCAAAGCGTTGCAAGGCTACTCCGATGCCCTACACATACCGCACCAACTGCTTTGGTTTGCTTTCCCTGGAGAAAGCCGCCGCTTCAACGGGAACGGTAGTCATGAAAGCGATGTAGAACAGTCCACCAACCTGGGATGGTGGCGCAAGGATGAGCCCGGCCAGCTAAGTCGGAGATCTACAAGCGAACTGATCGCCCTAGCTGCTTCGGAGTCAGCCCAATTCGGATTGAGGCACGAAGTGTCCGAGATACACGCCTCCAGTATGGAGCAAATTGACGAAGAGGTCCGCCGGCTCAGTATCGACTTTGTAGCAGGAGACCCGTTCGATACATTCCTCCGCAGTCGACAGCTTCGCGACGACATATTTGCGTTGCTCGATAAGCGTGTCTTCCCACATCAAGAGCGCATGCTTTACGCTTTTGCGGCTCGTACTTGTGGATATCTAGCCGCTGCGTCGAGCGACTTCTACGGGCAATACGATGCCGGGGCTGACCATTGTCGGGTAGCGCGCCGGTTCTCTGACATTGCAGATTCCCCCGAGCTACGAGCATGGGCGCTGAGCCTGCACTCCGGAGTGTCATTCTGGCAAGGAAACTGGACGCAGGCGGCGACACTTGCCGAACGTGCGGGCGAGCTTGCGATCACTCGATCTGGCGCGCTACGCGCGGCTTCCATGCAGGCCAGGGCATTGGCGCGGCTAGGTGATGTAGAGCACCTGCAGGCCATTGTGGACTCTTCCCAGGAGGTCCATTCGGACGCCCATAGTGAGGACGAGAATGGGATGATTCTTTTCTCGGACATCAATCACTTGCGTTGTATTGGTACTGCGAACCTGTGGGCTGGTAGATCAGTAGAAGCTCAGGAACAACTGACAAGGGCACTGCGATCCTATCTGTCCGACGCGCCCGAGGATTTCGCGGTAATCGCGACTATTCGCGCCGACCTGGCCCTCTCGTTCTTGAACGGAAGAGACGTTGATGGTGCCGCCGAGTCGATTTCGCCGCTTCTCGATATGGAGTCAGGTCAACGGCTGGAAGGTGTCTATAGGAGAATGCGTAATCTGTGCTCTCTTCTACAATCAGACGAGTATGCGAACTCCGCCGCTGCGAGCGATCTATCAACTTGCATTGAGGAGTTCCTAACGAGTTCCCGACCGGTCACGATAGATGCAGACGAGGAACAATGAAACTGACCGTGCTCGGTTGTTTGACACCCCTACCTCGACGTGATGCACCCTGTTCCGGCTACCTCATATCGAATGAAAGAACAACGGTTCTGCTTGATTGCGGATTCGGCGTATTCCCGGCGCTCGCAGACCGCATTGATCCGAGGAAACTGTCGGCCGTGTGGATCTCCCACATGCACCCGGACCATTGTGCCGATCTCATCGCGTTGGCAAATTGGGCCTTGAACACCGACGACGCGCCGAAAATTCGCGTACTCGGCCCACCGGGCTGGGACACCCGTCTTAATGGGTTCATTTCAGAAGATAGTTCACGCGACCTGGTGCGGGAGGTATTTCACGTCGAACACTTGGCGGACGGCTCTGTGTCATCGGTCGGTGAATTCAAGCTGACGAGTCGATTTGTCCATCACTCCGTGCCTACCTACGGCGTGCGGATCACAGACAAAGACTCAGTTTTCGCATACTCAGGCGATAGCGGACCATGCCAAGCGCTTGAGCAGTTGGCATCCGAAGCTGACGTATTCCTCTGCGAGGCGGGGTCGCGTGAACCTGTCGAGCATCACATGACCGCGCAGCAGACCTACGAGCTGGCGACATCGGCACGTGTCGGCAGGCTCCTGGTCACCCACACACCCGATCCCGCACGTTCAGACGAAGTCGTCAAGGACGGCGGTCGTTTCGTGGAGTTCGTGAGCCCTCGGGATGAGTGGGTAGTCGGCCCGCGCGGAGCCTGAACAGGCGGTAGCTCAGAGCCCTCTCTCTGTGCACTTCTTAGCTCACGGGTAGATCAACATTCACCGCAGGAATATTTGGTGATGGATATTCTTTTCGCGAATATACATTAGCCTCATCATGCCCTTGACCAGGCATAATTCCGGTCGAGAATACCCTTATCGCCACATCGGCATAGTTCTATCTTGCCGTTTCGGTCCTACTTGAAGCAGCGACCCGCAATCAGCGGTTCGCAGCCAAGAGTAAAGGACCCAAACAACCATGAAGAACTCTCATTCTGAACAGTCGTCACACATGCTGTCGATCGCAGAAGTCGCCTGGCTTCTCGGCGTCGACAACTCGTGGGTATATCGAGCGATCCGGCTGGGCGTGCTACCGGTTGTCCGGCGCAGGCGGCGCCTACTCATCCCGGCGCACGCGCTCGCTCACCTGGCCGACAGCAGCGATCCACTCGCTGATCAGGCAGGGCAGACCGAGCGGGGTGATGCTCGATGAACGGCGACCGCGAGACCAACCCGGACGAGTACCTACAGGCCATTGCGATCTCGCTCGACGCGGTCGAGCTGGTCCCCGATGACGTGCTGCGGGAGTTGGTCACCCGCGACGGGGCGTGCATGGCGCTCTACCGGCTGGACCAGCAACCAGAGTGGTCCGGCGACGAGTTGACCGACCGAGACACGGCCGCGCAGATCTGCGCCGGGTGCCCAGTCCAGCTTGAGTGCCTGGAGCTGGAACTACGGACCTCGGGCGATACGACGTTGGGTGTGTGGGGAGCGCTGCCGGCCGAGGACGTGCGAGCGCTCCACCCGCTGTGGTGCTCTCATCGCGGCCAATCCGGCAACGACGGCCCGGATGGCGGTGAGCGTGCATGATGCACCTGACCACCACCGAGCTGCTGGCCGGCACGGGCGCGCTGACAGCCCTCGTGTGGGTGTGGCGGGCGGGAGCACGCCGCACCAAGGCAGCAGCCGACGCTGCTCGCTCCAGTGCCCGGTTGTTGTCGTTGACCGGCCGCGTGGTGTTCCTGGCCGGGCTGATCACAGGTGTCCAGTGGCTGGTCATCACCCGCCCCTCGGTCAGTGGCTGGGCCGTGCTCGCAGTGCTGGGGCTGCCCGCCCTGTTCGCCGCATTCACGCTCACCCGCGCGTTGACCGTGACCACGGTCGACATGCCCCGTCGTCGGGGTGGTGGTCGCCGATGACCGACGTCCACACCGGTCGGCAGGATGGTCGGGCCGGTGCCGAACCCGTCGAACAGGTCTCCACCCAGGTCGACCGGTTGTGCTGGGCCGGCATCTTGCTCGGTCTGGCGTTCACGATGACCAACGTTCAGCAGTTCGCCGCGAACGGTGCCCGGCCGTGGTCGCTGCCGTGGTGGTCAGCGTGGTTGCTGGACCCGATGGTGTCGTTGGTCCTGCTTGCCATCCTGCGGGCCGAACAGGTCACCGCACGCCACGGTGCACGGACCGGTGGCTGGTCACGCACGGCGAAGTGGTTCACCCTCGCGGCCACCTACGTCATGAACACCTGGCAGGCGTACGCGGCCGGTTCGCCTGCGGTGGTGGTGCTGCACTCGGTGCTGCCGATGGTCGTGTTCGTCGCGACCGAGGCGGTGACCGATCTGCGGGACACGCTGGGTCAGGTGCTCGCGGCGGGGTTCATGAACGCCCCGACCGTGACGGACACGCCTGCACCGTCCGGTGGGCCACCAGCACGGCGGACCACGTTCGCCGACTACCTGGCCACGGCCCGGACGGCGCGAACCCCCGATGTGATCGTCACCCCCGCGTGGGTGCGTGAGGTGACCGGTTGCTCTCGGGGCCTGTCCTCCCGACTGGCCGCCACGCTCCGGGCCGATACCGGGTCTGCCGGGACAGGGGTGCGCGCATGAACACCCCCGATGAACGGACACGGCCGGCCGTTCCTGACGCGCTACCCGTCGCCGCGTCCACACGGGACATCGAGTGGTCCGGGCCGGTCTATGACGGCGAACTGGTGGACGAGGCACCTGCCCGGCCTCGACAGGCACGTACACGGCGGTTCATGAACTGGTGGCAGCGTTCACGGCACGTGCCGGCCGTACTCAAGTCGCGGCAGGCCGCCCGCCAAGGTGGCCGGGACGCCGTGGCGTGGCTGGTGCGCTTCCCGTTCCGGTTCGCCGGAGCGGCCCTACGCGGCCTGGTCGTGTGCGTACGGGCATGGCGCGCGTGGGTGCGGGTGGCCGACTACCGGGACGCGGCCGAGCTGTCAGAGAAGCTCGCCGACAAGTTCACCGAGATCCGTGCGTTGACCCTGTTCCGGTGGAAGGTCACCGGTGCGACGCTCGCAGCCGGCACCATGGTCGTGCTCGTCGGTGATCTCGTGTTCGGCTCCCGAGCGTTGTGGGGTGCGGCCGGAGTCGCTGCCGTGGTGCTGGCCGTCACCGGGCGACGTAAGGACGGCTCACCGGGCCGCAAAGCAGTGTTGGCCGGGCCGCGCACTCTGACCTGGACGATGGACCCGCAGGTGTTGGTGGATGCGTTCCGGGACGCCAAGCTGGTCGGTAAGGACGAGACCCTACGGCTGGTGGAGCGGGCCGGGCGGGTCGGCGACGGGTGGGCGATCACAGTGGACCTGCCGGCCACCCGCAAGGCCGCCGATGTGATCAAGCACCGGGATGCGCTGGCATCGGCGTTGGCGGTCGATGAAGTGCAGTTGATCGTGGAACGAGTACGCGGCAAAGGTGGCCACGCCGGTCGGGTGTTCCTGTGGGTGGCCGACGAGGACCCCTACGCCGGTCCACCCCTGCGAACACCGCTGCTGGACGCCGAGCACTGGGACGCCTGGCGACCGGTCCCGTTCGGGCGGGACGCCCGGCAACGGCGGATCGATCTGCCGCTGGTGTGGACATCGCTTCTGGTGGGTGCGATCCCGAGGCAGGGCAAGACATTCGCCACCCGGCTGGCAGCGGCCGGCCTGGTCCTGGACCCCTACACCCGGCTGTATGTGTTCGATGGCAAGGGCGGCAAGGACTGGGACGCCGCCGAACAGGTCGCCTACCGGTACGTCTGCGGGGACGAGCTGGGCCAGGCCGAAGCGGTCCGGGACCACCTGGTCGAACTGGTCGCAGAGGTGCAATCCCGGTTCGCCCGGATGGCCACATTGGACGATGAGACCTGCCCGGAATCAAAGATCACCCCAGCGATTTCGCGGGACACGAGCCTGGAGATGCCGATCACCGCGGTGATCATCGATGAGGTGCAGGTTTTCCTGGAAAACCCTACACGCCAACAGATTGGCGGCAAGAAGAGCACACTCGGCGAGTATATCGCGGACCTGTTGACCTACCTGGTTCGCAAAGGGCCGGCGGCCGGGATCGTGGTCATCCTGGCCACCCAACGGCCGGACTCGACCACGATCCCGTCTCGGCTGCGGGCGGTGCTCGGCTCGCGGTTCGCGCTGCGGGTGATGGACTGGCGTGACTCCAACATCGTGCTGGGCGAGCAGATGAACACACGTGGCTACGACTCGTCCACCTTGCTGCCCAGCCACAAGGGCGTCGGGATTCTGCGGCCGGACGGCGAGACCGACGCAGGGGCCGATGTGCTGGCGATGACCGTGCGCACGTACTACATGCCCAATGCCGAGTGGCGGGAGATCTGCGCCCGTGGCCGTGCGCTGCGGGAGGCGGCCGGCACGCTGGCCGGGCACGCGGCTGGGGACGACACCACGCACCCGCTCGATCCGGCCAGCGTCGTTCGGGCGCTCGCCTCCAGTCAGCCCGAGCCGCGTGGAGATCGATCGGTGAGCCTGCCGGAGCCGCTGGCGTCCGTGGTGGACCACTTGGCCGACGACATCGAGGATCGGGATTTCGTCCCGACTGCTGAACTGGTGGCCGCGCTCGATGTGGACCCCGGCATGTTCGCGCAACAGATGCGGGAGGTGGGCTGTGAACCCACCCGCGACCGTGTCCCGACCGACGATGGCGCCGTGCGGCAGGTGCGCGGGTACCGGGTGGCCGACATCGCGGCGGCCGTTCAGGGGTGCGCCGATCGGACCGACGTCGACGAGCCGAACCGGCCGTCACAACGGCCGGAATCAGGTGTCACATCATGACCGGCCAGCCGTCACGCCGTCACACCACCTGGGACGGCACCGAGCGCACCTCGACCAGCGGGAATGCCGGGTGGGACGGGTGTGACACCCCTCCGCCTACCCGTCACACCCGTCCCAAACCAGGGGTCAAACGGCCAGATTCGACACAGCCACCGTGCCCGTCCCAGGTGGCAGTCGAAGCTGGTCAGAGCCGGGACCAGAATGATGACTACGGCATCACGGTGCACCTCCCGGCGGAACTGCCTGTACTGAACAAGTGCGCGAGTCGCATACTGCTTGCAATACTGGTCAGGTTGACCGAAGTAGAAGCGCTGGACGCACCGATGGAGGGAGACGGGGTATGACTGCTGAAGTCAGCCGTGACCCGTGGGCGACGCTGGACGATTTGTGGGGTGTTCAGGTTGTCGAGGCGGTCGATGCGGGGATCGGTCCGGTTGCGGCCTATGCGCGGTGCTCGACTGAGGACAACCAAGATCCGGAAACGTCGCGTGGTTGGCAGTTGGGCAATGCCCGGAAGTTCGTCGGACCGATCGGCGGCGACATTGTCGCGGAATTCTTCGACGTGGGTCAGTCGCGGTCGGTGCCCTGGGAGCGTCGGGAGGACGCGGCCCGGCTGTTGGCCGCGCTGAAGGACCCGAATCGGGGTTGGAGCGCGGTGGTGGTGGGGGAGGGGACGCGGTGCTGGTTCGGCAACCAGTTCTCCCTGATCGCGCCCAAGTTCGAGGCATACGGGGTGGACCTGTGGGTGCCTGAGCTGGGCGGGAAGTACGACCCGCGCAATCCCTCGCACAAGATGCTGATGAGCGTGCTGGGTGGCATGAGCGAGTCCGAACGGCAGCACGTCCAGGCCAGGGTCCGTGCGGCGATGGACACGCAGGTGATCAACGAGGGGCGGCACCAGGGTGGCCGCACAGCCTACGGATATGTGGTTGTGGACGGTGGCCCGCATCCGAATCCACGAAAGGCGGCTGAGGGAAATCGGCTGCGGGTACTGATGATCGATGAGGCTGCGGCCGAAGTTGTTCGCCGTATTTTCACGGAGTATCTGGCTGGGTTCGGCGACCGTGCGATTGCCAACGGTCTGAATAGGGACGGTATTCCATGTCCGTCGGCTCATAATCCGGAGCAGAATCGTAACCGGCAGGCGGACGGTTGGCAGGGGAGTGCTGTCCGGAGCATTTTGGAGAATCCGAAATATACGGGTTATGCGGTGTTCGGTCGGTGGACCAAACACGAAGTGTTGCTTGATCCGGATGATGTGGCGGCGGGTCATGTGGTGCGATTCAAGCGGGCTAGTCCGGATCGGGTTGTTCGGTCCCGGAAACCCGCGCATCCAGAGATCGTGCCGGTGGAGGTGTTCACCGAGGCGCAGTTGATGCGGCGATCACGAGCGGCAGGCGGATTGGCCAAACGCGCCAAGCTGGAACGCGGCCCGAAGAACACGAAGCGGCCCTACGTGTTCCGGGGTCGGGTGCGCTGCGGACTGTGTGAACGGCGGATGGGTGGCACTCCCCGGAAGGAACGCACCTATTACCGGTGTGACGCTCGCACGCTGGTGCCGGGATCGGCCGAGTTGGCGTCGCATCCGAAGAACATCTACCTGCCCGAGACAGCGGTGTTGACGACGCTGAACGACTGGTTGGGGCAGGTGTTCGCGCGGGAGAACCGGGACGAGACCGTCGCGGCCTTGGTTGCCTCCCAGGGCGCACCGATGGTGGCCGGTGGACGGGATGTGGCGAAGAAGCGTTTGGCGGCGGCCGAGACGAAGCTGCGGAGACTGACGGCCGCGATTGAGGCTGGTGCTGACCCTGCGGCGCTGGTGGGGTCGATCAACGTGGCTCAGGAAGAACGTGTCGCGGCACAGGCCGAGCTGGCACATGCGCCTGCCGGCGTTGGGCTGTTGGGCGAGGCCGAGATGTACGCGATGATCGATTCACTCGGGGACGTAACCCGGATGCTGCACCGTGCTGAGCTGGACGAACTGGCCGCTCTCTATGCGGCGATACAACTGGAGATGACCTACCACCACGATGATCACGCTGTCGCTGTGCGCGTGGAACCACTAGGTAGGGTTAGCACGTGTGTCCGAGGGGGGATGCCGACACGAAAACGCGGGATGAGTCCCCTTTGTGGGGATCCATCCCCAAATACTAACAGCCATCGGCCGGCGCGCGCGGTAGGTCGACGCCGGCGATCGCGCCCGCGGCGGAGTGCCGGACGATGCGGGTGTGGCGGTCGCTGGCCCGGTCATGTGTTGCCGTGACTGCTGGTCGGGTGGGCGAGTGGGTGCGCTTCGCCGGTCATCGCGACGAGGGCAGTGGCGACGTCCTGCACAGACGCTTTGATGTAGGTGGTGGTGGCCGCTCCGGTCGTGTCGGTGTGGCCGGCGTAGGAGCGGGCGATGCCATACCCGAAGTGCCGCTCGACCCAGGTCAATGTGGTGTGGCGTAGCCAGTGGGTGGATATGCCTTGGGTGGCGATCCACGGCAGTTCGTTGCCGAGGCGGTGCCAGAGGTGGTCGTAGCGTCGGGAGGTGAGTGGTTGGCCGTCGCGGTAGCGCAAGAGCGTGTCGGTGGGTAGGACCGTGCCGCGGCACGCGGCGTGGTCGGCCAGCGCGCGAGTGAGGCTGGGGCTGACGGGTTGCCAGCGGACGGTGCCGCCCTGCTCCCGCAACAGCAGCACGCACAGTTCAGTGTCCAGATCGGCCAGGTGCAGGCCGAGCACGCCGCCGCGGCGGGCGGCGGTCTCGATATGCAAACGCAGGAGCAGGGTGTCGAGGATGACGTCGTTGCCGCTGGTGCGGGCGGCGGTGTAGATCTGGGTGAGTTCGTGGTCGGTGAGGGCGCGGCGGGTGGAGGGCAGTCGGCGGGGTTTGGCGACGCGGTGGGCGGGGCTGGTGGTGGGGTTGATGAGGCCGTCGGCGATGGCGCGGTTGTAGAGGGCGCGGGCGGCGCAGATGAAGTTTTCGCCGGTGTTGCGTCCGGCCCGGTGGTTACGGCGGCGTACCGCGCTGGCGATCAGAGATCGGAGCAGCGCTTCGACATCGGTGGCGGTGATCTCATCCAGTCGGCGGGGACCCCACTGGTGTTCCATCCGGTCCCAGTAGCTGTTGTAGGTGTGCAGCGTGGCAGGTGATGCAGCGGCACGCACCCTGGGCAGGTACTCGGTCAAGGTCGGTATTGCTGGAGCGGGTCTGCCCAGCGTGGCCAGTACGGTGGGGTCGAGTCCTAGTTGGCTCAGCAGTTGTCGGGCGGTGGCCAGCATCGCCGGGTCCGGCGTTGTCTGTTCTGCTGGGGGTTCAACGGTCGTGGTCATCGGCGTGGGCCAAGTGGTCGTGGTGGGCGCACAGCAGCGCGGTGATGGTGGTTTCCGGGTGCAGCACCAGCAGTTGTTGGGTGGTATTGGCGGCGAGTAGGACCCGGGAGCCGTCGGCGATGCCGCATAGCCGACGGGCGGCGGCGGGAATGGTGAGTTCCATGGCCGGGCCGAGTGTGTGCAGGCCGGTGGGCGAGGCTGCGATGAGGATGGCGTTGTCGATGACGGTCAGATCGAGGGTGTCGCCGGCCTCCCAGCCCAGGACTTGCAGGAGTGCGCGTTGGTGCAGTCGTCCGGACCAGTCCAGTCGGGCCATACCCAGCTGCACCTGTGCGGGCTGGTCGAGGATGGGTAGTTGGGGTGCGGGGAGTGTGGGCAGGGGTGGGTGATCGGTCATCTGGTGATGGGGTGGGCCGGGTACGAGCGCGGCCAGCAACCGTTCCCGCACCGGCTCAGCCGGCACGAGGGATGGCCCGCCACGATCGGAGTGCATGAGCCCGATGGTCGCCACAATGAGCGGCTGGACAAGTCCGGCCGTTTTCAGCAGCAGTGTGGCGCCACGGCCAGTCGTCGCAAGTGTGCCGGATGTGCGGCAGGGCGCTACACGATGGCGTGGCAGTTCATTACCAGGCGCTGCGCCTAAGGAGCGCAACTACGGCCGTTGTGGAAGCGTCGGCCCGGTCGCCTGCAGCGTTCGACTGGTCGTGGTGGCATTCCGGTGATTGTCGCTCCAGATCACGAGTGCGCGACTCGATGGGTGTCGCGAGCACCGCTACCGGCGGCCCGAGGGCCGCAGTCGCTGTTGGATCGTGACAGGGTCACAGTCGCCAGGTGACGCGGAGTCGATCGGCTATGGTGTCGCCATCGGGGTCGATGTACACGGCGTCGAGCAGCGTGATGACGACGAGGCGTTGGTCGTCCTCGTCGAGGTCGTCCCAGCTTGCGCTGGCCAGTTCTGCGAGTCGGTCCACGCCGCCGAGTTCGTCGAACTCGTCGGCCAGTTCCTCGTCAAGGGCGTGGGTGCTCTGGTTGAGGGTTTGCGCAGCGTGTGTGAGTAGTTGCGGTTCGGCGGCCAGTCGATCGTCGATCAGCGCGACGATGTACTCGTCGACGTCGTCGGCATCGATGTCGTTGCCGTGCGCTTCTGCAGGGGATAGTGAGAGTTCCCGGATGTAACTGGCGACTTCCTCGCCCGCGCTGCCGCAACGAGTAGCGGCTGCTTGGTGAGCGAGTTGTACCAGTGCGACGAGGTAGGAGATGGTTGCGAGGTCGGCACCGAGTTGGTCGGCGAGGTCCTCGGCCAAGTCCTCAGGGGAACGCGCGTTATCGAGAATTTCGGCATAGATACGGGCCGTGCCGCTCGCCCGCTCCCAGACATGTCATCTCGCGCCGTCCCTGCGCTTTAATTTGGCCGTAGCTCCACAAACACGCGAGCCGTGCCGACCTCGTCGAAACAGCCCAGTGGTGTCCGCCACTCGGATCACCGTAGCCTCGCCGCCGTCGTAGTCGAGCACATCCAGGACCGGAAACCCCGCTCAGCACCATGTGACTGCGGCGAACGTGCGTTCGCGCCACGTGCAGCCGTCGACGTCCGCATCGGCGTAGATGTTTGCTGCGGCCCCGCTCGAAGGCCCGACCTAAGCTTCCAGGGACGAATTGATCATGTCTCTGGGATACCGTGCATGGGACACTTGCTGTGTGAGTGGCATGCAGGAGGGCCATGACAAACATCCGTCGCATCGCCGACCGGCAGGACAGCGTCACTGCTCTACGCCTGCTCAAAGCTGTCGCCGTGACCCATTCGTACAACCAGTGGGCGCAGGCGCTGAGCGTCGGCGTCTCGATGGCACTGGCTGTCGCTGGCCTGCTGACCGGACTGGGTTGGCAGTACGGCGCTACCGTTGCTCTTGGTGGCGCGCTCTGGGCCGCCGTTTACAAGGTGGGGATGGCACCCTGGGCTCAACGGTACCTACGGATGGCCGCGACACTCCAAGAGATGTTCGATGCTGACTTGCTGGATCTCCCGTGGAACTACATCGCGGTCGGCGATCGCATCGGCGAGGAAGAGGTGAGCCGGCTTAGCCGGCGCTTCCGTGGCGATGAGGGCCGGTTGCGGGGTTACTACCTGGTGGCAACCGCCGCCGAGCCCTACGACGTGCTCTTTTGTCTGGAACAGAACCTAGCCTGGGGATCCCGGATCCGGCTCCGCTTCGCCCAGATGGTGCTCGGCGTGCTGGTGCTGTGGTCCGCGGTTGGCGTCGTGCTCACCTTAGCCACCGATGAGACCGTAGGTTGGCTAGTCACCGGGTGGTTCGTGCCGTCGCTCGGCCTGCTGCTCCTATGTCTGGACATGCATCGTACTCAGATGGCGAGTACTAGGGAGCGGCTGCGCGTCCTCAAGTTGGTGCGTGCCGTAATCGACGATCCCGCATCGCCGACGATCGTTACACTTGGTGCGTTGAGTCTTTTCGCTCGACAGGTGCAGGACGTGCTCTATCATATGCGGCAGATCCAGCCGCGATTGCCGACCTGGTACTTCCGGCGCTATCACGATGCGGACAGGTCCGATTTTCAGGTCAAGATGAAGGTACTGGAAGCACGGTTCCCCCAGCCATGACAGCCTTTGATGACCTGACCCGTGAATTTGGGGATGCTGGCGTCGCGTCAGCGATCATCGAGTCGCTGCTCGAACATGGTCTTGAGGTTCGTACAGGCATCACTGGCCTCCGTCGTGGTAACAGTGGAGCGCGATTGGCGAAGGCGCAACTAGCGAGCGTCAGTGGGCCCCGCAATCCGCGTTGGTGCGTGATCAAATACAGCGAATCGATGCCGCTGAACCATCAGCGGGATAGCCGGCAGCACTTGGCGGCCCTGCAGGAGTCGCCGCGGAAGTTCCGGGAAAAACACCTCACCAGGATCTCCTTTCCGGCTATTCGGTGTGATCAGAACGCGCTCGTGACCGGCCAGTCAGTTGTTGACGGTATTCCGCTGGGGGCCGTGCAACTCGACCAACTCGGGGAGGTATGCGAGGTTGTCTGGAAGACGATTCTCACCCAGTGGGCTGGTCCTGGTTACGACAGTGCGCGGTCGACGCTGGCCGAGTTGCTGACGTGCGAACTGGGTGACAGCTTCCGGTCCGACGGCTGGTTACACGACTGGGCACATCGACATGGTCTGCTCGGGCCTGCCTTTCTACAATTGCCCGACGAGCCAGAGCCACTTCCCAATCCGTGGCGGCTGTTCGCCGAGGACTCGCCCGCAACCCGGGCGGAGATCGACTATCTGATTGGCCGGACACACGGCGACCTGCATGGGGACAACATCCTCGTATCGGAACATGACGGGACCGTCCTACCGTCCGACTTCCGGCTGATCGATCTGGCCACCTATGACGGCCAGGCACCGCTCAGTCGGGATCTAGCCACTCTAATGATCTCACTCTGCTGGCGTGAGATCGGGGCCAGTTCCTCACACGGCCGGGAGACGTTCCTCGCTTACCTAGAGCGCGACCACCGAGACGAACGACTCGACGGCGGGATGCCAGGTTTCGTACGGCAGATCATCGATGCGCTGCGCGAACCGGCACTGCGGTTCGTCGCTCAGAAGGAATGGGACTCGTCCCATTGGCACCGGCAATTGAAGGTGTCCCTCCTCGCGCAGGCAATGCTGCACAGTGCATACGAGACCGCCACGCCAGAAGCGAACCGATGGTGTTCACGGCTGGCGGGCAGGCTCACCCGGGAACTACTCGGGCCGGTGGACCCTCGGCTGGGTCCGTCGATGGACTTCGACGCGGGGAAGATCCTCAGGGCGGTGGGCACGACAGCGACGCCAACGACCGACCGACCAGCGCGGGATGGATCCATCTTCGTCGACCGAGCGGGCCAGCGGATCCGCCTTAGCGCGGCTCTGGAAGACCAACTCACGTCCGTCATCGTGGTCAGCGGCCCGCCTGGGATCGGCAAGACCGCGTTGGTACGCGAAGTGCTCGCCTATCTAGACCTCGCCGATTCCGACGACGAGACCTCGCCGGTGCACTGGCACGATGCCACGCCATACGGAGAAGTCGATGTGTCTACCCTCCTTAAGGACATTGAGCCACGCGGGTTGGGTCGGGTGGCCGGCCCTACTGGGCGGGCGCGCCTGGAGATCGCCCTAGACAATCTGTACCAGACCGACGGCATCCGGCCGGTGATCGTGATCGACTCGGCGGAGAACCTCCTCAATGAGGGGCATACTCTGCGCGACTCGGAGCTCGACCTGGCGTTGGAAGCCGTGCACCGCCGGCGGCGCCCACTTATCAAGGTCGTGTTCGTGACGCAACACATGCCCGAGGCGACGACAGGCGTGGCTTGGACGGGGACAGCTTGCCGGATCAACCTTGACGGACTCGAGCCACTTTCGCTCCGCGAGCACTTTGCCGAGCTCGACCCCGACAACAGATACGGCCTTGCCGCATTGCCGGAGAAGGATCTGTGGCACATTCATGGCCTCCTGGCCGGCAACCCCCGGCTTGCGGAACTCCTCCACGCAGTTCTCAGCAGCGATCCGCCGGGACTGCAGGCCGACGAGGTCGGAACGTGGCTGTCCTCTGGGCCGGCGAGCGACGTGCACCAGCGGCTGGTGCACCTATTTGTCGACCACCTTCCCACGGAGCAGCGACTGGCAGCGAAGGGTCTGGCGGCGCTCGGCATCCCGGTCCACACCGATGCCGTCGTCAGCGTTCTGAAGCCATATCTGCCCCCAGCCCGGATCGAGCCAGCCTTGCAGGCGCTTGTTGCGACCCGCCTCGTCCTGCAGGGGCGAGACGGCCGCCGCTACGTCCGAAGGACCGAGGCCGCGGCAATCTTTGGTCAATCGAGGCGCGACCGGCTCGCGAATGAAGGCGAACCTTCCACCGAACGAGATCTCATACTTCAGGCGGCCCGCGTACTGGCGACCATGCAGACGGATGACGACGACGTAAACGGCATGATCGACCTGGAGATGCACTTTGCGCGGACTGACGCCTGGCTCCGCGCGGGAATGTATGAACAGGCACACAGCCTCATCGCCGACATGGACGAGCTGGTGCACATCTGGGGCAGCGGGGTGGAGTTGCGTACCCAGCGGGAAGCAGTGCGGGGTCGGCTCGGTGACGAGCGGGAGGACGAGATGAGGAATCTCGCCGCTCTGGGCGACATCTACTCGTACAGTGGTGATTTCCACTCGGCGCAGGTCGCCTACCAGGCTGCGATCACCATCGCCAGGGAGGATCAGTATCGCGAGGCGATGAGCCAGATCTACATCGGCATGGGCACCATGTTCTGGGAACATGACCACCTCGCCGATGCCGAGAAGTGCTACGGGCTGGCACTGGAGATGGTCGGTGAGGTCGGCGATGACGACGGTGACGGTGAGTTGCACATCGACCGGGCCGCCGCGCAACTCGGCCTAGCGGACTGCCGGCAGCGCCACGGTCAATATCAACGCGCGGTCGTGGATGCCCTTGAGGCGTTCGTAGCTGCCGTGGGGTCCCACCCACGACTTGCGGCGGACGCCGCACTGCGCCTGACCCGCTGGTACGCCGAGCTGGACCGGATGCCGGACGCGCGGGCGATGCTAGCGAGGTGCGCCGACCTGATCCCGGACCGCCGCGATCCCTCGGCGCAGGCAGAATTGCTTACTTCGACGGCCGACTTGCTCCTGTACCGGGACCTGTACCGCGATGCGCGGTCGGCAGCGGAGGACGCCGTCGCCTGCGCACGCGACCACCGGGACCCGATCAACCTGCGGCGATCGCTAACTACCCTGGCCCTTGCTCATATGCATCTGGACGAATTCTCGGCGGCCCACAAGGCGATCGAAGAGTCGGCCCGCTATCGGGTGGCTGGCCGAGAGACCGTGGAACTCGCGCTGCGGGCGATCATCGCACATCGCTGTGACCTGCCGGCTACCGCACGGGACCTCTTCCGGCAACTCCACGACGAGACGAGTGAACGCACCCGGGCCGACAGCAATGATCTCGCTGCTTGGGACTTCACCGGGGTCGCACGATGCTACGCCGTCCTAATTGGTGAGACAGAATCCGGCACCGCGTTGGACGCGTTCCACCGGGCACGGCCGGAACAGGCCGACCCCACGCCCGCGCTGGATGACCTGCTGAGATTCATGGTGCAGACGCTCGGGAACGGCGACGCGCGCATCGTGCGCGTGCTTGCAGACTTAGCGCAAAGCCGACCGGGCCGCATCGGTTAATCCTCGAACCAGCGTTCCTCGTGCGCCAGGACGATAGCCTGCAGTCGGCTATGAACCCCGATCTGCTGGTAGAGCGATTGGAGCAGCCGGTACATCGCTCGCTCGGAGTAGCCGGTGTCTGAGGCCAACCGGGCTACCGTCCAGCCGCTGGCGAGCCGTCGTAGCCAGGCAACCTGATGTGCCGGGGGAGCCGCGAGCCGTACGGGCCGGCTGCCCTGATCCGCCACCAGAAGGTCGGCTACATCGGCTGGCATAACGGCCTCACCGTCGAGAGTCGCGGACACCGCCCGCTGCAACGCTGGCACCGTCGCTGCGCGTGTCAGCACTGACCGCGCACCGGCCCGGATGGCCTGCACACCCAGCGACGAGACGTTTCCAGAGGACAACGCGACGACGAGCGGGCGAGGCCGCAGGCGGCACAAAGCCACTAACCCGTCCAGATCCTCAGCGGAATGCAGGGTAAGCAGCACGATTCCGCCTGGACGGTCACGCAACCAGGCCACAGCGTCTGACGGCTCCTCCACAACGTGCCCCAGGCTCGACAACGCTGCTGCGACACCACCTCGGAACAGCGGCAAGGGATCCAGGACCGCGACATAAACGGTCACCGTCCCCGCCCCTCCCTGTAGCCGTCCAGCTACCAGCGAGAACAGCAGCGACAGCTTAGGGCCGGACAGGAATCTGCCATGGGGCGGTCGCGTCTACGCACAACAAGTCATAGACCTGCGACGTTCAGTATTTCTAGCGTCGAGTCACCCGACGGCGCTGGGGGTACATGCGTGGTCTACTTCGACAAGTCCGGTCGCCGCATCCGCAGGCCCGTCCGGCGACGAGCTGCGTCGGCCGAGCCTGGACAGGACGATGCCAAAACTCGATACATCCTACAAATCGCCGCAGAGTACCCAAAATTCACGCCCGAAGAGGTGCACCACGCGATCTACTACCACCGCCGCCGCCATGACATCTCCAAGGCCATGGTGCGTGCAGTCCTCACAGGGCGTCGCCGCACGTTCTCTTTGCAGAAGTTCGGTCGTCGATGATCGATCAGAAGGTGTATCAACCAGTGCGGTACGCAACATGTGAGGCAGTACCTGGCACCGTCGGCGCGGAGATCAGCCGACCGCGAACGCGCCCACCCTATACACGACGATCTCGCGCGAGCTGCGCCGCTATGCCAGCCCCGCGATGGCGTGATGAGGATGGCGGCGTCGAGGACAGTCAGATCCAGGGTGTCGCCGGCCGCCCAGCCCAGGGTCTGCAGGAGCGTGCGTTGGTGCAGTCGTCCGGACCAGTCCAACCGGGCCATACCCAGCTGCAACTGTGTGGCCGGGTCGAGGATTGGTAGTTGCGGTGCGGGAGCGCTGGCAGCGGCGGTTGATCGGTCAACCGGCGATGGGGTGGGCCGGGTACGAGCGCGGCCAGCAACTGTTCCCGTACCGGCTCAGTCTGTGCTGGAGACCGCCCACCGCGATCGGGATGCATGTCCTTCATGGTCGCGGCAACGCACGGTGAGACAAAGCGCAGCGGCGTGTACTGGGTCTGACGTCCCGTTGCCGCACGCGTGCCGGATGCGCCGCAGCCTGCCACACGATCGAGTGGTGTTCGATTACGGGCCACTGCGTCCAGCGAATGTGGCTAGCTCGTCGGAGGCTGTGCCAGCTTGGCCATCTGCGGCGTTTGGCTGGCTTCAGCGGCATTCCGGTGAATGTTTGTTCCAGACCACCCTGGTTAGGACGTCGTCCATTCGGGCGCCCGGCGCGGATCGCCGGTGGTGGCGTCGCTCGGTGGTTGTGTCAGGCCGGGCCCGAGTTGCACAGATCTGCAGCCTTGGAGAGTGGTGGGCGGCTGGTGTCCTTGCCGCCGACGTTCGGGCAAGCCAGGGCACCAGCCGTTGATGCCACTTTGTGGTGGTTAGGCGTCGACATCCACGATGGTGGCGCCGTCGGCCGCACGTTGTACTGCTCCGCAGCCGGCGTGGGCGCCGCTCTGGGATTCGTATGCTTCGCCCACGGCGACGACCTCGCCGTTGGCTGCCTTGAGCCGGAACCGGTGCTTGCCGGCCTTGTCCTGGTAGACCTCGAACTTTCCGGGCATCGTGAACCACCTCGTCATGGTCGGAACATCTACACCGGCGCCGACCGTACTGGCAGGTGATGCACAGCGCAGCGCGAGCATGCGTCCGCGCAGTTGAGCGATCGTCACTGAGTCGGGTGGCAGCGTTCTCTCACTGGAGCCCTGCGGGCGGGCGCTGGTGGGCCGTCAGGTTGACGGCAAATTCAACTGCCAGGATGTCTATTAGCTGATCGGGGAGCGGTTGTCAGAAGTGTCAGCGGCATTGAGTCATGAGGATCCGGGACTGCTCTTCGTCTAGGGCCGCGGTGGGTCTGCTGAGGATGTTCGCGTACCTGGTGGTGATAGACCTAGGTCCAGTAACAGACTGTCTATCTGCAGTTCGATTGCTGCCAGCGATTCTTGGTTTGGAAATGTCATCCGCTGATCGTGGTCGTGGCGCCTCATCTCCTCGGTGGGATCATCGCAGCTGATGCGGTCGGCCAGTGCGGTCGCTGCAACCGGACCTTGTGGAGGAATTGTCCTACGCACGCCGCGCAGCATTTCCGGGATGGCTGGATCTCTGCAGTCACCCGTCGGCCACACCGAGCTGGGCGGGCACCCGATCTGACAGTCACGTTGCCAACCGCTCATGGCAGTGCGCCTGGCAGACTGGCCTGAGCTCGACCTCGCTGAGCTGCTGAGCTGGTTCGTTCCATACTGCGAGGGATTGATGCGCCTGCTCGTGTGACCGGCCTACTCCGTGCGTACGCCGGTCACCACTGTCGGATGCTCCGCGCGGCGTTACAACGGGGGTCGATGGCGATGGTGGACGCGGAGCAGTACGACATTGAAGACACCGACGGCGACGGTGGACAGCGGCGGGTGTCCGGGCCGATCAGCAACACGGTGAACGTTGGTGTGGTGTCTGGACAGGTGGTGCAGGCCGGCGTGATCACCGGCGGCGTGCACCAGCATCTGCCCGCATCTCGTGCGCCGATGCCCGCCCCGCGTCAACTGGCCGCCGCGCCAGCGGGGTTCGTCGGCCGCGTCGACCCTCTGGCGGCACTCGACCTTGTCCTCACCGACGCGCCCGATGGTTCCTCGCCTCGGACTGGCGAGCGAACTGTGGGTGCGACGGTAGCGATCTCCGCGATCGGCGCCGCTGGTGGCTTCGGCAAGACCTGGCTCGCGTTGACCTGGGCGAACCGTAATCTGGACCGGTTCCCCGACGGGCATCTCTCGGTTGACCTGAGCGGCTTTGGTCCCGGCGAACCCAAGCATCCGGGCGACGTGCTTGCCGACTTTCTCGCTGCGCTGGGCGTTGATCGAAGCACCTTGCCTGCCGATCTTGATGCTCGTGCCGCCCTGTACCGCACTCACATCGCGGGCAAGCGCATGCTGATCCTGTTGGATAATGCCGCCACCGCCGACCAGGTCGTGCCCCTGCTGCCCGGCGGCACCTCCTGCGCCGTCCTGGTCACCAGCCGCCATCGGCTTTCCGCGCTGTTGACCCGCCACGGTGCCCTCCCGGTGCGTGTGGACGTGCTCACCGACACTGAGGCACGGGCTCTGCTGGGCTCCGCACTCGGTGACGCCCATGTCAGCGGTGCGGAGCAGGTGGTGACCGAACTGATCGCACTATGCGGCGGGTTCCCGCTGGCGCTGGGTCTGATCGCTGCTCGCGTCCGTACCCAACCCCACCTCGTGGATGACATCGCCGCCGAGCTACGCGAGCTTGGCCTGGGCGCCCTGGACTCCGAGGACCCCGAAGCCAGCCTGCCTGGCGTGTTGTCGTGGTCTCTGTGTTACCTCACCGAGCAGCAGCGCACGGTGTTCGCGCTGCTGGGTATTGCCCCGGGACCCGACGTTGGCCTGCACTCTGCCATCAACCTCGCTGGCCTACCAGTTGCATCTACACGCGCGGTGCTGCAGGAACTGGCTGACGCCTCACTGATCACCCGCAACCCCGGTAACCGGTATGCGATGCATGACCTGGTTCGTGCCTATGCCATCACCCTCGCCCATCAGGACTTGACTGTGGACACTCGGGAGGCGGCGCTGCGGCGGGTGGTCGACTTCTACGTGCACACCGCCCACAGCGCTGAGCGAGTCCTGAACTACCGCGAGCCCATCCGACCCGACCCACCCGCGCCCGGCTGCCTCCCTTACCCGCTGCCAGATCAGGCGGCGGCGCTGGTGTGGTTGGACACCGAGCACGCGTGCCTACTGGCCGCCCAACATGCCGCTACCACCCGCGGCTGGCACCTGGCCGTCTGGCGCCTCGCCCAGTCACTGACCGCTTTCCATCACCGGCGGGGAAGGCTCCACGACCTGCTCGCCGTGTGGCAGGTGGGGTTGGCCGCCGCCGAGCACCTCCCCGACCCGACCAACCACACCACGTTGGCTCACCGAGTCCTCGGCGACGCCTACGCCGCCGTGGGACAGCACGAGGAGGCGATCGGGCATCTGAACCAAGCTCGCGCACTGTCCGAACGTCGCCACGACTCCGCTGGTCAGGCCCACGCTCATTTCACGATCGCCATAGCGTGGGAACGGCGTGGGGACGAGCGGCTGGCGCTGGAGCATGCCACCCGCGCCTGGGACCTCTTCCGTACCCTTGATGACCCAGCGTGGGAAGCCGCCGCGCTCAACATGGTGGGCTGGTATACCGCCCGGTTCGGCAAGTATGACCAGGGCCGCGAGCACTGCGAGGCCGCTCTCACCCTGCACCGCCGCCACGGCGATCCTGCCGGGGAGGCGCGCGCTCTGGACAGCCTGGCCTACATCGACCACCACGTGGGCCACCACCACCAAGCCATCGACCGCTACGAGCAGGCCCTCACCCTGTTCCGCGAACTCGGCAACACCCACGAAGTCGCGACCACCCTCGACTCGTTAGGCAAACCGCACGCTGACCTCGGCCAGCATGATCAAGCCCGTGCGGTGTGGCGGGAGGCGGTGGAGCTGTACCGGCGACAGGGGCGCACTGGGCACGCCAAACGAGCTTAAGGGCAGCTCGACGATCTTGACTAGCTTCGTGGGCGCCGGCGGTCGGCCCAGTTTCTGCCCGCAGGCCCGCGGCCGCCAGTCTCTCGGGCGTGCCGGCCACGATCAACTCGCGTACGAACTCGGCGAGTGCGGCGAAGACGTGGAACACCAACCGCCGGCCGGGCGTGGCAGTAGCGATCGCCTCATGCAGGGAACGGAACCCGACGCCATCGTGCGCAGCTTGGCCACCAGTGCGGTCAGGTCGGCCAGTGACCGGCCAAGCCTACCCAGGCTCAGCACCACCAAGGTGTCGCCACCGCCAGCACCGGCCGACCGGGGTAACAAAGGGTCGACAGATCATTGTTGGACGCTCGGAGTTCTCGACGCGTTTGTTGGACATTCGGTCGGCCCCGGATCACCGGCATGGCGGTTGCTGGACCGTGTGTCCAACAAACGATCCTTTCTCGACACGCCAGCGAGGAACACTCGGTCCACCGGGCACCTCTGCATTCAGAGTTGGCTCGGCTGTTGTCCAGAGTTAGGGTCGCCCGTCGGTTGACGTTCCAACCGACCCCACTCGCCGCCCACCACTGCGTCGGGCCGCTCGGCGGTGGCCACGACCATCCACCCGTCCGGCCACCGACGCGTGTGCTCGTCGGGGATGTCCAAACGCACCCAACACCCTGCGCTTCTGGTCACGAGGTTCGCTGCTGGGTCAAAGTCGGCGCCAGCGGTGAACTGCGCCCCGTCGAACTGGGCGCCAGCGATGAACTGCCCCCCATCGAACCGGGCGTCGTCGAACCGGGCTTCGCCGGTGAACCGCGCCCCGTCGAACAGAGCGATGCCGGTGAACCGCGCCCCGGTGAACCGGGCTTCGCCGGTGAACTGCGCCCCGTCGAACCGGGCGTTGCCGGTGAACTGCGCCTCGTCGAACCAGGCGTAGTCAGTGAACTGCGCCTCGTCGAACCGGGCGTTGCCGGTGAACTGCGCCCCGTCGAACCGGGCGTTGCCGGTGAACCGCGCCCCATTGAACCGGGCGTTGCGGGTGAACTGCGCCCCGGCGAACCCGGCATCGCCGGTGAACTGCGCCCCGTCGAACCGGGCGATGTTGAGATGGCAACCGACGAGGTTGAAGTTGATGAGGGTAGCGCCGGTGAGATCGATGCCGGTGTGGGGCCAGAACTCCACAACGGGGTGGTGGGGATTCTTGCCGGGACGAAGGTGGGTGGTGAGGATGCGCTGGGCGGTCAGACGGACTTCGCGTTCTTGCCGCCGTTGTTGCTCCTCGTCGGTCCGCGCCGCGGCGGCGGGCAGGCGGCGGCTGGTGGCAGCCGCAGCGCTGCTGGTGCCGGGCGTGTGGTGGCGTGGGCGCCGGGCACCCAGGCGGTGGGCGGTGGGCTTGTCCGTGGGCGGCGTGTAGGGCATCCGCAGGTAGGCGCAGATGACGTTGACGATGGTCTGCCGCTGGCCGGGGTTGTCCTGGGCCAGGCGTTCCAGCGCGTACAGCCCGGCCAGCCGGACCGGGGCCTTGTCCGAGCCCAGCTGGTCGGCGGCCTTGGTGTATAGGTCGGTGATCCGGCGAGCTTCGGCGTCGGCCTCGGTCGCGGCCGCGACCCGCTGCAGGTGCGCGCGGGTGTCGGCAGCCTGTTGTTGCTGGAACGCGAATGCCTGCTCGGCGGCTATCTGGTCGAGGTGTTTCTGGTTCAGCGCGATCTCGCTGGTCTGCTGGCGGCGGGCGGTCAGCCACAGTGCGGCGGCGCCGCCGGTGCCGACCACGATCGTGCCGGCGGTCTTGATCGCGTCCAGTTGGTCAGGGTGCTGGCCGTTGCCGAACGCGATAAGCAACACCACGGCCAACCCGACCCCGATGATGATCAGCACAATGGCGGCCCAGCTGATCGCCCGGTTGGACAGCACCGGGTAGCGACGCGGCATCACCGCCGGTGGTGATGCCGGCGGCGGCTGCGGGCCCGCCTGGGCGGGGGTGGCGTGGTCGGGGGGCGGGAGACCCGGGCCCTCAGGGTCGGTTGTCATGTCCACACCATCACCGAGCCTGGAGTGTGGGTGTGGGTGGACATGTGAGGTGTCCAGGAATTGACCATTACCCGGGCGGACGGTGCTATTGGCGGGCTGCCCGGGCGGACACGGGTTCTGGTGAGACGTGCGGTTGCGCCCGTCTCGGCCGGCCAGTGTGTGCCGGGCCGCGATACGAGCCAGCAGAACAACGGAGAGGCGACCTGTGACCGACGACGTGGCCACAGCCGTTCGTGACGCTGACGGCGTCCGACACACCGGATCGGTCACCGCCATGCCGGTGTTCAGCGTCACCAAGATGTTCATCGCCGCGGCACTGAGCCGTCCCCGGCCGCGACCGGGTGAGTTCCTCTACAGCAACCTGGGCTACCGGCTGCTCGGCGCCGCCTCGAACGGGCCACCGGCACACCGCTGGCCCAGACACTGACGACGTTGGTGTTCGAGCCGGCCGGCATGACCGACGCCTGCTACCCGGCCGTGGGCGCGCTACGCACCGATACCGGTTACGACCCCTGTTGGGCCGGCCCGGCCGGCGCCGTCTGGGCGACGCCGCGAGACTTGACCGCCTTCCTGACCGCGCTGTTCGACGGCACGCTACTCACTGACGTGTCACTGACGGCGGAGGCTGATTGCCCATTGACGCTAGCTTGTTCTGCCACTGTCGGTGCAGATGCGACAGGCCCGTCGCCTGGCCGCCTCACGCCCGACCGATGCATTCCAACTACAGCGAACGGGCGGTAGTCGATTGCGTCGTACGCAGTTGGTTACCGAGACTGGTGTCCGAGGGGGGAGCGGACACGAAAACGCGGGATGAGTCCCCTTTGTGGGGATCCATCCCCAAATACTAACAGCCATCGGCCGGCGCGCGCGGTAGGTCGACGCCGGCGATTGCGCCCGCGGCGGAGTGCCGGACGATGCGGGTGTGGCGGTCGCTGGCCCGGTCATGTGTTGCCGTGACTGCTGGTCGGGTGGGCGAGTGGGTGCGCTCCGCCGGTCATCGCGACGAGGGCGGTGGCGACGTCCTGTACCGAGGCTTTGATGTAGGTGGAAGTGTCGTTCGACCCAGGTCAATGTGGTGTGGCGTAGCCAGTGGGTGGACACACCCTGGGTGGCGACTCAGGGCAGGTCGTTCCCCAGGCGCCGCCACAGGTGGTCGTAGCGTCGGTAGGTGAGCGGCTGGCCGTCGCGGTAGCGCAAGAGCGCGTCGGTGGGCAGGACCGTGCCGCGGCACGCGGCGTGCTCGGCCAACGCGCGGGTGAGGCTGGGACTGATGGGTTGCCAGCGGACAGTGCCGCCCTTCTCCCGCAACAGCAGCACGCACAGTTCGGTGTCCAGGTCGACCAGCCGCAGGCCGAGCACACCGCCACGGCGAGCCGCGTGGAACACCGAGGTCGACGGCAGGTCACGTGACGATGTTGGCGCAGTCCAGCGCCCAATCCCATCTAGGCAGGTTCTTCGAGGCGGCGCAGGATATGCGCGAGCAGGATCACTGCATCCGCGGCGATGCCAGCGTCTCGTCGTGTCGATGTCCGGTTGTGCTTGACGCGTTGGGCGAATTCGGTGGCGGACTTGGCCAGCCTGCGTAGGTCGGCGTTCTGTGGCCCGGCGAGGGCGTCCTCGATGTAGCGGTCGATGCGGTTCTTGGTCTGGGTGACTGGTGGTTCGTCCTCATCGGGTCGTAGGTGAACCTGCGGGTCGTAGACGTGTCGACTGAGGGCTTCGGTGATGGTGACACAGTCGTTTCCGATGTTGCGGTAGTCCTGTTCGGACTTCGCGATCTGGAAGTGGCGCCGCAGCTCGGCCAGTTCTTTATCGACGCTGGCCCACCCGGTCACCGGGTGGGGGCTGATCGCTTGGGCGAGCGTCGACGAGAGCGAACGTGCCTCCAGCTCGGTAAGTTGATCGTGCAGCGGGCAGAGAAGGTCGTTCAACACGTCCCGGCGTGCCCGATAGGAATTCGTGCAGCCGATGCGCTTCCAATAGCTCTTGAAGGTTCCATAGTCGCGGAAGGGCAGGTCAAAGGTCCCGATGCCTGCCCGCCGAACGAGAGCATGGAGTGTGAGCAGCGACTCCCTGATCTGATGCTCCGTCAGCTCCTGGCCGCCTTCGGTGCCGTACTTCTCTAGCTCGTCGTGCACCAGTCGGGCCAAGCCGACGGCGACCTCGACATCATCATGATCAGCTATTGGCCCCCGCCGCAGCTCGGTGAGCAGATCCAGATCGAGCGTTCTGCTCGCGGTCGAGACCCCGAACAACGGGTCGCTCGACACGTGCTGTTCCACGAAGAAATCGTCCGGTCTCACGGTCCTACCACCTCAGCAGTGAAACGCCTGTCCGCGGTGCCGATCGGGCGGGGAACCCCGTCGAGGCGGGTGCCCGCGCGGAGTTCTGAGCGCCAACGACCCTTCGGTTGTCGGCGTGATCGGACGCTGTGTTCAAGGGTAAGGGGCCGTTCAACCGACAATGGAGCCGGAGCTTGGTCGCGCATCGACCGATGTGAAAGCCGCTCAAACGGCGGTTCACGCGTCGAGGACTTCCGCAAACGGATCGACCGGGGCGGTCATCCCGCGGGCCGGGCTGGAACGTCGAGGGTCCGGCTGGTGATCTCGTTGAACGTGGGGATGCCCAGGTTGACGGTGATGACGCGGCGGGCGCGGACGTCCAACTGGCCGTGGACGTGGCGTTTGCCCTGTTCACGTGCCGCAGCACGGGCCCGCCCGGGCTGGCGAAGACCGCCACTGGTTGGGCATGACCTTGAGCTGAGCTGGTCGGAGGTGAAGGCGCCGACGACCGGGTCGGCGAGGGATCGCAACGGGCTGGTGATCGCGCCCTGCTGGCGGTGTCATGCCGCTCGCAACGGCCCACCGAGCGTCTGATCGTATGGATCGCGTTTTTTGCGTCGGTGGGTTGCTCCAAGATGCCAGGTCATGTGGGCGCACAGTGCAAGCCTGGCCAATCCGCGGCGACACGGAGCGTTATTCTGACGACATGATCACCCCGAAATAGGGCAACGGCTCCGCACTAGTAAGATCGTTTTCCTTCCAAAGAACACGACTTACAGGCGGAGCCGATGCGTTACCAGTCTACTACGGGACTTCCCACCGACCAGAT
>DASUJK010000461.1:0-7489 GCA_036279295.1 Pseudonocardiaceae bacterium | reverse complement strand
CAGGGCAGCGACAAGGTTACTTAGTGTAGTGGTTGATGGCGGAGTGTAGCTGTCGGGGTGGGGTCTGGTCGGTGGGTAGAGATGGCCTCCTGACCGGGAATAATGGTGATCGCCAAACCAACCGTCGTTCCCAGTAGAAGGCCATCCGGTGTTATTCTCTCATGAGCGTGTGTTGTCGTCGCAACCAGCTGTTGATCCGGGGTTGGAGGATGCGTTTCCGGGTTTGTTGGAACTGTTCGCGGGTGTTCCGGAGAGTCGTAAGCCGCGAGGGCTCGTTTTCCCGCTTGCGTTTGTACTCGCCGCGTCGTTGATCGCTGTACTGGGTGGCGCGGCGTACTTCCGGCAGATCGCTGATCAGGTAGCGGACTTTCCGCATGATCTGCTAGGGAAACTGGGTGGACGGTGGTGCTATTTCCTGAGCCGGTTCCGGACTCCGTGTGATCGTACGTTCCGGCGGGTGTTCGACTGTGTCGACGTGCAACGGTTGGAAACCGAGATAGGCGCATGGCTGCGGAAACGCGCCGGCCGCGACGATGACCGGGTGCTTCGGCTCGCGATAGACGGCAAGGTGCTCCGCGGTGTGTGGACCGACGCCGACGAGCGGTTCACGCTGTTCTCCGCGATGATCCACCGCGAGGGCGTCACCATCGCCCAGGTCAAGGTGCCAGCCGACACCAACGAGATCACCCAGGTCGCAGCCCTCCTCGGCCCGGTGGCCACCTGCGAGGGTGAACGCGTGATCGTCACCATGGACGCCGCACACACCCAACACGACACCGCCGAGTATATCGCCGGGATCCGCGGATTCGACTACGTCATGAACGCCAAAGGGAACCAGCCCACGCTCCACCGCGCCATCGCGGCCATCACAGTCCCGCTCGTCAGGAACACACCCGACCACACTGCCGCCGAACGAGACCATGGCCGGATCAACACCTGGGAAACCTGGATCACAGACGCCGACGGCATCAATTTCCCACACGCCCGACAAACCGCCTGCATCAGACGGCGAACCTACGACCTCGCCGGCCAGAAAACACGGCAGGAATACGCATTCATCATCACCAGCCTGTCCGCCGAAGACACGACAGCAGTCGATCTCCACGACCACGTCCGAAACCACTGGGGAATCGAGAACAAAAGCCACTACGTCCGCGACACCACCTGGCACGAAGACGCCCAACACACCAACAACGGAACCGCCCCACACGTCAAAGCGACACTCACCAACACTGCCAACAGCCTACTCCGACTCGGCGGTCACACCGACATAAAACGAACCACCGAGTGGATCAGCCGCAACCCGCGACGAGCACTCACCCTACTCGTCACCCAACGTAACTAGCGATCGCATAAGGTGACCTTGTCGCTGCCGTGCATCCGCGGGTTGCCGAAGTCAATCGGCCGGAACCTGGACACGTCGCGGGGTGCGATCTGCTGAACCTTGTCGATCAACGGCATGAGGTCGTTTCCGTCAACCGGGTCGGCGAGCGTGTCTCGGACCCTGTCGGCGAGCCGGTAAC
Organism: Pseudonocardiaceae bacterium; assembly: GCA_036279295.1. Lineage (GTDB taxonomy): Bacteria > Actinomycetota > Actinomycetes > Mycobacteriales > Pseudonocardiaceae > DATEPR01. The sequence continues at coordinate 5,966 of DASUJK010000461.1, read as the reverse complement.
CATCCATGAAGTTGATGAAGTACGGCGCGGACTTCCAGTAGTCGAGTGTCAGTTGGGCGTCGACAGCCTGAGACACCCGGCGCAGTCTGACGTAGCCAGCCATGTCTTCGGCGCGCACCGGTTCGGCCGGCACACAGATCTCTCGGACCATTCTCACGTCATCGGTGTCGGGCCGCTCGCTTCGGCACATGACCTTCAGCAGTTGCTCACGCAGCCTGCCGGCAGGTTCGGTGAGCGATCCACCGGTGATGGCGGCGTACCGATAGGCCACGAGATCCTTGGCGATGGAGTCAACGGACACGTCATGACATCCCTCGGCGAGGAACTCCAGGGTCCTGACGAAGTCACTGTGGTGGTCGTCACCGGCGGCCGCCTCCTCCGCATAGGTAAACGGCTTGTACGGGGTGGCGGACAGCAGCAGTACCTTGGCGTTGCCGTAATCGAACAACAAGCGAGCCAGCTCGGCTGCGGGATTTTCACTCCCACGGTGCAGCAGGTGTCGGAACCGCTGGAACTCGTCGAGGATCACCAGGTCGGGGGACAGAGTCTCCACGCCGGCCCGTGCCAGATCACCGCGCATACGACGGATCACGGTCCGCACCTGGTCGCCCAACGATTCGGGAACCCTGCGCCGACGCCCCATCTGCTCCACCAACGAGGCGAACTCGCCTAAGGACCCGCTGCGCTGTGCGGTTTTGCGGAATCGTCTGCTGATGGTTCGGTCAACCGGGCCGCCGAGTCGCTGCTCCACTCTGACGACCTCGGCGGTGAACGTGTCGAGGTTCTTGACCTGTCCCTGGAGGAGCCGCCTGGCTGCGGTGCCCCGCGAACCGGTCAGCTCCAGGTGCTCGGAAACCAACAGGTAGAGGAGCGCCCTCTCCCGCACCGTACCGGTCTGCCAACCCATCTCGAACGACGTGCCGGGCGTGAAGGAGACCAGGTTGACCGGCTTGACGAACTGGTGTCCACGCTTGGAGAGCGAGTCGGCGTGGGTGGCCAGCAGCGTGAGGCGGCTGGCAATCGGTAGTCCACGGGTGCCGGTCACGTCGAGCCGACTGATGTTCTGCTGCGCCAGATCGACGTTCGAGCAGACGTAGACCACGTCGATGCGCCGGACCGACGGATCATCCTGCAGGTGCTCGACGGTGCGGGCGATCACACCTCGGGCGACCAGGCTCTTGCCGAGTCCGGTCTCATCGGCGACCAGGAAACGACGAGAGGAACTGGCCCCGTACAGGCGGTCCGTGACGTGGTCCACGGTGGCGCGCTGGAAGTCGGTCAGCGGCCGTAAGAACGGTTCGGCGTCGAATCGGCGGCCCATATCTCAGTCCTCTTCCAGCAGTGCGCGCGCTTCGGTGACGGTCGACCACAGCGTGTCAAAACCTTCCGGCAGTACACCTCGGCCGGATTCGGTGGTCCTCAACCGGGTCACCAGACGGTCCAGGTCAGCGATCGCGTCCGGGCGTTCGGCCAGTGCCCGGACCACCAGTTCGAACAGTCCGGCAGGGTTTGGGTTCATCGCCCATGCATGGCCGATCGATGGATCGGCGCTGCTTCCGGTGATGCCGAGATCGGGCCCGGCCAGTCCGAGCAGGAGTAGCAGGAACCTCATGAACTTTTCCGGGGTGTCGACCTGACGGGCCAGGACCGCGTCGAGGCGGCCGGTGGGATCGCCGACGAGTGTCGCCCGTACCACGGTGCCGCGCTGTATGCCGCCCGGGTTGGTCACCCGCAGCGCCAGGAAGGGGGTGATGTCTGGCAACGCGAGCGGGCCGAACGTGGCGACCATCGGCTCTCCACCGGAGGGCTGCACGCTGTCACCGGGGAGGGTCAGTAACTCCGCGGTGAGTCGATGGCCGGCCGGCACTCGAAGCGACTCCGCTGTGGTGAGGGTGATCCGGTAGGCATCACCATCGGTACTGACCGTCGCGGTGTATCGAATCACGGCGAGGTCGCGGAGTAGGGCCTCCAGTGCCCGCAGTTCCTCGTCGACCGGGTCGGTCTCGGCGCCGCCGGCGGACTCGTACGGTTCGATCAGGGAGGTGAACGGAGCGTCCGGGCCGAGGAACGCCGATACCCCCAACTTGCTGGCCCCGCCGACCATCTCAACAAGAAACTCGATGTTGCCGTTGAACGCCGCTTCGGTGGCATTGGCCGAACCAATGAACACATGCGCGAGCTTGTCGCGCTCGACCACGTAGAGCTTGGCATGTAGGCCACCCAGAATCGGCCGCCGGGTGTCCATCGTGGACCCGACGTCATCGGGCTCCACAGTAGACGCCGACTGGTCGAGGTCAGTCTCCTCGGTGCCGGCAAGCACCGCGAACACATGGGCACTCACGTCCTTGAGGCTGGTCGGATCCAACCGGTCGAGTTGCTCAGCACGAGAGACCACGCTGATCTTGGTTCCCTGTGGCCTGGCGGTGGTGACGTGCCGGATCCCCGCGTCGTTCAGGAACGGCGCCACGATCAGGTGTCGGTAGCCCTCGAAGGAACTCGCTCTGAGCGCCGAGTTGGTCTGTCCGAGGACGTGGAACGCCAACTCGTGCACATCATCGGGTAGCTCCCACTCCACCCGACGGGCGTCCTCGGCCAACTGGTTGATCCGTTCGGACCGGGTCCCGTCCAACTCCACCGTGGACATCCCGGGTAACGCGCTCAGCAGGTCGAACAGTGGCCGATTGACCGCTTGTGGCCGTCGTCCAGGGATCCCCCCGTCCAGTCGCAGTATCGCGTCCCAACTGTGCGAGTTGGTGAGGTTGCGGGTCAGGCACAGCAGCCGGTACGACGTCTCACCATCGTCGGTGAGGTAACGCAACAACCAGACCTTCGGATGGAACAACCGTCCCGGCCGAGGGGGCCGCACCTCGTGGACCATCGGTTCGACGAAGGCCAGCAGATCCGAATGCCGGGCGGGGATGGCAATCTGGCCTGCCTGGCAGAACACGTCCACCCGGTCCGCGCAGGATCGCACGGCTTCCATGGCGGCGACCGGATCGGGCGTGCCGCTGCCGATCTGGTGCGCGGCGAAGGCGAGTGGCGCCTGCAATGCGGCGGTCAGGTCAAGAGTGAACGTGGTCGCGACGGCGGCGTCCAGTCGGCTTCCCGCCGGTGGTCGTAACTCGTTCAGCAACACCGCGCGAGAGTCAGGAGCCAGCACCGCGCACCAGCCCGTCGTGGATGTCAGTGACAATGCGGTGCACCCGGTACCAGCGGTAGGTCAGTGGTGCGGTGCCAGAGGTCCCCGACCAGGTTCGCAGAAGCCGGCTGTTGGCCAGCCGGGACTGTGCGCCCTTCTGCTGACGCTCGCGGTTGCTGATCAGTAGGCGCAGCCCATCATCGTCAGCCGCCGCCCCGGTGCGTCCGTCACAGACCGCGTCAAGCCACCGGTCGACGAACTCCCTCGTCCTGCCACCGATCCCTGGGTTGCCCGCCAGCACGTGGTCCCAAAACGCGTCCCGATCCCAACGGGTCAGCAGACTGACGCTGCCCTCGCATTCCTGGTGCCAATTGGCCAGCCGGTCGCGGTAGTCCCGCGCCGGCTGTACGACCCGCGTGTGGCCGGCCCGCTCGTAGCACTCCCCGACCAGCACGTTGTACAGCAGTGCGGCACCCTGCATGGCCAGCGAGAAGAGCTGTGCGTGCAGCAGGACCGCCCGCACCGGCTCTGGAGCGCGAGCACACAGGCTGTCGGCCCACGGTTGCGGCGAGTCCGCGTCGAGTGGACCCGGCTGGGACAGTAGGTGGCTGAGCAGAGTCCCCGGGGTGGCGGTCAGGAGTCGCTCCCGAAGCCATGAAGCCTCCGCTCCGGTCAGATCGAAGGCGTCCTCGACGTCCCTGGGAAACTCGGCAGGCTCCGGAGGAAGGGTCGGATGCCAGTTTCCGCCTGCTCTTCCCGCCAACTCCTCCGCCTCACCATAGTCATTCTTGATCCGGGGTAGCTGATCAGCGGCGACGTCCCGGGTCAGGATCCTGTACCGAGCCAGACCGGACCAGTAGATCGTCGAGGGTAGTGTTTTCACCGCCGGGCCCGCACGTCGGCCGATCAAACCCTCGGCGTCGCCGGCGACCTTCAGCAGCGATGCCACCAACTGCCGCTCACGGACCTCGGTCCATCGCCTCAGCTCGGCCCCGTACCGACCCTTGCGCTCGCCCTGTCGAAAGATCCATGGAACGAAGAGGAAGTAGCGTGCCCGGGTCTGGACAACCGAGGTGCCCGGGAAAAGAGTGTCGCTGAGCACGTCCCGGACCTGGCCGATGCCCAACTCGTCGCGGCTTTCATGCTGCATGAACTGGGCAATCAGGTCCCGGATAACCCGTTGGTCCTTGGCGGATGTGTCCACCCATGCAAGCGTTGACACCACGGCGGTAACCCTCCTGACACTTCTGAAGACTTCCAAAAACTTCCGACACATCAGCCGCGCCTTGTGCACCTGTGGATCCCGTGCCACATGGTGACCACACCCCAGGGCTCGGCGGGCCCTGACCCTATCGCTGGCCGTCCCGTTCGTGTCGGCCGGAATGTGTACCTGGGCGATGGTGACGCCGCGGCGGTGGACCATCGCGGAGAACAACGTGAACTGGTCGTCCTGGTCGGTCCACGCGCCCCGGAGCACCCTTGTCACCAGTGTCCGATGTCGGGCCCACGGATCCGGACACCGAACCGCCCGCAGGGGTCGGAACACACAACGGTTCCGACTGGCCAATCGGCGTCCGCAACAGCTAGGCTTCCAGAGTCCGTGCAACAGATCGAGGAGGTGAGACCCATGACCGTATCGACATGGGTGCTCCTTCCTGGGGTCACGGTCGGGCGATAGGTCGTCCGGGAGCGCCACTCCAAGCGCACTCCCGAAAGGCACGACCATGCACTTCACTTCCGAACCGCGTCTGGGCGATGGGGTCATCGAACGCGACTTCACCCTCGGTGAGATTCCGGGCGTCTTGTGGACGCCCGAGTCCACGCCAACACCTGTCCCGCTGATCCTGCTCGGCCATCCCGGCGGACTGCAGAAGATGCACCCCCGGCTGGCCGCCCGAGCCCGGCACGCCGCAGCGGACGGCTTCGCTGCGGCGACCATCGAACTCCCCGGAGCCGGTGACCGACCAAAGCTGACCGCCGCCGAGGACGCCCGCGCCGACATGCGCCGAGCGCTGGAGGCCCGCGAGCCAGTCGGCGCCGACATCATCGACCGGCTCGTCCTGCCGCTGGTCGAGCAGGCCGTCCCCGAATGGCAGGCCACCCTGGACACCCTCCTTTCGCTGCCCGAGATCGGCGGCCCGGTCGGATACTCGGGGGGAATAATCTCTATCGGCGTCCGCCTGGCCGTAGTCGAGCCGCGCATCGTGGCAGCGGGGTTGTTCGCCGGGAGCTTCGTGCCCCGCGCCATGTTCGAGGAGGCCCGCCACGTCACGATTCCGCTGCATGTCCTGTTGCAATGGGACGACGAAGGAAACGACAGGCAGGCCGCCCTGGACCTCTTCGACGCCTTCGGCTCGAAGGAGAAGAGCCTGCACGCCAACATGGGCGGGCACACGGGCGTCCCGGCATTCGCCGGGGAGGACGCGGCAGGGTTTTTCGCCCGGCATCTGAGCTAGGGCGCGTTCGACAAGCCGTCGGTCATCGAACGCCGCCGTCGTCCTCAACGCCGTCATCGCCTGGCCCCTGGTGACAAGGTCGCCACCATGGCGATGAGACGGCGGACCTCTCCGGTGGTGGGGGCCAGTTCGTAGGCGTGTTGGTGGCAGGCCCGGCTCAACCCGGCCCAGGCGATATCGGCGGCGTCCGCATCGGCCCTGCCGGCCAGCGCCCGCAGGGCGATCAGCCGGGACCGCATGGTGGCCTTGTCCAGGTCGAATCCGGCCGACCGGCACCGCGCCCGGGCCGTGTCCTCCAGCGCCTGCCGGGCCAGCAGGGCCGCCGCCCGGCTGGCCCGGCCCTTGGGCATCGGCACGGTCCCGTCGAGTAC
>DASUJK010000460.1:0-52467 GCA_036279295.1 Pseudonocardiaceae bacterium | reverse complement strand
GAGCCGGGCGCCGGTTCCGACCTGGCCGCCGCCGGCACCAGGGCGGTCCGTGACGGCGACGACTGGGTGATCAACGGCCAGAAGGTGTGGACGTCCAGCGCGCACACCGCGCGGTGGGGCATCCTGCTCACCCGAACCGACCCGGATGTGCCCAAGCACCGGGGCATGAGCTACTTCGTGTGCGACATGACCGCACCCGGCGTCGAGGTCCGGCCACTGCGCCAGATCACCGGTGAGGCCGAGTTCAACGAGGTGTTCCTGACCGACGCCAGGGTCCCGGACTCGCACCGGCTGGGTGAGGTCGGCCAGGGCTGGCAGGTCGCGCAGACCACGCTGATGAACGAGCGGGTCGCCATCGGCGGGAACGCTGCGCCGAGGGAGGCCGGCATGGTCGGCATCGTCGCGAACGACTGGCGTGAGCACCCCGAACTGCGCACCCACGAGATGCACGACCGGCTGTTGAAGCTGTGGGTGGAGGCCGAGGCGACCCGGCTGGCCGGCAGCAGGCTGCGCCAGCAGATGGCCGCCGGCAACCCCGGCCCGGAGGGCTCGGCGATGAAGCTGTCGTTCGCCAAGCTGTCCCAGGCATTGTCCGGGCTGGGCGTGGAACTGCTCGGTGAGCAGGGTCTGCGCTACGACGACTGGACGATGCGCCGACCCGAGATGGTCGACTTCACCGGCCGCGAGGCCGGCTACCGCTACCTGCGCGCCAAGGGCAACTCGATCGAGGGCGGCACGTCGGAGATCCTGCGCAACATCATCGCCGAGCGCGTGCTCGGGCTGCCATCCGAGCCCAGGGTGGACAAGGACGTGCCGTGGAAGGACATGCCGCGATGACCAGCCCCGCACCCACGAACCTGCTCTACACCGACGTCGAGGAAGCGCTGCGCTCCAGCGTGGCCGACCTGCTGGCCAAGCGGTCCGGCCCGGAGGCCGTGCTGGCCGCGCTGGACTCCGGTAACACCCACGACACCAACCTCTGGCGCACGCTGGCCGAACAGCTGGACGTGGCCGGGCTGTTGATTCCCGAGGCGCTGGGCGGTGTCGGTGGGTCGGCGCGCGAGGCGGCGGTCATCGCCGAGGAGCTGGGTCGCGCCGTCACGCCGGTGCCGTTCCTGGGCAGCGCGGTGCTGGCCACCAGCGCGCTGCTGGCCTGCGACACGGCGGCTGAACCGGTGGCGAAGTTGTTGGCGGCACTGGCTTCCGGCGACACGACGGCCGCGCTGGCCGTGCCACTGGCCGCGATGCCGGGCACCGCGTTCCCGGACGCGGTCACCGTTGCCGACGGTCGGCTGACCGGCACGGTGACCAGCGTGGTGGACGCGGGTGCGGCCGACGTACTGGTGGTGCCGGCAGGCGGTGGCCTGTACTCCGTCGCGGTTGGCGACGGGGTCACGGTGACCGGGCTGATCGCGTTGGACCGGACCCGCGCCATCGCCGACGTGACGTTCGCCGACGCGCCGGCCGACCTGCTGGCCGGGCCGGAAACCGCTGCTGCCGCACTGGATTCGGCACTGACCACCGGTGCCGGCATCCTGGCGTCCGAGCAGCTCGGTGTCGCCGAATGGTGCCTGGACACGACACTGCGCTACGTCAAGGAGCGCTTCCAGTTCGGTCGGGCGGTCGGCTCGTTCCAGGCGCTCAAGCACCGACTGGCCGACGTGTGGCTGGAACTGGTCACCGCGCGCGCCGCGGCCAGGTATGCGGCGGACTGCCTGGCCACCGGCCGGGCCGACGTCGACGTCGCCGTGTCGATCGCGCAGTCGCACTGCTCGATGGTTGCCGTGCACGCCGCCGAGGAGGCCATCCAGCTGCACGGCGGGATCGGCATGACGTGGGAGCACCCGGCGCACCTGTTCCTCAAGCGCGCCAAGAGCGACGAGATCGCGCTGGGCACCCCTGGCCGGCACCGCGCCCGGTTGGCCGGGCTGATCGACCTGCCCGGCCCGGTGGCATGACCGGTGCCGAAGCGGCCCCGACGGGTCTGTGGACCGACGTCCAGCCGGACGCCGCACGCAGGCTGATGCTGTCGGGGCTGCGGTCCTTCGCCGAACGCGGCTACCACGCCACGACGACGCGGGACATCGCCAACGGGGCCGGGATGAGCCCGGCGGCGCTGTACGTGCACTTCCCGTCGAAGGTGGCGCTGCTGTTCGCGATCAGCCGCAGCGGGCACGAGTTGACGCTGGACCTGGTGACCGCGGCCATCGGCCGGGGCACCGACCCGGCCAGCCGGATGCACAGCCTGGTGACGGCGTTCGTGGCGTGGCACGCGGAGAAGCACACCGTGGCCAGGGTGGTGCAGTACGAGCTGAACTCGTTGCCGGCGACCGAGTACGCGGCACTGGTCGAGCTGCGCAGGAAGATCGAGCAACAGGTCCGGGACGTGATCTCCGACGGTGTCCGGGCCGGGGCGTTCGACGTGCCCGACGTGCGCACCGCCGCGCTGGCCGTGCTGTCGCTGGGGATCGACGTGGCCCGCTGGTACACCGAGCACTCCGCGATGACCCCGGCCGAACTGGGTGAGCACTACGCGGGCCTGATACTGCGGATGCTGGGCGCCGCAACGGTGTGAATTGTTGACGGAATTAACCCTGACATAAAGCGGTGATAGCGGCCGTCCGGGTATGACTTCGATTCCAGGTAAGCGCTTCCCGGGCGAAGGAGAACGACGCGGCATGTTGAGCCGGAGGGCATTTCTCGGTGGTCTCGCCACGGTCGCCGTCGGCGGACCGATACTGGCGAGCACGCTCGGTACCAGGGCATTCGGCGCGTCCGCCCAGCCGGACGTGGCTGCCGGCGCACTGCCGATGACGGTGGTCAACCACACGGATCGCTATGCCAACGGCCAACTCTGGTGTTATGTCGTCGGCACGAACCTGACGACGGGACAACAGGCGTTCGTCGGGCAGGACGGCTCACTCCAGGCGGTTTCCCTGTCCGACAACGGCGCTGATGGGTTCGCCGACCTGTCCATTCCACTGGCCGCGGACGGCGACACGCACCTGAGCATCCCGGCCGACATGTCCGGCCGGATCTACCTCGCGGCGGCCGACAAACTGCGCTTCAAGGTGGTCAGTGACGGCGCCGGGAATCCGGCGTTGCAGTACCCGGCGGGCTGGGTGAGCACCGACCCGAGCTTCGCCGTGCTGCACGACTGGATCGAGTTCACCAACAACGGCGGTGGCATGTTCTGCAACACCACGATGGTGGACCAGTTCAGCGTGCCGCTGGCGATCACCCTGACCGGTGGCGCGGGCACCCAGACGACCGGCACGCTGGTGGCCGGCGGCCGGGCCGCGATCTTCGCCGCGATCTTCGCCGCGATCGCCGGCAACCCCGACTTCGCCGGCCTCGTGCTCGGCGACGACCTGCGGGTGATCGCACCCGGCCACGGCATCGACGCGGGCCTGTTCTCTCCCACGTACTACGACGCCTACATCAACTCGGTGTGGAGCCAGTACGCTGGCAGGCCGCTGACGGTCAGCACCAACGCGGGCACGTTCACCGGCCAGGTGTCGGGCAACACGCTGGTGTTCGGCGGCGGCATCGCGCCGTTCGCGAAGCCGACGACGCAGAACGTCTTCTACTGCGACGGCGCCCTGGCCGCGCCCAACGACGGCGTGACCGGGCCGGTCGCCGCCGTGCTCGGCGCCGGCTTCAACCGGTCCACGCTGCTCACCGACGCCAACCAGCCGGACACCGATGCGGCCACGTTCTACCCGGCCGGTGTGACCAACCACTACGCCCGGGCCATGCACGCCAACTCGGCGGACGGCCGGGCGTACGGCTTCCCGTTCGACGACGTGGCCAACTTCGCGGCCGCCGTGCAGGACGGCGCTCCGACGTCGATGACGGTGACGCTGACCCCGTTCTAGAGGACCAGTTCCTTCGTCGGCGTGGCCATCAGCTCGGGGTCGTTCCAGTCCACGCCGGGCACGTCGATGTACAGCTCGATCTCGTTGCCGTCCGGGTCGGAGATGTACAGGCTGTGTGTCGACGTGTGGTCGCTCATACCCACGATCGGGGTACCCGTCTCGATCAGGGTGTCCCGGGCGGCACGCAGCTCGTCGTCGCTGTCGCCGATCTTCAGCCCGAAGTGGTAGAGCCCGATCCGCTTGCCGTTCGGCCGGCCTGCCGCGTCCTCGCCGACCTCGATCAGCAGCAGTTCGTGGTGGGTGCGGCCGTAGGGCGCGTTGAACGCGGCCACCGGCCAGGTGGGCTCCTTGCCCTCCAGCGGCAGGATCTGCCGCCAGCCCAACACGTCCCGGTAGAAGGCGGCCGACCGGCCGACGTCCCTGACGTAGAGCACGACGTGCCCGAGCTCCTTGATTTCCATGTCTCCAGCGTAAGTCCGCTACCGTCGCGATTTGTGGCAGAGAACAGCAGTCTTGTCGACGTGACACCGTCCCTGCTGGCGGGACTCGGCGTACCGGGCTTTACGGACACGTTGGGTGTGGCGGGGGCGTCCTCGGTGTGCCTGTTGCTGGTCGACGGCCTCGGGTGGGAACTGCTGCGGGCCAACGCGGCCCAGGCGCCGTTCCTGGCCGGCCTTGCGGCCGACGCACAGCCGATCAACGCCGGTTTCCCGGCGACCACGGCGACCAGCGTGGCCACGCTGGGCACCGGGCTGACCGCTGGTGAGCACGGCATCGTCGGGCTGAGTTTCCAGGTGCCCGACCTGCCGCTGGTGCACGCGTTGACATGGCGCGGTGTCGGCACCAAGGACGACTTGCGGGACGTGGTGGTGCCGGAACAGACCCAGCCGCTGCCCACGGCGTTCGAGCGGGCCGAGGCGGCCGGTGTCGCGGTGACGGTGTCCGCTCCCCCGATCCAGCGCCGGTCCGGCCTGACCCGGGCGGTGCTGCGCGGTGGCCACTTCCAGACGTCCTACGCGCTGGGCGACCTGGTCACCAACGTCCGGGACGCGCTGCGGACCACGCCCGCGTTCTGTTACGCGTACCACGGCGACCTGGACCTGGTCGGCCACGCGCACGGCCCCGGCTCGGACGCGTGGCGCTACCAACTGCGGGCGGTGGACCGGCTGGCCGCCGACATCGCGACCGTGCTGCCGCCGGACGGGCTGCTGGCCGTCGTGGCCGACCACGGCATGGTTCGACTGGCGCAGGACGAGGTGGTGGACGCGGACACCACGCCGGAACTGCTCACCGGGGTGCAGGAGATCGGCGGCGACATCCGGGCGCGGCACGTGTACACCGAGCCGGGCGCGGAGGCCGACGTGCTGGCCGCGTGGCGCTCCGTGCTGAGCGGGCGGGCAGCGGTGATGTCCAGGGAAGAAGCGGTGGCCGACGGCTGGTTCGGCCCACACGTGAGCGATCTCGTGCTGCCCAGGATCGGTGACGTGGTGACGGCGTCGGGCGGTGGGAACGGCGTGCTGCGCAGCAAACGGGAGCCGATCGAGTCCCGCATGATCGGGCATCACGCATCACACAGCAGCGCGGAGCAGTTGGTCCCGTTCCTGACCGTCCGGGGCTGACACAATATCGGTAGGACACGAATCATTTCGATGCGAAGGACACGACGTGAGCTTGTACGACATCCCACTGCGGACGCTGGCCGGCGAGCCGACCACGCTTGGTGAGCTGAGCGGCAAGACGCTGCTGCTGGTCAACGTGGCGTCGAAGTGTGGCCTGACGCCGCAGTACACCGGTCTTGAGCAGCTCCAGGAGCGCTACGCGGACCGTGGCTTCTCCGTGGTGGGCTTCCCGTGCAACCAGTTCGGTGGCCAGGAGCCGGGCACCGCCGAGGAGATCCAGACGTTCTGCTCGGCCACCTACGGCGTTACGTTTCCGATGATGGACAAGATCGACGTGAACGGCGACGAGCGGCACCCGCTGTACCAGCAGCTGACCGCCGTCGAGGACGAGACCGGCGCGGCAGGCGACGTCCAGTGGAACTTCGAGAAGTTCCTGGTGGACGCGACCGGCTCGGTCATCGGCAGGTACCGGCCGCGCACCGAGCCGGAGGACGCGGAACTGGTCAAGGCGATCGAGGCGGCGCTGCCGGCCTGAGCCGTCGGCGGGTGTCGTCACCGCGGCACCCGCCATTCAGCAGGAGTGGTGCACCGCGTCGACGTAGACCGCGAGCTTCTGGTCGGAAGCGTTCGGGTCGGCCAGTTCGCCCAGGTGACGGATGTCGGTGTCCGGCGTATTGGTGGCACACATGTCCACGGCCGTCGTGTAGGCGTCCACACCCACCGCCCAGCCCGCTGCCTTCAGCTGGGCCGTGAACTGCGCCTTCGTCAGCCGCGATGGAACCGCGGCGGCCGGCGCCGTGGTCGTGGCGGCGGGCGCCGTCACGGCCGGCTCGACACGTGGGGCGGGCGCGAAGCTCGTCCCCGTCGAACAACCGGCGACGACTGCCGCTGCCAACACCGCTATGGCCACTGCCCAAGACCGCACTGCGAAACTCCCGAATTGTCGACTCCGTGGCGGCTCACCCAGCGCCGTTCCCACCATCGGCGACAGGTCACCGAGCGTTACAGGCGGCGCGATCGAGACGGCTGGCGCCCGGGCGGCACACCACCCGGGCGCAAACCCTGTCTCAACTGGTGACCGGTGCGTTCCAGTCGACCAGTTCGACGATCACCCCGTTCGGGTCAGTGACCTGGAACGCCCGTTCGCCCCACGGCTCCGCCCGCAGCGGCATCGTGATCGGCACTCCCTCCCGGGTCAGCCGCGCCAACTCGCCTTCCAGGTCGTCCACCACGAACGCGATGATCACGCCGTCGGCATGGTCGTCGCGCTGGTCGTCGGGCAGCATCGCCAGGCCGCGGCGCAGGAAGACGACGTTCATGCCGGCGTCATCTCTGGCCAGGGACACGAAACCGTCCGCGGACATCGCCTCACGGAAACCGAAATGGCTGGTCAGGAACTCGCTGGACGCCGCTATGTCCTCGACGTTGAGCGAAATGGCTGAAGCAGTGATCCGCACGGTGAACTCCTCAGGCCGCCGAAACAGCGTACGAAGTACAGTGTACAAAGTACAACGAACGACCACGGCAGGATGTTCCCATGCCCACCGAACCCAGCAGCGCAGGCGATCCGGCACGCACGCTGAAACTGCTCTGGCGCGAGACCGGCCCGGCGAACGCCCGGCGCGGGCCACGTCAGGGGCTCAACGTCGACCAGGTGACAGCGGCGGCGATCGGCATCGCCGACACCGACGGCCTCGCCGCCGTCACGATGCGCCAGGTGGCCACTGTCCTCGGCGTCGTCCCGATGTCGCTCTACACCTACGTCCCCGGCAAGGCCGAACTGCTCGACCTCATGCTGGACACCGTCTACGCACAGATGCCACGCACCGACCTGACCGGCAGGCCGTGGCGCGAGCGGCTCTCCGCCGTGGCGCGGGAGAACCGGGACCTGTTCGACCGGCATCCGTGGGTCGTCGACGTGGCCACGAACCGGCCGCCGCTGGGTCCCGGCCTGATGGCCAAGTACGAACACGAACTACGCGCGTTCGACGGCCTTGGACTGTCCGATGTGGACATGGATGCCGCGCTGACGTTCCTGCTCGGCTTCGTCCTGGCGGCAACACGATCAGCCATCGAGACGGCGACGGGTCAACACGACAGCGCGCTCAGCGAGGAGCAGTGGTGGGCAGCGAACGCCCCGCTGCTGGCCCGCGTGTTCGACGCGGACGCCTACCCCACCGCGGCCCGCGTCGGCGCGGCGGCGGGCGCCAGTTACGGCGCCGCCTACAGCCCCGACCACGCCTACCGATTCGGCCTGCGACGCGTACTCGACGGCCTCGCGGCCATCATCGACTGACGCCGTTACGCCTCCGGCACACCCTGCTGCGCCGCCAACGTGGCCAGCTCGGTCCGCGACCGCACACCCACCCGCCGGCAGATCCGCCGGACGTCGGTCACCACTGTCCGCTCGGAGACACCGGTGCGCCGGGCGATCTGCGGGTTCGTCAGACCCTGCGCCACCAGCTCGACGACCCGCCGCTCGCGGTCGCGCCTGCGGTTCTCCGTCCGGTTGACCAGTTCCGACCACTCGGCACCGGCCGCGAACGCGAGCAACTGCTCCGGCGTCATCTGCACGGCGGCCGCCTGGAGGTCCGACAGCTGCTTCGACGTGAACCCACGCCGGGCCGCCGCGTCCGCTTCGTCCAGTTCCGGCCAGCGGGACAGCGGGCCGACCACGGGCCGGGCGGCGCCGGTGCGCACCCGGATCGCGTCGGCCGCCGCGATCAGCCGCAGGCCACGATCGGCCTGGCCGTGGCGTAACGCCACCAACGCCAGCCCGTCCAACGGCGCCGGCATCAGCTCCGGCTGCGTCCGCACACACCGCAGTGCGTCGATCAGCCGCTGCTCAGCCACTTCCGGCTGATCACGCGCCAACGCCACCTCGGCGGTCGTCAACAGCACCGCACACAGCTCGGCGGCCTCACCGACCCGCCGCAACTCGATCTCGGCCGCGGACAGCTCCGACGCGGCGCAGTCCAGGCGGTTCTCGGTGCCGGTCCGCGCGGCCACCAGCATGGCGCGCCCGATGCCGTGCGCGGCCCGCGCGGTGACCAGCGGCTCGGCCATCGGTCTGCCCAACAGCATCGCCTTGTCCAGCGCCGCCCGGCCGGGGACGAGTTCACCCCGGTCCACCAACGCCAACCCGAGCAGGGCCAGCGCCGCCGCCCGCACCTCGGGCAGGCCCGGTTCGGCAGCGGCCGCGGCTGCCTCGGCGGCCATCCGGTTCGTGTCACCGTGCCACCTGGCCACGCTGGCGGCGACGGTCAACAGCACACCCCGGTAGGCACCACCCCGATCCGGCCGGGCCACCGCACCGCGAGCCACGGCACCCGCCTCGGCCAGCCGGCCGCCGGACTGGAGGCACAGCGCCAGAGCGGCAGCCAGCGCACCGGCCCTGGGGTCACGGTGGTGTGCGGCCCACAGCACCACGACACGCAACGTGCGCAGGTGCGGCCGCAACCGGTCGGACGACCTGGCCTGGGCCAGTTCGGGCTGCGCCAGATCGGCCAGCCAGCCGGCCAGCCGCCGGTACGTGTCGTCGGCCTCGCCCGCCACGCGCAGCCGGTACTGGCCGTAGCCGCGAATCGTGCGGTACTGGCCGTACGCGGCGGGGCTGCTGGGCAGCAGCATCGAGCGGGCGGCGAGGTCGGCCAGCACCGTGTCGATCCGGTAGGTCGTCAACCTGGCCTCCGGGCACAGCGCCCGCACCGACTCGGCGTCGATCGGATCGGCCAGCACCGACAGCCGACGGAAGATCAGCTGCTCGTCCGGGGTCAGCAGGTGGTAGCTGGCGTCCAGCGCGGACCGCAGGCTGCCGTGCCGGCCTGCCGCGCGACCGTTGACCACCAGGTCGTGGCCCGCGTCGACGTGCGCGAGCAGATCGTCGAGGCCGAGCAGCCGGACACAGCGGGCGGCCAGTTCGATGGCCAGCGGCAGGCCGTCCAGCCGAGCGCACAGCCGGGCCACGGTGGCCGCGTGCTGCTGGCTGGTCAGGTCGAGGTGCGGCACGCTGCCAGCGGCCCGTTCCACGAACAGGCGCACAGCGTCCACGCCGGCTTGCGGGCGGTCCGGCCGGGCACCGGTGGACAGCGGCCCGAGCGGCAGCACGGCAACGCCGGGCAGGTCGATGGGTGCCCTGCTGGTGGCCAGGACACGGACCCCGGCACACGAACGGACCAGGGCGGCGGTCATCTCGGTGCAGCCGGGCAGCACGTGCTCCACGTTGTCCAGCACGAGCAGCACGCGGCGCGACCGCAGCGCCTCGACCAGGCCGAGCACGGTCGAGCACCAGGACGGCAGATAGAGGGCGGACGCGACGGCGGGCGCCACCGGCGAACCGGCGGGCAGCGCGGCGCAGTCGACCAGCCACACACCATCGGGCCAGTTGCTGTCCAGCAGTCCGGCACCGGCCTGGCGGGCCACGTCCATCGCGAGCCTGCTCTTGCCGACCCCGGGCGGGCCGACGACCGTCACCACTCGGCGGGCGTCCACGAGCTGACCCAGCTCGACCAGTTCGTCCTGCCGACCGATGAGGCTGTCCAGCGCCGCCGGCACGTTGCCCTGGCTGGAGCCACGGCGGTCACCGCCGGGCACGGGCGTGGGATGGGTGGCGCGGCGGGTCAGCGGCTCCGGGTCCGGCACCGCGGCGACGGCGCGCTGGTGGCGTCGGCCGCCCTGCGCCGGCACCGTGGCGTGCGCGACCCCGTCCTCGTGTCTGCCGCCGTCGGAGTCCACGCTGGACGAGCGCGCGGACTGGGCGGCCAGACGCAGCCGGTAGGCCCGCTGTCGGCACGCGTTGGAGCAGTACTGCGGCCGGGGACCGGAGCGTGTCGCACCGGTGCCGTTGGACAGCATCGTGCCGCACGTCCGGCAGTACGTGGTCAGCGTGTCACCTACGACCGTCACGCTCATACCGCCCACGCAGCCTCAGCCTGGGCAGCCTGGATCGGGGCAGCCTGGATCGTGCTGGCGTCGAATGTCGCCGTGTAGCCACGTTCAGTAACCATCTCGTCCCTCATCGTCACCACCGGTCCTTCCGGCATCCCCAGCGGAAACTGCTGCCTCGGGACACCACACGTAGGTACGGGCGAACCGGTTCATTGGTATTGGGTTGATTCGGGTGGACTCACGTATGCAGGCCAGACCGCATACGGTGGGACCCGACAGTCTCGGGCCGTACGTAGGGGAGAAGGCAGATGGCATCTCGGGCACAGATCGGCGTTACCGGCCTCGCTGTGATGGGTCGGAACCTGGCCCGCAACCTCGCCAGGAACGGCTACACGGTGGCCCTGCACAACCGCACGGCGGCCAAGACCCGGTCCCTGGTGGCCGACCACGGCGACGAGGGCGAGTTCGTGCCGACCGAGTCGGCGCGGGACTTCATCGCCGCGCTGGAGCGTCCCCGCCGCGTGGTGATCATGGTGAAGGCCGGCGGGCCGACCGACGCCGTGATCGACGAACTGGCCCCGCTGATGGACGAGGGCGACATCCTCATCGACTGTGGCAATGCCCACTTCGCGGACACCCGGCGACGCGAGCACGACCTGCGGGAGCGTGGCCTGCACTTCGTGGGCGCGGGCGTGTCCGGCGGCGAGGAGGGCGCGCTGCTCGGACCGAGCATCATGCCCGGCGGCTCGGTCGAGTCCTACCAGTCGCTCGGCCCGATGTTCGAGAAGATCGCCGCCCAGGTGGACGGCACGCCGTGCTGCACGCACATCGGCCCGGACGGCGCCGGCCACTTCGTGAAGATGGTGCACAACGGCATCGAGTACGCCGACATGCAGCTCATCGCGGAGGCGTACGACCTGCTGCGCAACGGCTTGGGCCTGGAACCGGCCGAGATGGCGAAGATCTTCGCGCAGTGGAACAGCGGCGACCTCGAATCATTCCTGATCGAGACGTCGGCCGAGGTACTCGGCCACGTGGATGCCACCACCGGCAAGGCTTTCGTGGACATCGTGGTGGACCAGGCCGAGCAGAAGGGCACCGGCCGCTGGACCGTGCAGACGGCGCTGGACCTCGGTGTGCCGGTGACCGGGATCGCCGAGGCCACGTTCGCCAGGGCGCTGTCCGCGCACCCGGAGCAGCGGACCGCGGCCCAGCAGGCGCTGCCCGGCCCGGCCGCGAGCGAGCCGATCACCGACCGGGACGCGTTCGTGGACGACGTCCGCAAGGCGCTGTACGCGTCCAAGGTGGTGGCGTACGCGCAGGGCTACGACCAGATGGCAGCGGCCAGCGCCGAGTACGACTGGAATGTCGACCTGGGCGCCATGGCCACCATCTGGCGCGGCGGCTGCATCATCCGGGCCCGCTTCCTGGACCGCATCAAGGAGGCCTACGCCAACGACCCGAACCTGCCGTCGCTGCTGGTCGACCCGTACTTCCGGGACGCGGTGGCGCAGGGCCAGGACGCGTGGCGCCGGGTCGTCGCGCACGCGGCCCAGGCCGGTATCCCGACGCCCGCGTTCTCCTCGTCGCTGGCCTACTACGACGGGCTGCGCGCCGGCCGGCTGCCGGCCGCGCTGATCCAGGGGCTGCGCGACTTCTTCGGCGCGCACACCTACCGCAGGGTGGACCGGGACGGCGTGTTCCACACGATGTGGGCCGAAGAGGGCAGGCGCGAAGTAGACGCCTGACGGTCACGTATCTGACCCGGCCGGCCGGTTGACGAGACCGGGCCGGCCGGGTTCAGCTTGTGGTGCCACGGTTTCGCCGGGAAGGACAGCAATGGCTACAGCCACCGTCAGGCAGGGCGTCGGTTTCCGGTCGGAGCGGGGACCGGTGCTCGCCGCGCTCATGCTGTGCACGGGGCTGGTCGCGTTGGACAGCACGATCATCGCCACGGCGGTGCCGTCCATCGTGCGCGATCTCGGCGGTTTCGCGCAGTTCCCGTGGCTGTTCTCGATCTACCTGCTGACCCAGGCCGTGACCGTGCCGCTGTACGGCAAGCTGGCCGACGTCGTGGGCCGCAAGCCGGTGATGTTCTTCGGTATCGCGGTGTTCCTGCTCGGTTCGGTGCTGTGCGGGGTGGCGTGGAGCATGCCGGCCCTTATCGCGTTCCGGGCCGTGCAGGGCGTCGGTGCCGGCGCGGTACAGCCGATGAGCATGACGATCGTCGGTGACCTGTACACGGTCGAGGAACGCGCCAGGGTGCAGGGCTACCTGGCCAGCGTGTGGGGTGTCGCCGCAGTGCTCGGCCCGGCGCTGGGCGGGGTGTTCTCCGAGTACGCGTCGTGGCGGTGGATCTTCTTCGTGAACCTGCCGCTGGGTGCGGTGGCCAGTGTGGTGCTGGCCCGGCGGTTCCAGGAGAAGCTGGCGCAACGCAAGCGGCACCGCATCGACTTCGCGGGCGCCGGCACGCTCACGGCCGGCTGTTCGCTGCTCATCCTCGGGCTGCTGGAGGGTGGTGTCGGCTGGGCGTGGACGTCGACGACGAGCATCGTGATCCTCGCGACCGGAGCGGTACTGCTGGTCGTGTTCGTGCTGGTGGAGCTGCATACCGCCGAACCAGTGCTGCCGCTGTGGGTGTTCCGCAGACGGGTGCTGACCGGCGGCATGCTGGCCACGTTCGGCGTCGGCGCGCTGCTGATCGGGCTCAGCTCCTACGTGCCGACCTACGTCCAGGGCGTGCTGGGCACCGGCGCGCTGGTCGCCGGGTTCGCGCTGGCCGCGCTGTCCGTCGGCTGGCCCATCGCGGCCACGTTCTCCGGCCGGATCTACATCCGCATCGGGTTCCGGAACACCGCGCTGATCGGCAGCGTGTTCGTGATCACCGGGGCCGTGCTGTGTGCGCTGCTGCCGGAGAACGCCCAGGTGTGGCAGGTGGGCGGCGCCGCGTTCGTGGTAGGTGTCGGGCTCGGCCTGACCGCAAGCCCGACCCTGGTGGCCGCGCAGTCGGTGGTCGGCTGGGACCGGCGGGGCGTGGTCACCGGCACCAACATGTTCGCCAGGTCGATGGGCAGTGCCGTGGGTGCTGCCGTGTTCGGTGCGATCGTCAACTCGTCGCTGGGCAACCGCCTGGCCCACCCGCCGGCAGCGGTGGCGCGGGCGCTGGGCGGCCAGGGCCTGGACACCACGAGTCTGGTGCTCGGCGGCCAGATCCCCACCCACGACGTCGGGGCGGCCGCGTTCGTCAAGGCCGCCCTGTACGCCTCGACGCACCACGTGTTCGTCAGCCTGATCGTGGTCGCCGTGTTCGGTGCGACCGTGCTGTTCCTGATCCCGCGCCACACGACGGAGCTGACCTTTGACTGAGCTGTTCACGCCGGGCTCGACTGCCGTCCGGCGGGACGTGCAGGACGGCAAGGTGTGGACGGCAAGGTGTGGACGGCAACACCGAATCGGGTGCTCGCCGACTCGGGTGAGCACATCGTGCTCGCGGTGTGGCCCGGCATCGAGATGTGCGCGCCGACCACGTGGATCCACTGGCTGCGCACGGGCGACGACGACGTCCGCGGGCAGGCGATCCCGAACCTGGTCACCGGCACGTGGGAGACCGGCCGGTGGACGTGGCAGGACACGGTGCTGGTCAGCCGGTTCGGCATCGGTGACTACTTCAGCGTGCACCGGTACCTGCGCGCCGACGGCCACCCTGCTGCGTGGTACGTCAACTTCGAGAAGCCGTTCCGGCGCACCCCGATCGGCATCGACACCATGGACCTGCTGGTCGACCTGGTCGTCGCGCCCGATCTGGCGAGCTACACCTGGAAGGACGAGGACGAGTACGCCCAGGCCAGGCGGATCGGGCTGATCGACGACACGCTGCACGCCCACGTGACAACCGCCCGGGAACGCGTGGTCGAACTGGTGAAGGCCCACGAGGGACCGTTCGCGGAGGACCGGTCGGCCTGGCGGCCCGAGCCCGACTGGCCGCTGCCGACCCTGCCGGCCGATGCGCTCAGCCCGCGACCACTCGGACCGAACGGCCGGCCACGGTGACGACGTCGCCGTTGTGCAGCTGTCGGCCGCGTCGGGTGTCCACCCTGCCGTTGACGGTGACCTCGCCCGCCTCGACGAGTGATTTGGCATCCGAGCCGCCCTCGGCCAGGTCGGCCAGTTTCAGGAACTGACCGAGGCGGATGCTCTCGTCGGAAATCGTCACCTCGGCTACGCGCACGGGGACCATTTCAGCGTGCCGGCGGCGGAGAGGGCAAACGGGGGTCGCTTCGCTCCTGGTCCTCCCGCGCCGCCGGCGCGCCAGGACCGTGTTGGATCCAGCCGAACGTCAGCTCGACGGCTCGCCGCCAGTTGCCGTACTCGGTCTCCCGGCGCGTCTGGTCCATGCTCGGCGACCACAGGCCGGCACGGTGCCAGTTGCTGCGCAGCCCCTCCAGGTCGGGCCAGTAGCCGACGGCCAGCCCGGCCGCGTAGGCCGCGCCCAACGACACCGTCTCCACCACCATCGGCCGCACCACGGGCACGTTCAGCACGTCCGCGATGAACTGCATGAGCAGGTTGTCCGCCGTCATCCCGCCGTCCACCTTGAGCGTGGACATCTCCAGCCCGGAGTCGGCGTTCATCGCGTCCACCACCTCGCGGGTCTGCCAGCCGGTAGCCTCCAGCACCGCCCTGGCCAGGTGACCCTTGGTGATGTACGACGTGAGCCCGGCGATCACGCCACGGGCCTCGCTGCGCCAGTGCGGTGCGAACAGGCCGGAGAACGCGGGCACGATGTAGCAGCCGCCGTTGTCCTCCACGGTCCTGGCCAACGTCTCGATCTCCGGCGCGCTGCTGATCAGCCCGAGGCCGTCGCGGAACCACTGCACCAGCGAGCCGGTGATCGCGATGGAGCCCTCCAGCGCGTAGACCGCCTTCTCCTCGCCGATCTTGTAGCCGACGGTGGTGAGCAGCCCGTGCGTCGAGTGCGCCGGGGTGTGACCGGTGTTCATCAACAGGAAGCTGCCGGTGCCGTACGTGCACTTCGCCTCGCCCGCGGTGAAACACGTCTGGCCGAACAGGGCCGCGTGCTGATCGCCCAACGCGGCCCCGATGGTGATGCCAGGCACGACCCTGGTGGTCACGCCGTACGTCTCGGTGGACGACTTGATCTGGGGCAGCATCTTGGGCGGAATGTCGAAAAAGGACAGCAGCCAGTCGTCCCACGCCAGGGTCTGGAGATCCATCAGCAGAGTTCGGCTGGCGTTGGTCACGTCGGTGACGTGCAGTCCCCCGTCGGCGCCACCGGTCAGGTTCCAGATCAGCCAGCTCTCCATCGTGCCGACCAGCACTTCGCCGCGTTCGGCCCGCTCCCGCAGACCTGGAGTACGGTCCAGCATCCACCGGATCCGGGGTGCCGAGAAGTACGTCGCCAACGGCAGTCCGGTGCGCTCGTGGACGGTCTCGGCGCCGGGTCGGCGGGCCAGTTCCTCGACGATCTCGTCGGTTCGGGTGTCCTGCCAGACGATGGCGTGGCCGATCGGGGTGCCGGTGAGCCGATCCCACAGCACGACGGTCTCGCGTTGGTTGGCGATGCCGATGGCGACCACCTGGTCGGCGCCGATACCGGCCTGGCGCAGCGTCTGCGGCACGATCCTGGCCAGATTCCGCCAGATCTCCACGGCGTCGTGCTCGACCCAGCCAGGCTTCGGGAAGAACTGCTGATGTTCCTTCTGTACCAAGGAAGCCAGCCGTCCGCGTTGATCGAACAGGATGCATCTGGTGGATGTCGTGCCCTGGTCGATCGACATCACATAGCGCTGGACCATGCCGCTCCCGCTCTCGTCACCACCTGGACGCCCCTAGATCCCTGGACACCGCACGTGCCGCGTCCCGCACATACCCGACCAGCACCTGGCTCGATTGGCCCTTCCCGTCGCAGATCCGTTCCACCGCGCCGGAAACACCGATGGCTCCGACCACCAACCCACCATAACCGCGGATGGGGGCCGCGATACTGGCCTGACCGGGGGTGCTTTCTTCCGTGTCGGCCGCCCAACCCCGCTCGCGTACTTCGGTCAGTGCCCGGGCGAGCACTTTGGGTGTCACGATCGTGCGGCGGGTGAAGGCATCCAGTTGTTCCTCGCGTTGCAGCACGCCGGCCAGCTCGACGTCGTAGGCCAGCAACACCTTGCCCAGCGCGGTCGCGTGCAGCGGCAGCAGCGAACCGACGTCGAGGGTCTGCAACGTGTCGTCGGGCCGGAACACGTGGTGCACGACGAGGACCTGGCCCTCCAGCGGCGCTCCGATCCGGACCGCCTCGCCACTGCGCGCTGCCAACGCGTCGGCCCAGTTGATCGCGCGGGAGCGAAGTTCGTTCACGTCCAGGTAACTCGTGCCGAGATGCAGCAAGGCCGCACCCAGCTGATACTTCCCGGTAGCTCTGTCCTGTTCGACGAAGCCGACCCGCTGCAACGTACGGAGGATGCCGTGGGCAGTCCCCTTGGCCAGCTCCAGCGAGCTCGCGATCTCACCGACGCCCAGGCGCCCGGAGCCACGGGCGAGCAGCCGCAGGATCGCCGCCGCCCGCTCGATGGACTGCACCGGCCCGGGCATGCCGAGACGATAACCCCGTCGGCAATAGTTCGACAATGTCGAACGTGGCCGGGCAGGTCGCTTCGAGAAGTCCGAAATCGATCCGATGGACTGTGTGCTGGCTCACTGTCTCCGGCCAATCGCGAAGGGTGTCCACGGCAGCCCGTTCGACAATGTCGGCCGACGTGCGTTGCCCCGGCGGTGTGATCCACCTATGGTCCGAGCCAGCCCTTCGGGAACGTTCGCGTCTCCAACGCACCACACTCAAGGAGGAGTCATGGTGGACCGGCTCAGGGAACGGGGCCTGCTCGGCGAGATGGCAGCCGAGTTCGCCGGCACGTTCATCCTCATCCTCTTCGGTGTCGGGGTGGTGGCCCAAGTGGTCGCGGCCAACCTCGGCGGCCACGACAGCATCGCGTGGGCGTGGGGCTTCGGCGTCACTCTCGGCGTCTACGTGTCCTTCAAGGCCACCGGTGGCCACATCAACCCCGCCGTGACCATCGCGTTCGCCGTGTTCCGTGACTTCCCGTGGCGCAAGGTGGCCCCCTACGCGCTGGCCCAGACCCTGGGCGCGTTCGTCGCCGCCCTGCTGGTCCGCTGGAACTACACCGAGGTGCTGTCCAAGTTCGACCCCGGCCACACCGTCAAGTCCCAGTTCATCTTCTCCACCCTGCCGGGCAACGGCTCGCTGCCGGTCAGCGAGTGGGGCGCGCTGCGCGACCAGGTCATCGGCACCGCGATCCTGCTGTTCGTGATCGCCGCGATCATCGACATCCGCAACAACCTGTTCGCCGACGGCATCGCGCCGCTGGCCATCGGCTTCCTGGTCGTCGCGATCGGCATGGCATGGGGCACGGACGCCGGCTACGCCATCAACCCGGCGCGTGACTTCGGCCCCCGGCTGGCCTCCCTGATCACAGGGTTTCACGGAGCCTGGCGAGATCAGTACGGGAATCTCTATTTCTGGGTGCCCATAGTCGGACCCATCGTCGGGGCCATCGTCGGTGTGCTCCTCTACGACCTGTTGGTCGGCCGGTTCCTGCCCGCCCTGCGACAGGAACCGGGCACCGTTCCGGACAATCCGGAGAGCTTCCGGCAGGCATGACCCGGCACGACTCATCACTCGACGCAAGGAGGCACCATGGCTGACTTCGTGGGAGCCGTTGACCAGGGCACCACCAGTACGCGCTTCATGATTTTCGACCACGGCGGCAACGAGATCGGTCGGCACCAGTTGGAGCACGACCAGATCCTGCCGCAGGCGGGTTGGGTCGAGCACAACCCGGCCGAGATCTGGGAGCGCACCAGGGCCGTCATCCAGACGGCGCTGACGAACGCCAAGCTGAACGCGTCCGACCTGGCCGCGGTCGGCATCACCAACCAGCGCGAAACCGCTGTGGTGTGGAACAAGAAGACCGGCCGGCCGTACTACAACGCCATCGTCTGGCAGGACACCCGCACCGACCGGATCGCGTCCGCACTGGACCGGGACGAGCGGGGCCAGACGATCCGCCGCAAGGCAGGCCTGCCGCCCGCGACCTACTTCTCCGGCGGCAAGATCCAGTGGATCCTGGAAAACGTCGACGGCGTCCGGGAAGCGGCCGAGGCCGGTGACGCGGTGTTCGGCAACACCGACAGCTGGCTGCTGTGGAACCTGACCGGCGGCACGGACGGCGGTGTGCACGTCACCGACCCGACCAACGCCAGCCGCACGATGCTGATGAATCTGGAAACGCTGGACTGGGACGACGAACTGCTCGGCTTCTTCGGTGTGCCGCGCTCGATGCTGCCGACGATCAAGCCCTCCAGCACGTCGGAGACCTACGGCATGACCCGCGCGGACGGCCCGTTCGGCGGCGAGGTGGCGCTGTCCGGTGACCTCGGCGACCAGCAGGCGGCCACCGTCGGCCAGGTGTGTTTCGAGCCGGGCAAGGCGAAGAACACCTACGGCACCGGCAACTTCCTGCTGCTCAACACCGGTGAGGAACTGGTCCGCTCGCAGAACGGCCTGCTCACCACGGTGTGCTACCAGTTCGGCAACAACCGGCCGGTCTACGCCCTGGAAGGCTCCATCGCGGTGACCGGTTCGGCCGTGCAGTGGTTGCGCGACCAGTTGGGCATCATCAGCGGTGCCGCGCAGAGCGAGGCGCTGGCCCGGCAGGTGGACGACAACGGCGGCATCTACTTCGTGCCGGCGTTCTCGGGTCTGTTCGCGCCGTACTGGCGCTCGGATGCCCGTGGCGCGATCGTCGGCCTGTCCCGGTTCAACACCAACGCGCACCTGGCCAGGGCGACCCTGGAGTCGATCTGCTACCAGACCAGGGACGTGGTGGAGGCCATGCAGCAGGACTCCGGGGTGACCCTGGACGTGCTGCGGGTGGACGGCGGTGTCACGGCGAACCAGCTGTGCATGCAGATGCAGGCGGACATCCTCGGTGTGCCGGTGTCCAAGCCGGTGGTCGCGGAGACCACAGCGCTGGGCGCCGCTTACGCGGCCGGCCTCGCGGTCGGCTTCTGGAAGAACACCGACGAACTGGAGTCCAACTGGAACGAGGACCAGCGCTGGCAGCCCGAGTGGAACGACGACCAGCGGACCAAGGGCTACGCGGGCTGGAAGAAGGCAGTCGAGCGCACACTCGACTGGGTGGACGTCGACTGAGCTTCACCAGTTGACTCAAGAGGGAGACCGGCGCCTCGCCCACCCGTGGGCGGGGCGCCGGTAACGTGATCACGTGCGGTTTCAATTGGAGATGCGGGCGACGGACGGCAGTGACACGCCGCCGGTCACGATCGCATACCGACCGCGCAGGATGGTCCGGCTCGTCGTCTTGATGCTGAGCTGGGAGATGGCAGTGGATGCCGGGCCAGCACCCAAGTTCCCGCTGTGGGCGGTCTACGGGGTGTCCGATTTCGACAGTGCCGGCCGACCGGTCGGCGAGCGCGCCACCGATTACGAAACGGCCCTGGCTCGGATCTTGAGCGGGCACGGGCGGACCGACCGGGAGGGCATCCCAGTGCACAAGCTGAGCACCAACCTCGGCTGGCACGTCACGGCGGCCGAGTGCGCGGCCGCGATCCGCTGCTTCAACGCTGGTGTGGCTGCCGGTCAGGACGCCACCGTGTTCGGCAAGAAGCTGATCCCCTTCTTACGCGCGGCAGCGGCCGGCGACGGTTTCGAGGTGCACTGATCAGGGAGCCGTACTGCCGCTGACCGGCATTGACGGGATACCCAGCTTGCGGTGGTCCCAGGAGCGCACCCGATCGGGCACCACACGCACCACGACCCGCTTGTTCATCATCGCTTCGACCATCGGGCGCTGGTCGTCGCCGTAGGGCCCGTAGTAGCGCTCCCACACGCTGATCCCGACCCGCAGCGCGTCCCCGGGATCGTCGGAGACCACTCCCCTGCCCTCGATGGACACGCCACGCAGCACGTCGTAGGTGAGGCCGTCCTCGATCATGCAGGTGACGCGGTCGTCCCGGCGCAGATTGACCACCTTCTGGGACTTGACCTTGGTCTCGAACCAGATCTCACCATCCAGGACGGCGAACCACATCGCCACCAGATGTGGTGTGCCGTTCGGGCCGTTGGTGGCCAATGTTGCCGTCCGACCGCGCTCGACGAACGCCGCGACCTCGTCATCAGACATCCTGATCTGTGCCCGCTGGTTCACGCCCACGCCAGCACGATACCGATCCGGCATTTTCGCTGGACCGGTCCGGCTGCCGGCTGGTGAACTATTCCCGTGACCCAGCTGCATCGGGCCAAGGCCCGCCACTTCCACGCGCTGCACCACAACGGGTCGGCGCTGGTACTGGCCAGTGCGTGGGACGTGGCGGGAGCCCGCCAGGTCGAACAGTCCGGCGGCACCGCCGTGGCCACCACGGGCACCGCGTGGCAGTTGGGCGGGGACAGCGACCGGTCGGCGCGGACCCGCGCGCTGGAGCTGATCGCGGGCGTCGTGGCGGCGGTCGACGTGCCCGTCACAGCGGACGTGGAGAACGGCTACGCCAGCGACCCGACGGGCGTCGCCGACACCGTCCGGTGTGTGCTCGCGGCCGGCGCGGTGGGTATCGACATCAGCGACGCGGGCTACGCGATGGCGGCGCCCTTGCGGCCGACCGCCGAGCAGGCCGAGCGGATCGCGGCGGCCCGGGCGGCCGCCGACGACGTCGACGTCCCGTTGTTCGTCAACGCACGCATCGACGTGTTCCTGCGGACCCGGTGGCCGCTGGCGGAACTGCTGACCGCCACGCTGGAGCGCGCCGCGGCCTACCTGGCTGCCGGCGCGGACGGCATTTTCGTGCCCGGTGTTGTCGATCCGGCCACGATCACCGAGCTGGTGGCCGGCGTGTCGGCACCGCTGAGCGTCCTCGCCGGACCCGACGCGCTCGGGTTCGGGCAACTGGCCGGATTGGGTGTCGCGCGGATCAGCGTACTGCGTTCCGGCAAGGCGACTGGACCGGTACAGCACTGTTGATCACCGGTTTTCCGTATCAACTCCGAGTGTGCTGCCTCTTGTTGTCATCACTGGCCACTGTGGTCGAACGAGCCCGTGGCCGAACAGCAAGGAGCGCCGACATGACCAACCCCGCGAGACGCCGGATCGCCCGCTACGGATGGGTCGCCGACCTGCCCGACGCGCGCGATCACCTCTTTGCCGCACCACACGTCGCACTCACCGACCTGCCACCCAGCGCCGACCTGAGTGCCGGGCTGCCGTCCGCGTACGACCAGGGACACATCGGCAGCTGCACGGCGAACGCGATCGCAGGCGCGTTCGAATTCGGGCTGCGCAAGCAGAATCTCATCGACTTCATGCCCTCCCGCCTGTTCATCTACTACAACGAGCGGGCCATGGAAGGCACCGTCGGCACCGACTCCGGCGCCCAGATCCGGGACGGCATGACGACCCTGGCCAAGCAGGGTGTGTGCGCCGAGGCCGAGTGGGCCTACGACGACACCCCCGCCGACCCGGACACCGGTTTGTTCCCGGCCGGTGCGCACGACGCCGCGAAGCCGACGCAGGAGTGCTACGACCACGCGTTGAACAACAGGGCGACGTCCTACCAGCGGGTCACCCAGAACCTGGACCAGATGCGCGGCTGCCTCGCGGCCGGTTTCCCGTTCGTGTTCGGCTTCACCGTCTACGAAGGCTTTGAGAGCCAGGAAGTCGCACAGACCGGCGAGGCGCGACTGCCCAGCCGGGGCGAGCAGGTCGTCGGCGGCCACGCGGTGCTGGCCACCGGTTACGACGACAGCGAACAACGATTCCTGGTCCGCAATTCGTGGGGCACCGGGTGGGGTAAGGACGGCTATTTCAGCATTCCTTATGCCTACCTGACCAACCGTCGCCTCGCGTCGGACTTCTGGACGGTTCGAGTGGTCGACTAGGAGCATGTCGGGCCGGCGGTCCGCATCCCGGCCGGCCCGGCGCCCGATAGGGTGCACGCATGGCGCACGTCGATCACGTAGCAGTCGCTTCGTTGCTGGCCAAGCTGGCCGAATTGGAACACGGGGCGAAGGTCGGCGTCGACGATGCCGAAAGACTGGCAGGTGACGACCCGGCTGCGGTGCTGCGCCAGCGCACGTTCAGTGAGGGTGAGGTGTCCGGGCTCGTCCTGGCGCAACGGGTGGTCCGCGAAATGGCGGGCTGGCCGGTGGAGGCCGACTCGAACCGGACCTGACCTCGGCTGTTCTGGGCCGTTCACGCGGTTCTGTCGGATAATGGTGGCATGAGCGCTGATCCTGCCGCCGGGCTGCGGGCTGACGCGCGCCGCAACCGGGCCAGTGTGCTGCGCGCGGCGCAGGAGGCGTTCGCGCTGGAGGGCCTTGCCGTGCCGCTGGACGAGATCGCCAGGCGGGCCGGTGTCGGCGCGGGCACGGTGTACCGACACTTCCCCACCAAGGAAGCACTGTTCGAGACGATCGTGCTGGGCCGGGTCCAGGAAATGGGCGACCGTATCCGGCAGTGGGCGGCGGCCGACGATCCCGGCGCCGCGTTCTTCGCGATGCTCACCGAACTGGCAGCGCAGGGCGAGATGAAGCGCGACATGGTCGACGCCCTCACCGCGGCCGGCATCGACGTGGCAGGCCCGTTGTCCGAAGCCAGAACGGGTATCCGGGACTCGATCGGCACACTGCTGTGCCGAGCACAGGCGGCCGGTGCCGTCCGCCCGGACGTGACGGCCGACGACGTGTCCACGCTGCTGCAGACGGTGTACCTCGCGGCCAGCCAGCAGGGCGGTTCGACGGCCCTACCGTTGAGCGTGATCGCCGACGGCCTGCGTGCTGTCCCCAGGTAGGGGGCTGGCCGAGGACGGGCGGAGCGCGTCCAGCAGCAGCGCCAGGTAGCGCCGCCAGTCGGCGCAGCCCGGTGCGGTCAGCCGGAGCGTGCTGACCAGCATGTACACCAGCGGCGGCAGATCAGCGGGAGTGAGATCGGCCCGGATCTGGCCTGCGGCCTGGCCGCGCCGGACGATCGTGGCCAGTTCCGGGAAGAACCGGTTCAGGATGCCGCCGACCAGTTGGCCGGGATCGCGGGACGCCTTGATGATGCCGCGTTCCTCGGCTGCCACGGTGAGCGCGGCGTCCAGGGTGGCCACCATGCCGTGCCACGGGTCGACGTCGGCCAGCGCGGCGGCCATCACCGGCTCGACCTGCTCGGCGTAGCGCCATTCCACGATCGACCGGATCAGATCGTCCTTGCTCGGGAACCGTCGGTACAGCGTGGCGACACCGACCCCGGCCCGGCGGGCGATCTCCTCCAGCGACACGTCGGTGCCCGACTGCGCGAACGCGTCCCTGGCCGCGCGGATGATCCGCTCAGCGTTGCGCGCCGCGTCGGCGCGCAGTGGGCGGGCGGCTGGAGCGTCCATGACCAGCACCGTAACAGAATCGGTGGCGACTGATAGTGCACTTCCAGTTATGGTATGGTCAGCCAGGCAACCGATAGTCCGATATCGCTTGATAAGGACCGTTGATGACCGAGACGCCGATGATGCCGATTCATGTCCGCCGCGACAAGTTCGATCCGGTTGCCGAACTCGCCAAGATGCGCGACGAGGCCCCGCTGACCGGTGTGACCATGCTGTCCGGCAACAAGGCGTGGCTGGCCACCCGCTACCAGGAGGTCCGCCAGGTACTCGGCGACACGGCCCACTTCAGCAACCAGTTCGGCGCCGGCAACCGAGGGCCGTTACAGGGCAACAACTCCACGCCGTTCGAGTCCGGATCGGACAGTGGTACCAAGCGGATCGAGACCGGCTTCCTGCTCGGCTACGACCCGCCCGACCACACGCGGCTGCGCAAGCTGCTCACCGGCGCGTTCACGGTGGCCAGGATGCGCAGGATCCAGCCGAGGGTGTCGGCGATCATCACCGAACACCTGGACGCCATGGCCTCCGGTGGCTCGTCCGCCGACCTGATCAGCGCGTTCGCCCTGCCGGTGCCGTCGCTGGTGATCTGCGAACTACTCGGCGTGCCCTACGACGAGCGGGACGACTTCCAGCGGTGGAGCCGCGATCGCCTGAACATGTCGATCGACTTCGAGGACCGGATCGCGGCAGGCGACCAGGCCAGGGCCTACATGGCCGACCTGATCGCCCAGCAGCGCAAAACACCCGGCGACGCCATGATCGGTATGCTGATCAAGGACCACGGCGACGAGATCAGCGACACCGAGCTGACCGGCGTGGCCGACCTGCTGCTGTTGGCGGGCCACGAGACGACATCCAACATGCTGGGCCTGGGCAGCCTGCTGCTGTTGCGCAAGCCCGACCAGTTGGCGCTGATGCGCGACCCGGCCAAGGTGGACACGGCCGTCGAGGAGCTGTTGCGCTACCTGTCCGTCGTACACACGGTGATGCCGAGGGTCGCGATCGAGGACATCGTTGTCGGCGGTCAGCTGGTCAAGGCCGGTGAGCCGGTGATGTGCTCGCTGCCGGCCGCCAAC
Organism: Pseudonocardiaceae bacterium; assembly: GCA_036279295.1. Classification (GTDB taxonomy): domain Bacteria; phylum Actinomycetota; class Actinomycetes; order Mycobacteriales; family Pseudonocardiaceae; genus DATEPR01. Next base: position 27,546 of record DASUJK010000460.1, on the reverse strand, counting down.
CGTGACCCCGCGCTCGGCGACGACATGGAGGACATCGACCTGACCAGGGAGATCACCAGCCACCTGGCCTTCGGCCACGGCATCCACCACTGCCTTGGCGCGCCGCTGGCCAGGATGGAGATGCGGATCGGCTACCCGGCGCTGTTCGACCGGTTCCCGACCCTGCGACTGGCGGTCCCGTTCGACGAGGTCGAGTTCCGGTCGTTCTCGGTGATCTACGGGCTCGCGTCGCTGCCGGTCGCCTGGTAGGCCGAGCACCATATCCTGCGCGAACGGTTGCATTATCGCGCACCAGTGAATACCCGATCGAACCTACCGTCGGATGAGATCGACCCTCAGTGCTCAAAAAGGGGAGATATCCGATGGATGCCGATGTTCTGGATGCCGTCGCGGTCGTTGACATCACTCCGAGCCAGGCGACGGAATGGTTCGACCTGGTCAACGGCGCATACACAGCCTCGAACAACGACTGGGACACGTTTTCCAGGCAGCTCAACTCGACCGCCGTCAGCACTTTCGGTACTGCCGCGACCACATTTCTGGAATATGCCGGCAACCACGGCAAAACGGAACTGATCCGCAAGCTCGTCGCCGAGCTGCGGGATCTGCCGTCGGCGTACGCAAGCAGCAGGGAGCGTCTGGCCAAGGCCCAGCCACCGTCGAGCGGCTCGTCATGGGACCAGGTGGTACGACAACTCGGTTCGGGTTGGGCGAACTGGGACGGCTCGGAGGCAGGCTGGGCACAGTTCCGCGACTGGACCTACACCTCGGCCAACACGCAGAACGCGGACCTGTACGCCGCCGCCTACGCGAAACTCAGCCCACTCGACAGCCTGCCGCTGGCCGACCGGATCGCCACGCTGACCCGGCTCGGATTCACGATCAGCGCCCAGCCGACACGACCCGATGCCCAGCCCGGGCAACCGGCCGACTCGCTGTGGGAGACGGTGCTACGGGACTTCGGGCCAGGTTGGGCGAACTGGGACGGCTCGGAGGCAGGCTGGGCACAGTTCCGCGACTGGACCTACACCTCGGCCAACACGCAGAACGCGGACCTGTACGCCGCCGCCTACGCGAAACTCAGCCCACTCGACGGCCTGCCGCTGGCCGACCGGATCGCCCGCGTCACCGAATTCGGGTTCACCGTCCGGGCGCCTGTCGCGCAACCTGCCGGTCCGGCCGCTGCGAGCACTCCGCCCGCCGGAGAGGTGAGCTCGCCCGCCATGGACTCGATCATCGAGTCGGCGGTCGCCGAGGCGCTGAGCGAGGTGCCGGGGGCCGAGATCCTGACTCCTGAGGACCTGGAGCAGATGCGTGCCGAGATCGCAGCGGAACTCGCCAGCGAAGAGGACGAGGGCACCCAGTAGACCGATCGAACGGAGAAATAAACTTATGAAGAAAAATTTCTACAACCAGGTCAAGGAAAAGGCGAAGAACAAATCAAAGGACCAGAGCAAGAAGACCACAAAAGTCGAAGTCGTGGATGAGATCGAGGACGGCGCAGGCGTCTACGACGTGAACGGCACCAACGTGCAACGCGGTACTCGTAACGAGTTCATGCCCTCCTGGGTGCAGAGCAACGCCAAGTGGCACATCAACATGAGGGGCGGAGACAGGGACCACGTATATCACGTGAGTCGCGAGGGCATCCCGATGGTGCAGTATTACTTCACCGGCACCGGTGCGGACATCGTCGGCGTACAGCCGAATGCGGTGGAACGGGGAAATTCCACCATCAAGAAAGACGCCGAAGGCGACAAGGTGCACACGAAGCGAACGTTCGACGACCTACCGGCTGAGGTCCAGAACTTCATCCGCGACAACTGGTACGACATCCTCGGTTAGCGACGTTCGGCGAACGTGCTGTGCCGGATCGGCCAGACGTCCTGAGCCTCAGTCGAGACAGAACTCGTTGCCCTCGACGTCCTGCATCACGATGCACGACTCGTTCACATCGTCGGCTTCCAGTAGCTGGTAGCGCGTGGCGCCGAGCGCGACCAGGCGGGCGCATTCGGCTTCCAGTGTGGCCAGGCGCTCGGCGCCGACCAGCCCGGTGCCCACCCGCACGTCCAGGTGCACCCGGTTCTTGACGACCTTGCCCTCGGGGAGTTGTCATCAAGACGTACTCGGGTGAGGATGGGCCTATGACCAGCGACGTTGCACCGTTTATCGCCTACGTTGCACTGTACTGCCGAATCTCGGTGGACCGGGCCGGACGCAAAGAAGGCGTCAAGGCACAAGAGCGGTGGGGTCGTGCGTATGCCGCGCAGAAGTGGCCGGACGTACCGGTAGTGGTGTTCGCTGACAATGATTTGTCTGCGGCCGAAGATGACGTTATTCGGCCAGAATACGACCGCTTGCGCGGTGCGATTGAGCGGGGAGAAGTCGCGCATGTGTGGGCGGTCGAGCAGTATCGGATCGAGCGTCGAGAGATTCAGTGGTTTCAACTGGCAGCCCTGATGGACGCGGCAGGGATTACAGAACTCCACACCGATCGCGACGGGATTGTTCGTATTCGGGACGAAGTCGCCGGAATCAAAGCCGTGCTGGGTGCCGGAGAAGTTCGGCGGCTTAAAAAGCGAGTCAATGACATGCTCGCGGAAAAAGCTGATTTGGGTGAGGCGCCCGGGAGTCGCCCATTCGGTTACAGGCACGCTGTAACCGCAGATGGCGCTAAAACGTATGTTCAGGTTCCGGAACAAGCGGACGCTATCCGGCGGGCGGCCGAGTGGGTTTTGTCGGGCTGGTCGTTGTCGAACATTGCGGCCACGTTCCGCGAACAGGGAGTGATCGGCGGTCATAAGGGAACCATCTCGCCCAGTTCGGTAAAGAATTGGGTCACGTTGCCGACCGTGGCGGGTCATCGCGTGTATCGCGGTCAGATTGTCGCAAAGGGAAACTGGGAGCCAATTCTCGATGAGGCTACCTGGCAGGCTTGCAAGCTGAAGCTCTCGCAGCCTCGCAGGGTGACGCGTTCCGACGGAAAGGGAACCTATCCGGTCAACGAGAACCACATGGGCAACGCGACTGGCCGTAAATATCTACTGACGGGCGGCCTGGTCGTATGCGGAGTGTGTCAACACCCGTTGACGGGTGCGCTGAAGAAGATGAAGAATCAGCGGGTGCCATATCTGCAATGCCACCCCAACAAGGGTGGTCGCGGCTGTACGGGAATTTTGCTCAGGGAGACCGAGAAGGTTGTCGTCGATCGTTTGTGGTCAGAGTTGGACAAGCCTGAATTTCTCAACGCTATCGCCGCTGACGAACACGGCCCGCGCCGCGACGCCATCACGAAGGAATTGGACGGATTGGAACGTCAGCGCGGTGAACTGGCGGCAATGTGGGCTACCCCAGGCGCCTTGACCTCAATGGAATGGCAGAGCGCGCGTCGAACGATCGCTGCGAACGAGCAACGTTTGCGCACGGAGTACGCGGCACTACCACCGAAGGTGATCGACGTGGATATCGCGGCTGTGCGTTCAGCATGGCCGGACATGACGCTGGACGAACAACGAGAATTTCTACGGATGTTCATCGAGAAAGTCACCGTGAACCGCGCCCGACCTGGCCACCCTCGGGTGTTCGACCCGGAACGAATTCACATCGACTGGCGGAACCTGCGGCAGGCCACGGCCTAGGCTGACTCGTCTTGGCCAGTGTCGCGGCCGGTAACGTCCGTGACCGACATGGCGGAACCCCGGCAATCCTTGGTTGCCGGGGTTCCGTCGTCTCAGGGCCGGTTGTCGGGTGTGGGTGCCTGTGCCTTCGCTGAGTGGAGGTGAGCTGGCTGGTGGTCATCGGGCCGTCCTGTCTGGCGGGCTAGAGCGAGGCGCACAAGGCGCGCCGCTCGCCCAAGCGTGAGCGGGTCATCGAGAGCGCGGGTGGGATCGGGCTGCTGTGGAGGGTCGGCCGTGCGTCTGGTCCTACTTGTCACGGCCGCTCCCCTCGTGACTGCCGCCGTGAGGGAGGGAGCCCGGATGTGGTGTCTCCTCACCTGGATTTCCGGGGTTCGCGCCGGTTTCCTGCTCCGCCTTCGCGCGCCTCCCCAGACCATGTTTCCCCTGGTCATGGCGGGGAGTTTCATCGTCTTCGGGGGCGGGGAGAACTCCCCGACTCCCCGAGGCCTCCCCGGGTTCCTCCCTGACCGTTGCGTTGTCGCGGGCGGTGAGTGCGGCGGCCACATCGGCGGTGCGCACGGTCATGTAGCCGTTGGACTTGACCGTGGTGATGTGCGATGCCGCGAGTGCGGCGGACAGGTCGGTCAGCGACCAGTCGCCGTACTCGTCGGGGTCATCGGCGATGAGTCGCGCGAGCACGGTTTGAGTACGCACGCGCTTGGCTCCGGCGCATACAGCCGCGATGTCGGCCAGATGATCCACCGGTTCAGGTGTCTGGTCGGTGTCGGCGGCGGCGGTGATGGCCACCGGCCGGCCCTGCTCGGCCAGCAGTGCCATGGTTCGGGCAACAACCGGGCTCACCATGTCAATGCCGTCTTCGAACGGCACGTAGTAGGTGCGCACCAGTTCCCAGGACTCATCAGTGATGCCCACGGCGACGCAGGTTCCCCGGTCGGTCTTCATCCGTAGTTCGGTTGCGCGGATACCTGCCCGGTATCGGCCTGCGCCCAACAGCCCATCGTTGGCGACGTGGTCGGCCACGGCGAACGCGACGCCACACGAGATGTTGCGGGTGATCTCCTTCGGGATGCTGTCCTTTGTGGGCGATTGCGTCGCGAAAATGATGACGATGCCGTACTTACGACCTCGCTTGATCAACCTGACCGCGAGTTCCTCAGCCTGCCTGCCGTACTTCTTGTGTTGGAAGAGTTCGTGACACTCGTCAATGGCCAGGATCAACGGATGCAACCCGAGCCCCGGGCGGTCGGCCAGCTTGCGCGAGACCTTCGGCGGCTTGCCCGGCTGCGCCCCGAGGGTGCGGCCTCGCCGCTCCATCTCCTCTGTGAGGTCCCTCAGCGCTTGCACTGCGTCGGCGGCCACCGAATCATCCATCCCCATTCGATAGCGGCTCAGACGAGGCGCCAGGGGGTCGAAATCTGGGCTCTCACCCATGACGTACACCCACAGTTCGATCGTGGGGTCGAGCGCGGCGCCGAGCAGCAGGGTCCGCATGGCGGAGGTCTTGCCCTGCCCGGGTCGGCCGCCGATCAACCAGTTCGCTTCGAGCAGAGGTGCGTTGACAATCAGCCCACGCTGAGTGAGCCCGAACGGCACCCCCTCAAACACGTCCACCTCACCGTCGTGCAGTAGTGGCCAATCACCCGCCCCACCGGCCAGGGTGCCTTTGTCAGCAACCCAAAGATCAAGCACACCATCCTCATCACCCTTGGTAGGCCAGGTCTCCAGCGACGCCCGACCCAGGTTCGCCGCCAGAGTGGGGCGCCGGTCGGCCACCATGGCAGCGGTGACACCCAACGGAAGCCGGATGCGCGCAAACGTTCCGTCGCCGTCCTTCCGCACCGGAGTGAGGTAGACCAACTCCCCACCACCCTTGAAAAACACGCTCATTGGCGCGACCCCGAGGTGTGCCAGCGCACGAGAGATCAGGCGTTCATCCACCCAGGAATCCGCATCGTCACGGTCAGGTTGGGTCAGCCATGCCGCACCGGGTGTCCGGTCGCGACCCTCCCAGATCGCCGCGAAGGCCCACCCGAACGGGCCGACCACCACCAGCCACCGCGCCGCGAACGTCACGACCGCAAAGCAGAAGTCCCGCACGTCATAGATCGATCGCAGCCAACCCGGCATGCTCGCCCGACTGAACAGCATCTCCAGCAACGCGAGCAGGACCAGCACGACCACCACCACGGCGGCAGTGACCACAGCACGGCGCAGGCCAATCCCGAGTTTCGCCCACCGTGCCCGTGCGTCGGCCCGGATGGTTTCCTGTGCGTCGCGGCGTGCTTGCGCGTCACCGGCCATCCGCGCCTGGCGCACATCGCTGCGCAGGTCCGCGTATGTGACCCACGTCCAACCCTTCACGATCCATCGGCCATGCCCACGCAGCAAGAACCACACCAGCCGCGCAACGTCCACCGGGAGCTTCCGCGCGCGGTAGGCAAACAGCCCACGCCACCGCGCAATCCGGCCGGACTCCTTGGCCCGTCGGATGAGGTAGCCCGTGCACGTGATGAACGCGCGTCGCGCTATCCACACCAGCCGCCGATCCTGGCGTGGCGCGACGGGGCCGGAGAGGGAATCGGGAACGATCTCCGCGTCGAAGATCTTCGGCACCAGTTCGCCCCCGTGCCCTTGCCGGTTCTCGGGAGTAGTCATGAACGCTCACCCCCGGCCTCGTTGGTCAGGGTGGCGGCCAGCCGGGACGACAAGCCGCGTGAGCATCCGGTGACCGCCCGCACCCACGCCGGGGTGACCTTCACCCCGGGTGTCCGCGCCTGCTGTGCGGCGGCCAGATACTCGGCGAACGAGGTGCGCGGCCGACGCTGCGGTGCCGGCGCCATGTCCTTCTGAGTCGCCGGCCTGGGCACCTCTGGTGGTGGATCGCCGGCCGCGTTCATGAACGCGGCCGGTTCACCCGGCGACGGGCAACCCGCCGACGCCTCGGCAGACTGGGCCGCCGACACCGCCGTGCCGAGCTTGTCTCGCAGATCAGTCACGGCCTCGGCCGCGACGAAGACGACCAGCGGCGGAACCGAGTGCAGGACCACCCGTGCCGGGCTGGCCGCCGTGAACGCCTCCCATGTGTTCATGACGTAGGTCGCGGTGAGGGTGAACCACTTCGCGGCGCGCACCCATCCACCCGTGTGGACTCCATAGCGTGCGGTGACCTGTTCGGCTCGCAGGATCGCGAGCAGCACCAGCGACACCATCGGATCGAGCAGCCAGGCGGTACACCAGGGCAGCGACCACGACGGCGCGCCGTTCGCGGCGAACTGCTGAACGTTGGTCATCGTGAACGCGAGACCGAGTAGGACACCCGACCAGCACAGGCGGTCCACCTGTACCGCTACCCGTTCGACGGGCTCCGGCCCGCCCGGACGTTGTGCGTTCATCGGCGACCACCCCGCCGCGTTTCGATCGTGGTCACCGTGAGCGCACGGGTCAGCGTGTGGGAGCTGATCAACGCGGGCAGGGCGAGCGCGGCGACCCGCACGAACCAGGGCGCACCCGGGTAGGTCAGCGCCATCCACTGCACTCCGGACAGCAGCGCCGCACCGACCACCACTCGGCCGGTGAGCGACAGCAGTCGCGCACCCTGGCGTGCTGCGTCAGCAGCACGGCGGGCACGCCGGGCAGAGGCACGCCACGCCCACAACACCACCAGCGCCACAGCGAGCGCTGCGAACAGCTCGGCCGGGGAGAATTTCATGCCCGGCCCCCGTCCTGTCGTTCATCCCTACGTCGGGACCACGCCCGGTAGGCGGCGCGCCGGTCATCCTCGGCCAGCGCACCCCATACCCCGAGCGTCGCGGGACCTGCCGTGCGGAACTCCAGTTCCAGGCAGGCATCACGGACACCGCAACCCGCGCAGATCTGTGCTGCGACATCCCGATCAGTGCCACCGCCCGCACACTCCGGTTCATCCAGTCCGGCCACAGGTGACATGCACGCGCCATCCCGCCTGACGAGAGTGCACAACACCTCGTTAGGCACGGGGCGCATACGGTCGAGCAGAGCGGCAGTGTCGGCGAAGAACTGACTGTCAGGCTTCTTCATTGCTGCCTCCTTCGAACGCAACGGGCAGCAGTCGGGCTACCGCGTAAGCGGGCACGACCAGCCGGGCACGGCGGCGAACCGTAGGTAGCACACCAACCCGGATCAACCGGCAGACCTCGGACTCATCAACGCCAAGAATCCAACTCACTTCACGGATCGAGAATGTCCCGGTTTTAGTCTTGGGATAACTGCTTTTACGCATCATGGCTGTGGTTCCTTCGTCTTGACTTCCGGTCCGCTCGTGCGGGCCGTGAACCAATTACGCCGCAGAACCCAACAAGCCACCATGCCTGTTCCGACATACCCTTATTCACCCCAGGAATATCGCCAGGCCAAGGCGCGAATACAGCCACCTCAATATTCAGAAATAGAATGTTCCGGCAAAATATGCCCAGCCTGAATGTTGATCACCGCGGTTCGCCGTACACAGGCCCTGACCTGCGCGAGTACAGGCCGGACGTCCGCCCGCCTACTCCCGCCCGAGGGGTTGCAGACCGTCCGCTGGCACGGTCGACCGTGCCAGCGGAAGCAATGCCCCAATCGTGTGATGCAATACATTCGCACTAATACGGTAGCCGGCCTCCGGCCTGCCGATATGCAGGTCCTGACATGCGGCATGCCGAACTTGATATAGACATCGCCATGATCACGGTCCCACGGTTGCCAGTGACCCCGACAACCGATCGCAAGGGCAGGCAGCAACCCGTGACAGGTCCCGCGCGTAGTGGCGTGATCCCCACATGATCCTCACGGCTTCATTGACCACCGGCATTGCGCGGGTCACCCAGGGCATGCCGGGCGCCATCAACCTCGTTGACGAGGTACTGACCACAAATCATGTCGACTGGGAAACAACTTTATCCGTTGGTGACGTCGAATTTCATAGCTCGAAGTCCGGTCCTCTGCCGAACCACCAGTTCCGGGTAAGCGTGTCGACGGTCTACGAGGTTGCCGCACTGAACTATATGGACAATGACGACCCAGTCATGCATATAGCAAATTCCTACAATCCACATCGCCCACTTCCCGATGTGGACCTCATTTTCAACGGAACGACCGGTGCCGTATTTCCACGAACCGCACTCATCCCGATATCGCAGGCGCGGGCAGCGCTGCTCGAATGGCTCGAAACGCGAGTACGCCCTACCTGCATTGAATGGCGGCCTTACGACAGTTACTAAGCACGATCATTGACCAGCAGCCGAAGGAAGGGGTCCATCGTGGGATCAGCCCTACTAACAATACAGGTCACCTCTATTGACGGGGAAGAACACGAGGTAACCGACGAAAACATGGCAATTGGCATAGAAGCGGGTACCGGAATATACACGGCGGTGTGCGGAGATTCGCTGACACCTGCCGCAATGTGCGCGCCACCTAGCCGCAAGTGTCTTGGTTGTGTGGCGATCATGCGGAGCCAAGTTCCACACGAACCCGAGTATCCGCCGCGCAAGCACCGTTATGGGGGCCACCGACGCCGAGGCCCGATCGCGCGATTGCGCCTGCGCTTGGGCAGGGGTGTTCGCAGGTGACCAAACTGTCCATGGTTGATCCTGCTCGCCTGAATGTCTGGCAATACTTCGGACAAGCATGCGTGTCGTGCGAACGCAAGTTCGCCGTAGACGAGAGCCTGCCGGTCGTCGGTTTCGTCATGGTGGAGTGCGGTACACGGGATGTCCGCGCCTGCGCATCCTGTGAAACCACCGCCCTGTGGCTGGTGGATCAGTGGCTCCGCACGCCTTGCGCGGTTCGATCGTCTCGGACACGGGTGGGGTGATCGGTGACCCCGGAAGATCGCACACTCCTCAGCCGAATGGCGAAGGTCAATCAGTCGCTAGGCGAACTCACCATTGGGCTACTGAGCAGGATGAACGACGGCGATCTACGCTCCGCCGATCTACGCAGCGTTGGGCAGGAATTGGCCTTGTTGGGCGCGGACATGATTCGGCACGCCGATGGACTGGACCGAGTAATCGACAGTCGGCCCTGAACGGGCAAGATTGCTCAGCCGCCTTCTGATAGCGGGCAGATGGCCACACGTACAGGCCACACGCACGCCACGAACTGGATACTGGATAACGAGAATGCACAACAAGATTCCCAAAGGCATCCACGTGACGGGAGACGCCCGCACACTGCTCCTGTCGGATCTCAAATACAAATATCTAGAGCACGGGATGACGATACGAGCGCTTGCCGAGGACAGTGGACGGGCCTACAGCACTGTGCATCGTATGTTGGGCGAAGCAGGTGTCGCTCTGCGCTCCAAGGGCGGGAAGCCGCGCGGATGTGGTCATGGTATCGACTGACCGCCAATTCGAGCTGGACTATCAGCGTGTCCTCGGTGCAGTTGTCAGGCGCAATCGCACGGATAAGGGTTGGACGCGCGCTGAATTGGTGGAGGCGTTGCAGGAACTGCCCACGCCGTGGCGGATAGATGTCCCAGTGCCAACACTAGCTTCATATGAATTGGGCACGCGGGCACTTTCTGTGCTGCGGTTGGCCCAGGTCGAACTCGCCTTGGGTGTTCCGCCTGGCGCAATCGACACTGAAGTAAAATCGGTGATGTGGCCATCGGCTAACCCGAATGTCCTTGCTGTCGATCTAGTCCGTCTATCTCACTCCACCCGCTACGATATTGTGCCGGCAATCAATTGGGCGACGGCCCTGCTAGCAAGCAATCCTGATCAGCGAGTAGCCGAGCTGAACGCTGGTGCTCTCTCCGAACTCGCCACTTTGTGCCTTGTCGATGCCGAGAATGTTATGGAGCTGCTGGGAGAGTTCAGGGCTGATCGGAGGTACGAGCAGTATGGAAAACGGCGAACCCCACAGTCCAGGAAAGGCGCCTGACATCGTGCATCAATGGCGTTCCCTGACTCGCAGGGTGACGCCAATCATGTGGGTGAGCGCCACGGCGATCGTACTTCTCACGGTCTGCGTTGGCGCCGTTCTACTAGGCGTACTGGCTGTGGGCTTGGGCATCGTTGGAGTCTTGGCGTACGCATATTGGTGATTACCTAGAGAGTGAGCATTTGGATGATCTTGAACAGTTCTGAGAATGAGCGCGACGACGAAGCGGTCCGCCATGAGGACTGGGAAGCGCAGGCGTTGATGCTGGAGACCAGCGGCGATGCCGCGCGGGCCGCAGGCAACTTCCGCCAGGCGGAAATCGAACTGCGGCAAGCGTGGAGCGTGCGCCATTATCGCCTGACCGACGAGCCCGGAGAACTACGGGTGCTCTACCTGCTAGCCGCTACATTCGAAGAGGGTAATCGTCTGCATCGTGCAATGGACGCACTCGACGCTATCCATACACGCCTTCAGCGGGACCCCGCTGATGCTGTCGGACTGGCTGCTGTCAACGTTGACATCGGGCTCATGTATGTCAAGGCGAACCGGTCTGCTGAGGATTCTGTGTACTACTTCAAACGGGCGATCCAGATCTATCAACTACTCGCCCAACCTGCTCCAGTCGGGCATGCGCGTGCGCTGGTGGCCTGGGGCAGGGTGTTGTGGAACGAAGGCTCGGTGACCGCTGCACGTAACCGCTTCAAGACGGCGCTGACGCTTGTAACCGAAGCGGGGAATCGCAGGTTGGCCACACGGATACAGGCATTGGTCGTCCACCCTAAAGATCAGCCAATGGCTGCCTGGGAATCCATTGATGGGAGGCCGTAGTGAATTCCTGCGCCGAGGAGTACTTGCCGGCCGTTGAAATCTTTAGCGCCATTGATAGTGACAGTGTTAAGGCACTGCTAACGGCGATAGGCGCCAGATTGAGACTGATTCGCCTGGCAAGCGGACTAACTGTCACTGAGCTAGGTAGGCGCTCCGCCGTCTCGCCAAGTGTACTCAGCCGCCTGGAACGTGGGAAACGAACGCTAACATTTATGGCGCTGCTCCAGATATGTGCAGCCCTCGGAGTCTCGCCAGTCGTTGTGATCGAAAAAGCGGAGCGCGACGTATTCACGATGGGCGGTAATCTACCGTGGGTAGCCAGCAAAGAACTATCCGTGTCTGTCGAGGCACCGTAATGGAATCTGACATGACTCTTCCTGGCCATGAAGGCCGGGTGTCGTTGAGCCTGCAACGCCGACAACTGGCCGAACAATTGGCCACCCAATTCCTTCAGGAAACGGTGCCTATCGGTCGATTGGCAGAAAGGACAGGAAATCGACCGACGATGGTACGGCGACTATTGGAGGAAGCCAGTGTTCGCGAAGATCGGCTTACCTTCGTGGGTTGCACACCTGACGAATTGATGGCTTCTCTGGCTGCCTGTTATCAATCCAATGCCACCCTGGAGGCCATTTCTTATCGGACGGGCATTGACCGACGCGAGGTCCGCCGACTGCTAAACCAGGCGGGGGTGATACTACGTCCATACAGTTCCATCCCGCCAGAAATGGCGGACGTCGTGGGTGAGTGGTACTCCACCGGGACTTCCATGAAGAAGTTGTCTGAGTGGACTGGTTGCTCCACCAATACTGTCCGCAGGCACTTGTTAAAGATGGGTGTAAGACTGCGACCACGTGGATCATCCCCACGACACGAACGTGGGCGACAGTGAGACCGGGTGATTGCTAGGCGCGGGAGTGCTTGCCCTTACCGTTAGAACGTAGATAAGCCGTTCCAACTGGTTCCCAGTTCCAAACTCTTTCCGGTCCCCACTGGATCACGAGCGTCAGAGAGTCGACAAGCACCTGACGCTCCGGGATGGCAACTCCGAGGCTCTCGATAATTGGTTCGGCGGGTTGCTCAGCCGTACTATAGGAGACCGTCATGTGTGGATTCCACAATGACGTGGCCGCGTAGGATAGTCCGGCCTGGCGAATCGTTCTCGACGTGACTGCTAGCGCCACATCGAATATTTGCCTTAAAGATTCCACCGGCCGCGCAAGTAATCCTATGGCTTCCGGATGATAGAAGATCTTCTCCAGCGAGACCGATATAGCGTCCACTTCACACAACAAATCTTGCGCTTCCGAGACCATCGTTGCCATTTGACTCCGATTTATCTCGTCTGTCGAACCAGCTATGAGTGTCGTCATATGCAGCCACTTGAGCGGCGTCATATGGAATCCGGTAAATCTTGCCAGACTTGCCTGAACATCTGTCGCCGCGATGCAAGCTCCTGGATACGAGGACATGAGGACGTGCCAGTAAACTTGCCCACTGCCCAATGTGGGCTCGCGCCGATCTAGCCAACGATTTCTCATTTGAGTCGGAAGGGGGCTCATTCGGGCTCCGGCAGGCGAATAATCGACAGTGCTCCCGAATCAAACTCCTTGATATCTTGCCTGAGCTGGAGCACATCGCCGTTTCCACGGAATCGTGGATCACACAGTTCTTGCTCCAGTTGTCTCATGTAGGCGGTGACTGTCGAAATTCGTAGCTCTGGAGACAATTCCAGAACCGGCGCAACTTCTTCAATTGTGGCGTCCAATGATCCCTTAAGCAGGTTTGCGATGCCGGCGCCGATCCTAATCTGCGCCCAATTGGCACTGACCAGAGGCGCTCCTGTGGCCCAGCTGGCATCAGCCCTGGCAACTGCTTCGATTGCGGCTTCCGGGTCGCGTGCCTGCAACGCCACTGACAGTGCAAAAATTGCTTGCCTCGCGACCGGGAATGACCAAGCCGATTCGCCGGAGTCTTGTGATACCGAATCCGCTGCGATCCCCGCACGGTTGAGAGCTTCACGGGCTCTTGGGATATTGCCCATAAGTGCGGAGGCGTTGGCCTCTTGACTCGCAAGCTGAATCCGAATGGGCGTCGATGGACTCTGCTCGTAGCCAATCCTAGCCATGTCTGCCGACTCAATGAGGCGTTCGGCCCACCTTAGCGCCTTTGCGAGCGCGGTGCGCGCGGTCGCCTCGCTCACGCCCCCCTCCTTCGCAAAGATCAGCGCTGCGGCGCCGTACTTTTGAGCTACCCCGTTTTGCCTCAAATCATCGAGCAGGAGGCAAGAGTGAGCCAGGAGCTCAGACTCTATTCGATACAACTCACGTTTCTGACTGAGGCGTTGATTAGGCATTCCGAGGAGAATCTGCGCCTGCTCATGTAGGTTGTAGACCTGAGTCATTACATGTCGAGCCGGGGCTTGTGTGTGAGATTCCGCGATAGAAGATGTCGCGTACGAAAGCTGACTCACTGCATCATTTGAAGAGGACGAGCCGACGATCTGGGCAATCAAGCTGTCGGCGTCTTGGATGTTCGGAACAAAACCGGTATCGGTATCTGCCGGCGCCGCCTCTATCGGTGCCGTTGTGAACCTCGCGAGTCTTTGCCCAGGAAAGGCAAACCATAGAAGTTCTGGCGGTAGATGCAATGCCCGGGCATAGCCTGTCAGAATCGTGATGTTTTGTTCCGGCGGACCGTTCTCAATCCTGCTGACTTGTGATTGATTGAGGCCCAGCCAGCGACCCAAATGGTCCTGATTTAGCCCTTTGCCGAACAATTTCAGGTGACGAGGATGGTTCCTGTAGGCCTTAAAGACTTTGCCTATGTGATGGCTTTCAAATGCGGCCTGAAATTCGGGCGTCTCAAAAAAGCTTCTGCTGAGTTGAGTGGGTGGCGTACGAAGCTGATCACGTTGTTCTCGGTGACATTTGCCGCAGATGCTCGCGGTGTTGTCGGCAGCAAGCGCCGCGCCGCAACCCTGGCAGCGACGCACGCTGTCAGCCTGTCGCGCGGAACCACCCGAGACCATGTCACCCCCATGCCGATATGAGCTAACCCGCCTCTGACCAGCGTACATAGGGTTTGCGGAGCCTGCCACGTGGCGCACTAGTCACGTGTACGTCTTCATGAGGTGTACCCTCGGGCACACGCTGGAAGAACAGCCGAGGGCCGACGCCGGTCGGGTCGACGCAGGCAAACGCCGAGCCCTGCTGCTCCGGTGGCAACGCGCGATCGAAATCGTCCCAACTGTCGAAACCCTCCGGTGGCGGGGGCACGACGTAACCCAACACGTCGCACCAGAACCGGGCCACCCGCTCGGGATCAGCGGTGTCGAACGTGACTTGGACCTGCCTCACTGACGCCATTCGTCCACTATAGAGCGACTATCGGGTCGGACGCCGTTCGCCTGCTCGGACCAGGCCGGTCTCGTAGGCGATCACCACAAGTTGCGCTCGGTCCCGGGCGCCCAGTTTCACCATCGCCCGGTTCACGTGGGTCTTCGCGGTGAGCGGGCTGAGCATCAGGCGTTCCGCGATCTCGTCATTGGACAGGCCTGCGGCCACGAACGTCAGCACCTCACGCTCCCGGACCGTCAACACGTCGAGCACCGCGGGCGAGTCGCGCACCGGGTAGTCCGGCTGCGCCAGGAACCTGGCAATCAGGCTGCGGGTGGCGGTCGGCGAGAGCAGCGCGTCTCCCCTGGCGATCATCCGGATGGCGGCCAACAGTTCCTCCGGCGCGACTCCTTTGCCCAGGAAGCCGCTGGCACCCGCGCGCAACGCGGCGAACACGTACTCGTCGATCTCGAACGTCGTCAGGATCAGCACGCGCACGCCGGCCAGGTCCTCGTCCGCGCTGATCTCGGTGGTGGCGGCCAGGCCGTCCAACTCGGGCATCCGGATGTCCATCAGGACGACGTCAGCGCGGGCACTGCGGGCCAACGCGACGGCTTCCTTGCCGGTCGCGGCCTCACCGACCACGGCCAGGTCAGGCGCCGAGTCGACCAGCGCACGAAACCCGGCACGCACCAGGGCCTGATCGTCGGCCAACACGACTCGGATCGTCACGTGCCAAGTCTGCACTAGGCTGATCAGCATGGCCGCTGACCAGCTTCCCGACCCGGAAACGCCGTTTGGCAAGTCAGTACGCGAGCGCCTCGCCAGTGAGCCGTTGATCTGGCTCACCACGGTGGGCAAGGACGGCACCCCACAGCCCAACCCGGTGTGGTTCCTGCTGGACGGGGACGACATCCTGATCTACAACGTCGCCTCCGCCAACCGGCTGGTGCACATCCGCGAGCGCCCCAGGGTGTCGCTGAACTTCAACGCCGACGACAACGGCGGCAGCATCGTCGTGATCACCGGCCTGGCCAGGGTGGCGCCCGACGAGCAGCCGCCGAACGTGCACCCGGGCTACGTCGCGAAGTACGCCAACCCGATGGCCAACGTGAGCGGCAGCGCGGACAAATTCGCCGCCACCTACAACGTGGCCATGCGGATCGACATCGGCAAGGTGCGCGGCTTCTAGGATGGCAGACACCGGCTGAGATCCAGACGAAATCCTGTTCAAGCACGGCGTCGCATCGACCGGTTGAGACCACCCACGCCACGCTCCCGGACCCTGTCGATCATTGCCGCCACTCGGCGGGGAGTGTTTCGTTGCCCATGGCGTGCCCATGCCAATGGTGGAAACACCCTCACCCCTCGGTGGGATGACTGTGCACCCGTCTACGGTTACCGTGCTGATTGCCGGACGAACCGGAGGAACACAGAGGGGAAGGATGTGCGCGCACAATGTCCAGTACCGATACGATCGTGCGCACCACGGGCCGATCTCTGATCGCCGATGAACTATTCACACGTCTGTCCGAGCGCATCGCTACCGACCACCCCGATATTGACCGCGGGCTGGCCGAACGGATCATGGACCAGGCGTCGGCGTTCCTGGCGGCGGTCGGTTCACGGGCCGGCGAGAAGCTGTCGCCGTCCAAGCTGGTGGACATCGGTTGGCACACGTTCATTCTCTACACTCGGGAATACGCCGATTATTGTGAGCGGGTCGCGGGTGGATTCATTCACCATGAACCGCACGACACGCCCGGCGCGGCAGGCGACACGACATGCAGCGTTGCCCGTACCCTGGCAGCGATCAGTGCGGCAGGATACGTGCCAGACGCGGAACTGTGGGCGGCCGGTGACTCCGCCAAGTGCAGCGATTGTTCGGGGTCGGGCGCGAACGGAGACGAGAACACCGAGGGTCGGATACCGCCGCCCGTCCACTGATAAGCCTACACCCGAAAGGGACAGAACCGACGGTGTCACGTTGTCGATGGGATGAAATACCGGCCGGCATTCGCACAGCGGTCCAGGACAACGTCGGTCCTGTCTCAGCCACCGACGACGTTGGCAAAGGGCAGAACAACGACCTAGCGGTGAGACTGGACAGGGTCGACAGGCCGCCCGTTTTCCTGAAAGGCGTACGCGGCGGCGGCAGGCGAGGAATGTTCCTTGCGAACGAGGTCACCGCCGGTCAGTTGGCTGGTGACGTTGCGCCCGCTGTCCTGTGCTCCGTCGAACATGACGACTGGCATGTGGTCGGTTTCGAGTACATCGACGGGCGTCCTGCCAACCTGGCACCCGGGTCGGCAGACCTGGACCGGATCGGTGACACGCTGGACACGTTGAGCGGACTCCCGGCCGGTGACACTCGGCCGCTCCAGTTGCGCTGGGCCAACTCGAACCACTGGCGCAACGCTGCCGAGCGGGCACCCGAGAGTGTGAGCGGGTGGGATATCGAACGCATGTGTGAGTGGTCGGCGCGGGCACCCGAACTGGTCAACGGAAACACCCTGCTGCACACCGACCTACACCATGACCAATTCCTGATCACCGATGACCGTGTCTACGTGATCGATTGGGCATTCCCGGGCGCCGGGGCGCCGTGGGTTGACGCCGCGTTCCTGTCGCTACGTCTCACCGGGTCCGGCTACACACACGCCGAGGCGTACCAGTGGGCGCGCAGGCGGAAGGGTTGGGCCGCGACCGACACCGACACGTTGGCCGAGTCGGTCACGGCGTGGGCCGTGTATGTGGCCGGATTGTGGTCGTGGTTCGCGGTCCAGGACGGCGTACTGGCATTCGCCGAGTACCGGGCGAACCTGGTGCGGAGTTATGCCGCGTGGTGTCTCCGCGAACTGGTGTAGCAGCGACCCGATCCCACACCGCCGAAGGATCGGAACCGTGCGTGCTAGCGGTGACCAGCAAGAATACCTTCAGGTGGGGTCGAGCAGGCCAACGCGATCACCCTGGCCTCGACCTCACCGGTGACCTTGCGCTCCACCGGCGGTGTCAAGCGCTGCTTCTAGTTCATCGCATCGCCCCCAGTCGCCAGGTGCACACGCTGTCAGGTCGGTCGAGCCCGCTGATGCGGGTGAGGCGCACCAGACTGCCCGCGCCGGTTGCGGCCTTCAGGTCGGCGAGAACCACGCCGCCGTCTCGGATCTGGTCGATCCACGCCCCTGTTTGAGACCGGCCGTCGGAGTCTCCGCGATGTCGCCGTGCTACGCAGGTTCGCGACCATCCTCGGCCTGCCCGCCGCAGCGTTCGGTCTGACCGACACCCCGAGTGAACGGCCTGTCGTCCCCACTCCGGCGGCGACCGCTTCTAGGGTGGGTCCTGGCACCGGCCAGGAAGGAGGCGATTCAGTGCGCCGACGCGCGTTCTTCCAGCTCACCGCACTGACGGGCAGTGCTCTGGCCTGGCCGAACGCCATGCCTGCCGCCAACGTGGATTCCGCAGCGGTACTCGCCAGCCAGCTCGGTGACGTGTTGCTCGGCCCGGCACGCGCTGGTGATCCCGCCCCGCTCGGTGTGCTCGCCGAGACCCTGACCATGGCCCGGCAGGAGTTCACCGCCTGCCGCTATCTGCCGCTCGCCGCACGGCTGCCCACGCTGATCGTCGCCGCCGAGGCAACCGTCGCCCGGCGGCCTGATCCGCAGATGCAGCGGGTGCTTGCCGAGTCCTACAACCTCGCCACCCGAGCGTTGATCAAACTGGCGGCCTCCGGCCTGGAATGGCTGGCCGCCGACCGCGCCCTACACGCCGCGCGTGCCGCCGAGGACTCGCTCACACTGGCCGAAGCGCAACGACTGGTCGCCTCGGTCGCCCGCCGTGCCGGACACCACGAGCGCGCACAGGCACTGACTTTGGCGGCAGCGTCGCAGTTGGACATCGCCGGGCCACGGCCTGCTGCCGAGCACCTGGCCATGTACGCCACCCTGCATCTCTCGGCCGCCTACGCCGCCGCCCGCGCAATCGACCGCGAGCGGGCGAGCGACCTGCTTGCCGAGGCCGAGTCAGCCGTGCACCGGCTGTCCGACAACCACGACCGGCACCGCGCTCTTGTCGCGAACCTGGTCAGCCACAAGGTGTCCGCAGCCTACGTACTCGGTGACGCCGGCACGGCACTCGCCCAGGCCCGCAGCCTGCCGCTGGCGGCGATTCCCACCACCGAACGCCGTGCCCGCCTGCTCGTGGACACAGCGCAGGCGTGGGCGCAGTGGGACAAGCCGGATCGGGCATACCGGACACTCCTCGCCGCCGAACGCACCACACCCGGTGAGGTCCGGACCCGTAACGCCGTCCGACGACTGGTCACCGACCTCATGGCCTCGCCCAAGCAGGCCGCGATGCCCGGCCTACCGGCACTGGCCCAACGGGTGCACGCCGTCGCCTAACGAGCCAGCCGACCTGCCTTCACCTCGCCGATCAACAACGCCACATCGGCGCTCAGGGCCGGTCCTGCGGCATTCTTGCTGTCCCGTAGGGCTGTTCGGTTCCGATGCACCTCAACACAGGAGTCGGCATTCGCACTGCGGGACGATTTCCGCCATTCATCAGTCACGTCAGGGGGTCCTTTCCAACACACGGAGCCTGGCGGCCAGCACTGCATGAGACTTTGCCTCGCTCAATGATACCGCATCGAGTTCGGCGACCGCGTCGATGCAGGACCGGACATCTTCGCGATTATGCAGGAAGATCCCCGACTTTCCGGCATCCCGATGCACAATCGAGCGGTCCATAATCATCAAGGCGCCGCCATCCAGCGCAGTATGCCAGCCGCTCTCGAACGGCACGATCCGCACCCGGACGTTGGGTCGCTCACACAGCCGCAGCACATGCCGCAACTGGTCAACCATCACCTCGCGGCCCCCGATGAGCCAGTACAGCGCTGCCTCGCCAAGGAATGACATGAAATCCACCGGCTGCGGTTTTTCCAGCGCATCCTGGCGAGTCAATCTGGTCGCCACCCGAGTGACGACCTCTTTTCCGGCCATGCCAGCCGCCACCATGATCGCCGTCATATACGACTCCGATTGCAACAGCCCGGGAAAGATTGATGGCGCAACGTGGTCGATGTGGGTGGCGCTTTGTTCCATGTCAATCATCGCGAGCAAGTGTTGACGTTGGTCGGGCAGAGTCAATGCCGCCCAACCGGGTCCGTCGGTGTCGTAGGCGAGTGCGAGGACTTCGTCGTATTCCTGGCCGCGAATCTCCAGGGCGGTGAGCAACTGTGCCACGTCCTCGGGTTTCGGGGTTCGTTCGCCGCTCTCGTAGCGGGACAGGGCGCCCGAGTTGCGGCCCGTCATGGCTCCCAGTTCGCGCAGGGTGAACCCTCGGGACTCCCGTGCGTCGCGCAGTGCTCGCGCGAGACGCATCCCCTTCGGGGTCTTCGACACGACATCCTCCATTTGCTGTCGGGTGGCAGCAAAACTCCACCCACGAAGTTCACCCGCTGCGCGGTGGCAGCAGCCTTGCCCTTTGTCGCTATGTTGTCGCACGCTGTTGGAACGCGCCAGTCAGAGCAAGGAGCAGTTTAATGGGTAACGCACCAGACCATTTGATGGCCTCGTTGGCCGAGGACGCATCGTACCTTCGGCCGACGTTGTTCTCGGTTTACGGCGTGGACCGCACGGGTATACCGTTTCTCGGCTGGGGAATGCAAATGGGCGAGAACGAAGCCTATTACGTGCAGCCCGGCTCGTCGATGACGTGGGTTTCCACCACTGCCGAACAAGTGCACGCGACCCTGAGCCGGTTCGGTGAGGCGCGGCTCACGTGGTTGGAGGATTAGCCACCGCTTCGGCGTAGGCCGCCCTGAGCTCGGCGAACACCGATCCTGTCCCCGCCGGCCGCTCGATACCCAGGTGCATCTCGCGCAGCTCATCCATGAAGCGGTCCCACAGCGCCGGGCCGCCCACCTCCAGCAGCTCGGCGCGCACTGCCAGCTCGTGGGTGACCGGGAGATGTCGCCGACCCCAGGTGCCGAGTGCGGCCATCACCGGGACCAGCTGGATGCTGGGCTCGGTGAGGCTGTAGCGGACCTTCTGGCGGTGGCTGTCGTCGCCCGCGCGCGACAGCAAACCGTGCTCGGTGAGCCGGTGCAGCCGGGCGGCGAGGATGTTCGAGGCGATCCCCTCCTCGGAGTTCGCCATCAGCTCGCGGAAGTATCGCCGGTTGCCGAACATGATGTCCCGCAACACGACCAGGGACCACTTGTCGCCCAGCACCTCGGTGGCCAGGTTGATCGGACAGCCGGACCGATGAGTGTTCGTCTGTCGGACCATCCTGCTAGTCTCTCACACGACCGCTTGCATAACGCAATCAGTTCACCGAGGGGTTGACACCAATGGCACCTGAACCGAAGCTCGACAGCCGCTACAGCGACCCGGTCGCCACCGCGATCTCCTGGCAGGACGCGCAGAACCGGCTGGCCGACGCCGAAACGGCCTGGCTGGTGACCGTGCGACCCGACGGCCGGCCGCACTCCACGCCGTTGGTGACCGTGTGGCACGAGGGCAAGGTGTACTTCCACACCGGCGAGCGCGAGCAGAAGATGGCCAATCTGCGGCAGAACCCGCAGGTCCTGGTGATGGCCGGCGACACCCGGTGGGACGCGGGTGTGGACATCGCTGTTGAAGGGGTCGCTCGGCAGGTCACCGACCAGGCTGTGTTGCAGGCGATCGCCGACCTGTACGCCAAGCGTTGGGACGGCCGGTGGGAGCTGACCGTCGGTGAGGGCGGCTTCGTCGACGCGGGCTCGGGCGGTGTGCAGAGCGTTCCCTTCGAGGTCACGCCGACGAAGGTCTACGCGTACGCCAAGGGCGACCCGTTCGGGCAGACCAGCTACCAGATGCCCTAAGCGAAAGCTTAATCAATGGTCGCCGCTCCCCCGGTTCCGACCTACAGTGAGTGGTGGGCAACCAGGAGATGGGGCGATCATGAGTTCAGTGCCGGACAACGCGGTTGACGTGCTGCGTGCCGTGTGGGACGGAACGGACGCGGCCGAACTGGACAAGCCGCACAGCCACCAGAAGTCGTGCCGGAACATGAAGCACGTCAGCTTCGACGGGTTCGCCGAGCCGGGCACCGACGTGAAGTCGGCCTGGCGGGAGCGGTTGCAGCGGGAGGGCAAGCTGAACACGTCCGGCGGCACCATCCGGGATCTGATCCTCGGCGCCGACACCAGCCACTGATCCCTGCTCAGGAGACACCCCGTATGGACCGCCCAGCCGATGTCGGTGAGCTGACCGGCCTGCTGCGCGACGGTCGGTATCTGGCCGACCGAGGCCTGGCCACCACGCTGTTCCTCGCCATGCGCCTCGGTCGGCCGGTCCTGCTGGAAGGCGAGGTCGGCGTCGGCAAGACCGAGGTCGCCAAGGCGCTGGCCGAGGTGTTCGAGCGTCGGCTGATCCGCTTGCAGTGCTACGAGGGCATCGAGACCAACCAGGCGCTCTACGAGTGGGACTACGCCCGGCAGATGTTGCAGATCCGGGCGCTGTCCGGGCTGGGCACCCAGTTTGACGACGACGCGGCCGTGGACAAGCTGTTCGGGCCGAAATTCCTGCTGGAACGGCCGCTGCTGGACGCGATCCGCTGCGGTGACGGCGCCGTGCTGCTGATCGACGAGGTCGACCGGGCGGACGACGAGTTCGAGGCGTTCCTGCTGGAGTTGTTGTCCGACTTCCAGATCACCATCCCGGAGCTCGGCACGATCCGCGCTGAGCGGCCGCCGCTGGTGGTGCTGACCTCCAACCGGACGCGGGAACTGCACGACGCACTCAAACGGCGCTGCCTCTACCACTGGGTTGGTTACCCGACGCAGGAGCGCGAGGTGGAGATCGTGCTGACGCGGGAACCGGGCGTGTCGAAAGCGTTGGCGGACAAGGTGGTCGCGGCCGTGCACCGGTTGCGCGAACTGGAGTTGAACAAGCCGCCGGGCGTCGCCGAGACGATCGACTGGGTGCGGTCACTGGACGTGCTCGGCGCGTCGGAGCTGGACGCGGACACCGTCGAGGACACGATCGGCGCGGTCGTCAAGGAACGCGACGATCTCGACGTTGTGCACGACAATCTCGACCAGGTCATCTCCCTTGCCTGAGGGGCACGGCGAGGAGTTCGTCGCCACGCTGGTGGAATTCGCCCGGCAGCTGCGTGACGAGGACGTGCGGGTCGGGCCGGGTGACGTCGTGACCTACTGTGCCGCTGTCGCCGAACTCGAACCGTCCGACCTGCTGGACGTCTACTGGGCCGGGCGCGGCACCCTGGTCAGCAGGCACGACCACATCCCGGTCTACGACCGGGTGTTCCGCCGATTCTTCCTCGGTTACGACGAGGATGGCGGCCCGTCGCGGCCGTTCAGTGTCAAGACACGCTCCGAGGCCACGGCCGTCCTCCAGGTGCCGGAGACCGAACCGGGCACCAAGACCGAGAAACCAGAGCGGGAGGCCATTCTCGGCCTCGTCGCCTCCAACGCGGCCACGCTGAAGGGCAAGGCGTTCCGGACGTGCAGTGCCGAGGAACTGGCCGCGCTGTGTCGGATCATGCGGTCCATCCGGCTGGCGCCGCCGCGTCGGCGCAGCAGGCGGACCATCGCCGATCGCAAGGGCCGCAAGCCCGATCTGCGTCGCGCGGTGCGCGAGTCGCTGCGGGTGCTGGACGAACCGCCACGGCTGCCCCGACGCAGCAGGCGACTGCGGCTGCGCCCGATGACCGTCATCCTGGACGTGTCCGGTTCGATGGCCGACCACTCCCGCAACCTGCTCCAGTTCGCCTACTCGACCGGCCGGGCCACCACGCGGGTCGAGGTGTTCTGCTTCGGCACACGACTGACCCGCATCACCAAACAGTTGCGCCACCGCAGGCCAGACGAGGCGCTCGCGCGCGCGGCTGACGCGGTGGTGGACTGGGACGGCGGTACCCGGATCGGCGAGTCGCTGGACGAGTTCGTGCGGAATTGGGGTCGCCGTGGCCTGAGTCGCGGCAGTATCGTCGTGATATGTTCGGACGGGCTGGACCGGGGCGATCCGGCCGTTCTCGCCGGTGCCATGGCCCGGTTGAGCAGGCTGTCGCACCGGATCGTCTGGCTGAACCCGCACATTCCCAGCGGTAGCAGTGCTGTGCCGAACACGCTCGGCATGATGGTGGCGCAGCCCTATGTGGACCGGTTGCTGTCCGCGCAGGACATGCACAGCCTGGAACAGTTCGCCGCCGTATTGCCGGAGATGCGTTGAAGGGGTGGACACGGTGAAGTGGAGCGTGGCCGTCATGGCCGACGGCGACCGGGAGCTGTCCCGCGAGGAAGTGGTGGAGCTGGCCGACGCCGTCGCCGGGTGGAGCGGTGTGGCGACCGGTATTGGCACCAGCAGCTACGGGGCCCAGTTGCTGATCGACGCGCCCGAGCCCGAGGTCGCCGAGCAGCGCGCCAGGGACGTGTTCGCCGAAGCCGCGCGGATAGCGGGGCTGCCGCCGTGGCCGATCAGCAGCGTGACGATGATCGGTGAGGACGACGACATGGATGACGGGTCGGAGTACTACACGTGATTCGCCTCGGTTCGCTGGCCGGTTACCCGTTCGAGGGGCCGCGAGTGCTGGCCGGCTGGACGCCGCCGGCCGTTGCAGCGGTGTACGCGATCATGTACCGACCGGCGCCGGAGGCACGGCCGGGCCGCTACGCGGTGATCTACGTGGACCACTCGGCTGACCTGTCGGCGGAGCGGTTTCCCTTCCGCCATCCACGCAGTAGCTGCTGGGTGCGCAGGGCCGGCGACAAGTGGAAGGTGTTCATCTGCACGTTCGAGGTGCCCGGCGGGCTGCCCTCGCACCGTGAGCAGATCGTGCAGGAACTGACCGCCGTCTACCACCCGATGTGCAACGAGCAGCAGTACGACAACGCGTGGCAGGACCACTGGATCGGCGGCTACACAGCACCGACCGCAGGCCCGTTGACCACGCCCCGCGACCTGGGCGCACCGGGGCCGGAAACGAGCTGACTACCGAACGCCACCCGGAACATAGCCGACACCGTCGTGCATGCGGGAGCGACGCCGGCCGGACGCCGGCCGCGCGGGCTCACGCACCGGTGGAGTCTCGGGTCGGGGCGTGACACCGGTGACGATGCCCTCGGCCATGCCGTACAGCAGCGGCAGCGCGCCCGCGATGACCTGGCCGGTCTCGTTGATGTGGGCCACGTCCTGGGCGATCGGCGCAGCGTTGCCGTTGATCTCGCGCACGAGGTCGCGGCACGCCTCCAGGTTGGTGGCGATGCGGGTGAGCTGGCCGCCCACGATGAACAGGTAGACAGCGAGCCCGGCGATGAGCAGGACGA
Organism: Pseudonocardiaceae bacterium; assembly: GCA_036279295.1. Taxonomy (GTDB): domain Bacteria; phylum Actinomycetota; class Actinomycetes; order Mycobacteriales; family Pseudonocardiaceae; genus DATEPR01. The sequence goes on along the minus strand of DASUJK010000460.1, from coordinate 2,506 downwards.
TGTCGACTACCGACAGCACGATCACGTGATCACATCCTCACTTTGCCGAGCACACGGCCCAGGAACAGGTGGTGCTCAAGGCCTTCGGCGAGCACCGCGTCGACCCGCTTGGCGGTCTCGCCGATCAGTTCGGAATTGGCGGTGTTGGCCTTGGCGGCCTCCAGCGTCGTCCTGATCTTGACAACGCGCCGGTCGATCGTGCGCACCAGCAGGACCAGGACCGTGAGCAGTGCGGCGACGGCCAGCACCACGACGAACCCGCCGATGATCGCGCCCCACCACAGACCGCGTTGCGTTGATGTCAACGCCAGTTCCTGTGCCATCAGATGTGTTGCCATGTCAGCCTCCCAGCCTGGTGCGGCCACGATGCAGCCCGGCGACGATGATCTCGGCGTGCTCGATCGTCGTGTGCAGCTTGGTCAGCGCGGCGGTGTTGTCGACCGACTGCAACAGCGCGTCGTCGATCATCGTGGCCTCCTGGCCGATCGAGTGCGCCAGGCGCAGGATCGTCACGACCAGCACGACGAGCACGACGACGACCACCAGGCCGATGGCGTAGCCGATGATCCACCCGGTCATCGCCTGCCTCCCTCGGGGATCTCGTGGATCGTGTTGGCCTCGATGAACTTCACCAGCGACTTGGTCGGCTGGGGAATGTGGTGTTTCACCCGCACGTGTGCGGCCACCTCGGTCATCAGGTCGTCCTTGGTCGCCGCGACCAGCCGCTTGTCGCAGACCGGGCTGCCGCAGACGAACTCGTAGTGCGCCATCACACGCCTTCGCAGAAGTCACGGACAGGTTTGAGACTGGCGTTCACCGCGTCCAGCGATGCCGGCACGGTGCTCGTCTGGGCCGCGACAACCGCGACACCGACCACGACCGTGCCCAGCGTCTGGCGCACGACGGACAGGTGGATGATCACCCGGACCAGGGCCAGGACGGCGGCCGCGAGGATCAGCCCCGCCAGGACCAGGGTCACTATCGCCACAGCGGGCATGTCGGTCAGCTCCTCTCAGCCGAGCAGTTTCGCGACGGAACCGGCGTAGCGCACGGCACCGCCCGCTACCTCGTCGATGGTCTGGCCGGTCGTGGCCAACGACTCCGGCAGGTCGTCCAGTTCGCCGGTCAGGACGACACCGCCGGCCAGGATGTCCTCGCTCGCGCCGCGGATACGTTCGCACGCGGCCAGAATCCGGTTCAGCAGCGCGACGAGCACCGGCACGATGACGACCAGCAGTATCGCGTTGCCGATCCACCACAACGTCATGGCGGTCCTCCTCAGCTGGGGACGTGTTGGTAGGGGGCGAAGAACCGGCGCAGCACCCGGACCAGTGCCATCCGCGCGGCCCGCATGGCGATCGTGACACCGCCGGCCGGTGCCGCGGTGGCGGCCTGGTCGGGCGACAGGCCCTTCTCGATCGCCGTGATCCGGTTCTGCATGTTGGTCGCGAAGTCCCGCATGAGCACGGCGGTGACGTCGGCGATCATGCCTCGGCCGTACTGTGCCGCTGCGCCGGACAGTTGCAGATCCATGGCCACGTCGACCTTGGTGCCGCTGGCGACCGGGACGAGGCTCGCGGTGACGCCCATCGCGGCCTGGCCACGGCCTTTCTCGTCGGCGCCTGCCGCGTGCACGACGATCCGCTTGGCCGCGTCGTCGCGCTGCTGGATCTCCGCGGAGCCCGCGAACTCCATCTTGACCGGTCCCATGCGGATGGCGACCTTGCCCGCGTACCTGTCGTCGCCGAGGTCGTCGGTCAGTTCCGCGCCCGGCAGGCACGCGGCGACCTGCGGAATGTCGTCGAAGAACGTCCAGACCCGGTCGACGGCCTGGGCGACCTCGAAGTCGCTCTTGATGAGCATCAGGCCTCCTGTGAGCTCAGGTACGCGGTCGGATTGGCGACGAACGAGTCACGGCAGCCGACACAGCAGAAGTAGTAGGTCCGGCCGTGGTGGTCGACCGGACGATGGGCCTGGTCGGCCGCGACCGTCATGCCGCAGACCGGGTCGACGGCCTGGGCTCGCTGGGCCGGGACGGCATTGTCGTCCAGACCCTCGGGCGCCAACGCGCCTGTCGCCCGGAGTTGCACCAGTTCGGCCAGTACCGCCACCGCGATCTCGCGGTGCGACGTGTGGCCGAGGTCGAGGCCGACAGGCACCCGGACCCGGTCGAGCAGATTCTTGGGCACACCCCGGTCGGCCAGGTAGCCCAGCACGGTCTCGCCCCGCTTGCGGGACGCGACCAACCCGATGAACGCCGGGAACGCCAGTACCGCCTGCTCGATGGCCTCCTCGTCGCCGTGGCCCTGGGTGGCCACGATGACGATCGAGCGGGCGTCCAGGTCGGCGGCGGAGAACTCCGAGCTGTCCCGCAGTTCGCAGTGCCAGCCCAGTGCCCTGGTCAGGTCGTGCAGTGTGTTGGCCATCGGGGACCGGCCCACCACCGTCACGCTCGGGGTGGGGATCACCGGCTCGATGTAGACCTCCAACGCACCCTCGCTCTGGC
>DASUJK010000459.1:0-2519 GCA_036279295.1 Pseudonocardiaceae bacterium | reverse complement strand
TCGCGCCACGCACGGTGCCGGCCGACGTGGAGTGGATTCACCTGGCCGATGACCCGCTGTGCGTGCTGTTCCCGCCGGACCACCCGCTGTCCGGCGAGTCCGAAGTGGAACTGGCCGAGCTCGCGGGGGAGGAGTGGGTGGTGCGCGGACACCGACCGCCCTACGACGACGCGTTCACGGTGATGTGTCGGCTGGCCGGCTTCGAACCCGACATCGGGTTCGTCACCGACGACTACCCGTCGGCGCAGGGCCTGGTCGCCGCGCGGATCGGGATCAGCACAGCACCCCTGTTGTCGCTGGTCGCGCTACACCCGGATGTCGTCGCTGTGCCGATCGCGGCGCCGGCACCGCACCGCAGGATCGGCGCGGTCCGGTTGCGTGGCGGCAACCAGCCGCCTGCGGCCGAGCAGATGCTGGAAGTGCTGCGCGAGGCCACCATGACCGGCGAGCCGACGCTGGACGGAGCGTCAGCGTGAGCATCGAGGAGCAGTGGCAGGTAGGAGCGCGGTCGGTGGACGAATTGCCGGTCGAGGAGTTGCCCATGGACGACCTGCCGATCGAGGACGACGTGCCGGCCGAGGAATTGTCGCCCGAGGAATCGATGGGCCGGACCGACCAGCGGCAGCAGTTCTACGGCCAGGCCCGCCCGACCGGCAGCGACGTGCTCGGCCGGATGCTGTGGGAGGGCCGCACCGACACGTCCCTGGTGGACCGCATGGTCGAGGACCTGGCGATGCGCATCATCGACGGCCGCCTGCCGCCGGGCTCGGACGTGAACTCGGTCGAACTGGCCCGCCGCTACGGCAGCAGCCGCACCCCGGTCCGCGAGGCGTTGCTGACCCTGCAACGCGAAGGCCTGGTGGACATCCCGGCCCGGCGCCGCCCCAGGGTGACGCTGGTGACGTTGTCCCAGGTCAGGGAGATGTACGAGGTGCGGGCCAGCCTGCACGCCCTGGTCAGCGAACTGATCGTGCGCGCGGCGCCGGACGACGGGCTGGCCGTGCTGCGTGGCTGGCACGACCAGCTGCGCACCGACGCCGAAGCGGGTGACGTCGAGGCCTACTTCTGGCACAACGTGGCGTTCCGCCAGGCCGAGGCGGAGATCGCCGGCAACCACCAGTTGACGCGGCTGCTGTCCACCCTGGGCCTGCGCACGCTGCAACTGCGACACCTGAGCCTGTCGTTCCCCGGCCGGCTGGACCGCTCGGTCGAGGACCACGAGCGCCTGCTGGCCGCCTACGCCGAGCGGGACGCCCCACTCGCGGTCGCCCTGACCAAGTCGATCATCATGGCCGGCTTCCGCGCGATCGAGGCGTCCGGCTGGTCGGGCCTGGAGATCGACGGCCAGGAGTAGTCACTCCGCGCATCGGCTCCGGGGAACCACCGGGATGACAAGTGACGATGAACACTCCGTGAATGAGCGTAAGGAAACCGCAGAGGCAGAATTATGGCGCATTCCGCGGATCGTCAGCGACTGGATTCGGGTGGCGGATGCCAAAGCTGGTGCCACACTTGCCGTGGACGGCGCTCTGCTGGCTCTCCGGGGGAGCTGCCAGTGGGTTACTGGCAATATGATGGGCCGTGGCGCCTAGCACAACGCGTCTTGGCGCACGTTCCATGGTGCATTATGGGGAAATAGCGACATTTGAGTCGGCCGACAGCTATCACGACGCCATCGTCGACCTCGTCAGAGACGAGAATGGTCTGTCGAGGCAGGTCTCACAACACATCTGGACATTGTCGCGCTCGGCTCAACGAAAGTATCGCCTCGTCGCACGGTCGATCCACTTCCTGGCCGGCGCCTTGGCCATCGGGATCGCGAGTCTGGCGTTCTGATGACACTGCGCCGGACACGCAGGCGTCTCAGACAGCGAGATCGGTGATCAGTGCGATCTCGGCCGGACTCAGCTGGATTGCCTGTGCGGCAAGGTTTTCCCGGACGTGTTCGATGCTGGTGGTGCCCGGGATCGGCATGATCGCCGGTGTGTGGGCCAGCAGCCAGGCGAGCGCGATCTGCGGGACGGTCGCGTCGTGTCGGGCGGCGATCGGCGCCAGCACCGCGCGCACGTCGTCCGGGCCGCTGGTGTCCGTCGGCGAGCCGGGGGTGCTGAGTGAGACCGGTTGCCACGGCACGAACACGGCACCTGATCCGATGGCGGCGTCGACCAGCGGGGCCTGCTGGCGCGCGACCACGTTGAAGTGGGCGGTGACCGCCGCGATCTCGACAATTGCCTGTGCGGCAAGGAATTGCTCGACGGTCACGTTGGACAGGCCGATGTGCCGGATCACACCCTCCTGGCGCAGCTGCGCCAGTGTGCCGATCTGGTCCTCGAACGACGCGTCCGTGGCCCTGCCGCTGTGCAGGTAGTACAGGTCGATCCGCTGCACACCGAGCCTGCGTGCGCTCAGCTGCGCGGACTGCCGCAGGTAGTTGGGATTGCCGACGGCGCCGATCGACGAGTAGTCCTGCCCACCGCGCACGAAGCCACCCTTGGTCGCGATGACCAGGTGCTCGGGAT
>DASUJK010000458.1:0-50614 GCA_036279295.1 Pseudonocardiaceae bacterium | reverse complement strand
GGCAAGAGCTGGGAGTGGCGGTGTCATGCTGGCCCTCGAAGGGCGACCGACCCAGGCCATCTCCCGGCCCTCGCCGAGCTCCTACAAGGTCATCTAACAACCTCGTAGGAAGGATGGTGCCCTAGTGACCGGTCCGGTCATCGACCATGCGGCGGTCTGGCCCGCCACCCGCCTCGTCGTCGTCGGCCAGGGTTACGTCGGGCTGCCCGTGGCGATGCGCGCGGTCCTGATGGGCTTTTCCGTCGTGGGCCTGGACCTGGACGCCGTCCGGCTGCGGTCGCTCCAGGATGGCAATTCGTACGTCGAAGACATCAGCGGAGCCGAACTCGCGGCGGCACTCGACAGCGGCCGGTACCTGCCCAGCGATCGATACGAGGACGCGGCGGAGTTCGAGGCCGCGATCATCACCGTGCCCACTCCGCTACGTGACTCCGCGCCGGACCTCAGCTTCGTGACGTCTGCCGCCGAGGGGCTGGCTCCGTACATCCGACCAGGCTCGACCGTCGTACTCGAGTCGACGAGTTATCCGGGTACGACAGAGGAAGTCGTCGTGCCACTGTTGGAGGCCGGCAGCGGTCTGATGGCCGGTGTGGATTTCGCTGTCGGCTACAGCCCGGAACGGATCGATCCAGGCAACAAGCAGTGGACGTTCGCGACCACACCGAAGATCGTCTCCGGCATCGATCCCGATTCACTGATCGCCGTTCGGCAGCTGTATGACCGACTGGTCGACCGAACCGTCCCGGTCGGCTCCCCCAGGGAGGCCGAGCTGGCGAAGTTGCTGGAGAACACGTTTCGACATGTCAACATCGCGCTCATCAACGAGATCGCGGTCTTCGCACACGAACTCGGCGTCGATGTATGGGAGGCTGTCGAGGCGGCCAGGACCAAGCCTTTCGGATTCCTGTCGTTCCGGCCCGGCCCCGGGGTGGGTGGGCATTGCCTGCCGGTGGACCCGCGCTATCTGTCCTGGCAGGTTCGACGGCATCTCAACCGGGAGTTCCGGTTCGTGTCGCTGGCCAACGACATCAACGATCACATGCCCGACCACGTCGTCCAGCGGTTGACCTCCGCGCTCAACCGGCATGACAAGCCACTGCGCGGCAGCCTCGTCCTCCTGCTCGGCCTGTCGTACAAGCCGAACACCGGTGACGTCCGCGAATCGCCGGCACTGCGGGTGATCGAGCTGCTCGACCAGAACGGAGCGCTGACTCGCGTTGTGGACTCGCACGTGGAGGCGCACCAGTGTCCGCCCTCGGCCAAACTTGTCGAACTGTCCGAGTCGGATGTCCGGGCCGCCGACGTGGTGGTGCTGCTCACCGACCACGACGACGTGGACTACCGCCTGGTCGAACGCGAGTCGGCCTGGGTGCTGGACACCCGTCACCGGATGTACGGACCACGCGTGGAATACCTGTGAAGGCGACGGCACATCGGCAGGCAGCCGACACCGACACCGACCCCGCACCACGTTCGGCCTTGCGGGTGTTGATCATGCTGAAGACCAATGAAGGGGCTCGGTGGATCCTGCCGCACATCGAGGAACTACGCGGACGCGGCCACGACACGTTGGTGATGCTGCCCGCCGGTGCCGGCGGGCTGCGCTCGGAGCTGACCGCAGTCGGTGTGCCCACGATGGACAGTCCGTTCGACTTCCGGTATCGATCGGTGCCAGCGGCGGTGGTCGGGCTGGTGCGCGTGCGCAGGCGCCTTCGGCAGTTGGCGCCGGATGTCCTGCACTACCACCTCTATTCCTCCGCGCTGGCCGGCCGGCTCGCGAGTATCGGGCTCGGGATGCCACGGGTGCACATGGTCGCCGGACCGCTGTACCTGGAGTCCCCGGTCATCAGAACGGTCGAGCGTGTGCTCGCCCGGCTGGACACGGTCATCATCGGCGGCAGTGACTTCACGTCCCGGAGGTACTTGGAGCTGGGGCGGCCCGCCGCCGCGCTGCCCACGATCCCGTACGGCGTGGACACCCGGTTCTTCCGACCGGGTGTTCGGGGGACGCGGGCCATGGACCGCGGCGAACTGGGCTTGGCCGCCGACGATTTCGTGGTGGTCATGGTCGCTCTCGTGTACGGCCCCAAGCGGGCGGTTCACGCCGGGCACGGTATCAAGGGGCACGAGGTACTGCTGACCGCGTGGGCCGCGTTCCATGCCGAAAATCCCCGCAGCCGGCTGCTGCTGGTCGGCAGCGGCTTCGACGACGCAGGTGAGCGGTACCGACGGCACCTCGTCGACCGGTTCGGTCTGGCGCGCCCGGACAACGACACCGGCGTGCGATGGATCGACACGGTGCCTGATGTGCGGCCCTACTACGCCGCGGCCGATGTCAGTGTTTCCCCTTCTCTTTCGGACAACCACGGCGCGGCCCTGGAAGCGGCGGCGATGGGGGTGCCCAGCATCGTCACCGATGTCGGGGGCCTGCCGGAGACCGTCGACACGGCATCCGGCTGGATCGTGCCGGCACAGGACCCGGAAGCGCTCGGTACCGCGCTGCGCGTGGCATGGAGCGAACACATGGCTGGTGTGCTCGCCCTGCGAGGTCGTCATGCTCGGCAGCTCGTCCGGCGCCGGTTCGCCCGGTCGTCGCTCGTCCCGAGGGTGGCGGACACCATCGAGGAAGCGGCGGGTCGAGCCGAGAACGGTCCCAGGGTGCTCAGTCTGTTCATCGAGGGCAGATTCCTGGCGGACATCGGCGGCCGATGGTCACCGGTCGATCCCGCCAACGGCGCATCGGCATGGCGGGGCTACCTCCGGGACGGCAACCGGCTGCGACTGGTCGCCCGCGCACGAACCGGCCCCGCGCGCCCGCCGGACGGGCTGCTGGGCGGCGGTGCCCTGGTCCCGTTGCCCTACTGGGTCGGTCCAGCCGAGCTGGCCCGCCGATTCGTGCCGTTCGCCGTGGCCGTGGCCCGTGCGGTGGCCGACGCCGAGGTCATCGTGCTGCGACTGCCCGGGACCGCCGGGTCCGTCGGCGCGCTCGCCTGCCGGGTGCTGCGTCGTCGCTACGCGGTCGAAGTGGTCGGTGATCCGGTCGACGTGCTGCGGTCCGGGGTGCTCGGCGCGGCCGGCCGGTTGCTGGCGCGACCGGCCGGCGCGCACCTGCGCCGGGTCGTGCGGGGAGCGAGCGCGTCGAGATTCGTGACCCGACAGGCGCTGCAGCGTCGCTACCCGCCTCGGCCCGGCACACCGACGGCGGTGACGTCGAACGTGCAGCTCCGTCCGGAGGACTACCTGCCCTGCGGCCGCCGGTGGCGACCGGGGCCGTTCCGAGTGGTCGCCATCGGCAGCCACGAAACCGGTTACAAGGGGCACGACGTCCTGTTGAAGGCAGTGCGTCGGCTACTCGATGCCGGCGTCGACATCACGGTGACGATCGTCGGTGACGGAAGGGCACACGGTCGACTGGTGGCGCAGAGCCGATCGGCGAAACTGGGTGACCGGGTCGAGTTCCTGGGCACGGTCGCCTGCCGACAGGTCATCATCGATCTGCTGGACTCGGCGTCGCTCTACGTGGCACCGTCTCGCGCCGAGGGGCTGCCGAGGGCACTGATCGAGGCCATGGCGCGGGCGCTGCCCGCTGTCGGATCCGACATCGGTGGCATTCCGGAGCTCCTCGACGCCGGTTGCCTGGTGCCGGTCGGCGACGACAAGGCACTCGCCGACACGATCGCCCGACTGTTGTCGGATACCGCTGAATGGGAAACCCAGTCCGAGCGGAACCTGGCCGTGGCAGCGACCTACGAGCGGTCCCAGCTGGACATGGCACAGGAGGTGTGGCTGCGCCGGATCCCGTCGGCCCGGCCGGACTACCGCCGGTTCAGCTCACCCGCCTGGCGGGACGAGAGCGGTGGCGCCGGATGAGGACCGTCAAGGAGCCGTCGCGCGCGCCGGCCGTGAATGTCGTGCAGGTGCTGGGCACGCTGGATCGTGGTGGCGTGGAAGGAGTCGCCCTCGAACTGTGTCGACGGATCTCGCCTGCCGACGTCCACCAGACGTTTCTGACCCTTGGGCGCGGCGAGGGCAGCCTCGCGCCGAGATTCCGCTCGCTCGGTGCCGCGGTGGCGCCGTGCCCACTACGGCCGGTGGCCACCTTCCCGCTGCGACTGTGGCTTCGGCTGCTCGGCGAACGGCCCGACGTGGTGGTGTCCCATGTCAGCCTGGCCAGCGGGCCGGTGCTCGCCGTGGCCGCGCTGGCCGGCGTGCACACGCGGATCGCCTGGCTGCACAGCGACGGCGACGGGCACCCGGACCACTGGTGCCGGCGCCAGCGCCGACGAGTCATGCGTTGGGTACTGCGCCACTGCGCGACCGAAGTCCTGGGTGTCACATCGGCAGCGCTCGCGTTCGCCGGTCGTTCCGGTGTGCACGCTCGATATCGGGTGATGCCCAACGGCGTGGACACCGACCGGTTCACGATGCGACCCCGTAGTTCGGACGTTCCGACATTTGTCCACATCGGACGAGCCAGCCCGGAGAAGAACCGTGGATTCGTGGTGCGGGTGCACACCGAGGTCAAGGTGCTGCGGGCCGATGCCCGGCTCATCGTCGCCGGCCCCGGTGGTATCGACGATCTCGTGGCCGTGGCACCGGACATCGCCGCCGACCCGGACGTGAGGCTGATCGGGGAGACCGAACAGGTGCCTGAGGTGCTGGCCGAGGCGGACGTGCTCCTGCTGCCGTCATTGCGGGAAGGGATGCCCAACGTCGTGCTGGAGGCACTGGCGTGCGGGGTGCCGGTACTCGCATCCGACCTGCCCGGTCTACGTGAGCTGGCCGGCCAGGTGGCCGGCATCAGCCTGCTGCCGATCACTGCGGACCCCCGGGTGTGGGCCAGGACGGCGCTCCGGCTCGCGGCCACCTCATGGGATGAGCGCAGCGCGATCGGCGCCGGGATCCGCCGGTCGCCGTACACCGCCGTGCACTGTGCGAAGACGTGGAGGCGGCTGTGGACCAGTCGGTGACGGTCGGCCGGATCGGGCGACGTGAACTGTTGGTCCTGCTGCTGGCATGCGAGTGCGTCGCAGTGTTCCAGGTTCGCCTGACCGGAGACAGCGTCGGCGATCTCGGTGCGGTCTTCGTGGTCGCCTGGGTGTCCTGTCTCGCCCTGCTCGCCGTCGGCAACCGAGCAGGCCCGTACCGGCCCAGTGCCGGCTACGTGATCATCTTCGGCCTGTTCCACGGTGGCCTGTTGATCAGTGTGGGCCTGCGGGGGGCCGCGGGCTTCGCCGGTATCGACGGGTCGTGGCTGTACGGCGGATACACCGAACAGGCGGTGCGGCTGGCCGTATTGGGCATGGTGGTGTTCACCCTCACGGCCGAACTCGCCGCCGGCCGGCCGGGCAACCAAGGACCACCCCGTGCCGATCCCACGGCGTTGAGAGCGACCATGTTCAGGGTCGTCGGGATCGTCGCCGAACTGGCGGGCATCGTCACGTTCGCGTGGACGCTGTGGCAGGACGGCGGACCGCGTCTGCTGGCTGGCGGATATGCCGCGTTCCTGGATGCCACCGAGTCCGACGGCGTGCTCGGCTACGCCACACTGCTGATCGGCCTCGGTGCGGTCCTCGCGGTGGTCGGTGGCGGGCGGGCCAGATTGATCGCCTGGATCGGGTTCGCCGGGTACGCGGTTGTCGCATTGCTGGTCGGTACCCGCGGAGCGGTGTTGTTCCCGCTGTCCGCGCTGTTGGTCGTCGAAGTGCGCCGTGGTCACAGTGTCCGACCACTATGGACCGCATTGGGTGTGCCGGTGGTCCTGGCCGCCATCGGACTGCTGCGGACGAGACGGCTGGTCGACGGCACGTCAGGGGGTTCCTCGATCTGGTCGTCCCCGTTGGACGCCGTGGCGGAAATGGGCTACTCCCTGCGCCCGACGGTGGCCGTGCTTGGCTGGCACTCGGCGGGCGAGCCGTATCGGCACGGCATCACCTACGTCGCCGTGCCCATCCGGTTCATCGAGACGGTGACCGGTTGGCATGGCGGTCCTCCGTCCTATGACGACCGGCTGTTCAACGTGGAGATCCTGCGCCGGGTCGGCCCGATCGGCGGGTCACCGATCGCGGAGGCGTACCACAACGGGGGCGCCGTCTGTGTCGTGTTGTTCATGGCGATCATCGGTGCGGCGATCGGCGCCCTGGAGCGTCGTGCGCGGACACCGGTCAACGACGCGCTCCTCGGGCTCGTGCTGCTGCCGCTGCTGATCGAGACCCGCAACAGCTTCGCACCGGTACCCGCGCAGGTCGCCGTAGGGCTCGCGCTGCTGTACGTGGTGTGGGTGGTGCCGAGGGTGGTCGCACGGCGACGGACACCGTCGGAGGTCCGTCGATGAGGCCGGTGGACCTGAGGCACCGCAGGCGACTCGTCGTACTGTCCGGTTCCAGCGCGCTGCAGGCCGCCGCCGGGGCTGTCGCCGCGTTGGTGGCCACGCAGTCGCTCGGGCCGAAGGAACGCGGACTGATGGTTCTGGGACTGACCATCGGCAGTCTGTACGGACTGGTCGGAGGGCTCGGCTGCGGGCCGGCGTTCCGGTCCCGGCTGCCCGCGGCCCGGCTCCCGTCGACACGCCGTCACCTGGTGTCGAGCTTCACCTGGTGTTCCCTCGCCGGAGGTTGCCTCGCGGTGGTGGCCGCCGTGCTCACCACGGCCGTCTCGGCGGCATGGATCGATCCCGACCTGCGGTCCGGGCCGTTCCTGGTCGCGACCGCCTCCTACACCGTCGCGCAGGTCATGCTCGGTGTGGTGCCGGACGGTTGGTTCGCCGACGGCCATTTCCGCAGGGGCGGTGTTGCCGCGGCCGGCATGAGCGCAGGTGGCCTGGTCGGGGTGGGGGTCGCCCTGTTCGGCACGCACTCGGCGGCGACGGTGCTCAATGCGCAGGCGGTGGGCATTGTCATGGTCGGCGTCATCGAGATGTCCGCGATGCGGCGTGCGGGTCTGCTGTCACTGGGCAGGCCTGATCTGGCACGGTCGGCGATCCTGCTCCGGAGGGGACTGCCGGCGCTCGGGCTCGCCGTGGGTCTCGCCGTGGTACTGCGGGCCGACCGCTACGTCCTCGGCACGACGGTGGGTACCACGGCGGTGGGTGTGTACTCGTTGGCCGCGACACTGGCCGAGGTCTCCCGGATCCTGCCCGCCGCGCTCGGCCAACTGTTCCTGCGGGATGTCTCCGTCGGTAGGCCGCCGATGGCCCGGTTCGCCCCGGCGGTTCGATTCGCGATCGCCTCGGCCGTCGTGTCCGGCGTGATCGTGGTCACCGGTGGCTGGTTGCTGATCGTGCCTGTGTTCGGACCGCAGTTCGCCCCCGCACGGCCATTGCTGACACTGCTGGCGGTTGCGGAGGTCGGCTTCGCGCCCTACGCCGTCGCCAGCCGTGGCCTGTTGGGCGGCGGCTGGACGCGGGCCGCCGGTGCACTCGGTGTCTGCGGCGGCCTGGGCGGCGTCGCCGTGTACGTCGTCGCGGCACGGATCGGCGGTGCCATGGGCACGGCGGTCGGCTCGGGGTTGGTCTACGCAAGTTTGTCCATTGTGTCCTGTGCGCTCCTGCGCAGGCGTGTCAGCGGCACATCGCGGAACAGAGGGAGTGTTGACAGGTGACCGAACTTGCGATCGACGGCGGCCGGCCTGTTCGGACCACACCCGTCACCGGATGGCCGACGTTCGGCGACGACGAGGTCGCGGCGGTGGACGAGGTGCTGCGGTCCGGCCGCGTCAACTACTGGACCGGTCCGCACGGGCGGGCTTTCGAGGGCGAGTTCGCGGCCGTGGTCGGCACGCGCTACGCGGTCGCGCTGTCCAACGGGACGATGGCGTTGGAACTGGCTCTGTTGGCCCTGGAGATCGGTCCCGGTGACGAGGTCGTCGTCCCCGCCGCGACCTTCATCGGGACGGCCTCCGCTGTCGTCCGGTGCGGAGCGCGGCCCGTCATCGCCGATGTCGACGTGGACAGTCAGTGCCTCACACCGGAGACGGTCGAGGCCGTGCTGACCGAGCGCACCCGGGCGGTGGTCGTCGTCCACCTGGCCGGACTTCCGGCCGAGATCGAGCCGTTGCTGCGTCTCACCCGGTCCCGAGGTGTCCGATTGGTCGAGGACTGTGCCCAGGCGCACGGAGCGCGCTACCAAGGTCGGTCGGTCGGCGGGTTCGGCGATATCGCGGCCTGGTCGTTCTGTCAGGACAAGATCCTCACCACCGCGGGTGAGGGCGGTGCGGTCAGCACGTCGGATGTCGCGCTGTGGCAACGGTGTTGGGAGCTCAAGGACCACGGCAAGAACTTGACCGCCATGGACCCGTGTCGACAGCCGCCCGGGTTCCGCTGGTTGCATGACCGTTTCGGCACCAACGCGCGGATGACCGAGGTGCAAGCTGCGGTCGGCCGTGTCCAGTTGACGAAGTTGGACAGTTGGGTGCGGCAACGGCAGGCCAATGCGGGCATTCTGCTGGACGCACTGCGCGGGTCGCCCGGAATCCGGGTGGTGGACCCACCCGGGCACCTCCGGCATGCCTACTACAAGTTCTACGCACGTCTTCGTCCGTCGGAGCTCAAGCCGAGTTGGACCCGGGACAGGGTGGTGGCCGCGATCACTGCCGAGGGCATCCCGTGCCTGCATGGCGGCTGCGCCGAGATCTACCGTGAACGTGCCTTCGCGGTGATCGAGAACACCCCGACCTGCCTGCCCGGCGCCGCCGAACTCGGCCGTACGTCGTTGACGCTGCCCGTCCATCCGGCACTGACGGACGACGACGTCGCAGACGTCGTGGCAGCCGTGGAAAAGGTGCTCAGAGTGGCGCGGAAATGACCATGCGGAACCAGGTTCGGGACAGCACCGCCCGCCGTGCGACGGACGTGTTGGTTGCCTGCGTCGGTCTCGTGGTGCTCACGCCTGTCCTGGCGGTCGTCGCGGTGCTGGTCCGGTGCCGGCTAGGTCCTCCGGTGCTGTTCCGGCAACGGCGGGTCGGCCGAAACGGCAGGGAGTTCGAGATCCTCAAGTTCCGGACCATGCGTACGGCGTCTCACCCTGGTGAACCCGACCGAGCTCGGCAGACAGGTCTCGGCTCGGTTCTCCGTCGCACAAGCCTGGACGAACTGCCACAGTTGGTCAACATTCTGCGTGCGGAGATGACTCTGATCGGCCCCCGGCCGACGTTGCCCGAGCAGGTCCGCAACTACAACCCCCGACAGCGGGGCAGGCTGGCCGTCCGTCCCGGCCTCACCGGGTGGGCGCAGGTGTGTGGCCGCAATTCACTCGACTGGCCGCGACGTATCTCATTGGACATCTGGTACATCGAACACCGGAGTTGGCTGCTGGACCTGAGAATCGTCCTGCTCACCGTCGGCAGGCTGATCCGGCCGTGCGGTGTGGTGGGGCCAGGTGGGATCAATCCCGGTTTTCCGTGTGGCGGCGATGCCAACCCGGCCGATCGGTCGGAACAGCTGACAGTTCACGGTAATGGTGTGCACGAACATCTGGCGACGGAGGGAGCAGGAATGTGCGACGTCGGTGACGTTCGCCTGGACGATGGGTCGGAACGGTGTGAACAATCGTCGACCATGCCGCCACGGATCGACGGCGGCTCGGATCCGCCGCCCGGCGTGCCGAACCGCCCGCTGAACGTCACCCGAGCGATGCGGTACCTGCAAGAGCACTTTGCCGACCCGGAACTGAGTCTTGACAAGGTCGCCAAGGCGGCTGGTCTGAGTAGATGGCACTTCTGTCGCACGATGCGGCGCTACACCGGACGACGTTTCGTCGACCATGTCAACACCCTTCGCGTGGAGCGGGCCGCGATCCTCCTCACCGCCACATCGGCGACCGTCACCGACGTCGGACGACAGGTGGGGTACCGCGACATGCGGCATTTCCGGCGAATGTTCAAGCAGTGGTCGGGGCTCTCTCCTTCGGACTACCGGGACAGGCGGCAGCTGTGAGTTGGGACATCACAGGCATCGGCGCGGTGGCGGTCAACGGATGGAACGCGATGGACATCCACGCTGCGCTCTGCACGGGCCTCACGGGACGCCGGTCCCGGGAGGGGGACCGATACCGGTCTCCGCACACCTACCGGATCGATGACGGCGCACGGATGGGTCGGGGCGACGCGGGACGTGCCACGAAGTGGCTGTGCGAGGTCGTCGACTCGGCACTCGCCGACGCCGGAGTGGACACGACAGCGGTCGACTGCCCCATCCTGGTCGGTACGACGATGCGTGAGCAGCGTTCGGTGGAGTTGTGGTGGATCGAACAGCAACCCCTCACGCTGGGCGAGTTGCACTTCGGCACCGCGCTGCGCAAGCGGTTCGGTGCCACCCGCAGCTACACGTTCGCGAACGGACGTGCGGCTTCGCTGTACTCGCTCGGCCTGGCGACGGACCTGATCGAGTCCGGGCAGTCCGACATGGTCGTCGTGGCCAGTACGGACGCCATCACGGAGAGCGCAGCCGCATTGTTCGATCCGCTCCCGGATCCGGCCCGGGCCACACCCTGGTCGGACCGCTGTGACCATCGGCGGATCCTCAGCGGCGAGGGCGCCGCCGCGGTCGTACTGCAACGGGAGGGCACCGGTTCGCGTTGTGCCCGGGCCAAGGTCCGAGGCGTGAGTCTGAACTGTGATGCGTCCCAGGGCATGGCATCCGATCTCAGGTCGATCACCGATGCCATGCGCCAGGCGCACGCCCGGGCACGGGTGAGCAGCGCCGACATCGATCTGGTGATGCTGCACGGCAGCGGTACCGACCTCGACGAGCACATCGAGATGAGTGCACTGTCCACTGTGTTCGCCGACCACGACCCAGGGCCGCTGATGACTGCGGTCCGGCCCGGCGGCGGACCCGCGCTGGGTGGTTCCGGCCTGCTCAGCCTCGTCATGGCGGTGTGTGCGATGGAAACCGGTGCCGTGCCACCGGAGGGTGGCAACTCCCATCCCATCGCGGAGTCGGCCGGATTCCTCATGGTGTCCAGGAAGCCGGTCATCGCCGACGTCGCTGTTGCCCAGATCGACGCGTTCGGGCTGGGCGGAGTCAATGCGGTGGCGATCGTGGAGCGGAGCCGTTGATGCGATCTGCTGTGATCACCGGCGTGGGTCTCGCGGTCACGGGTGTGCGCGGCGTCCAGGACCTGTTGTCGATGCGCTCACGGGACAGCGATGTGCCCGCCGAGCCCGTCGTGCTCCACACGCGGCCGACGCGGAACAGGGATCGAGCATCCGGTCTCGCACTGCGTGCGGCCGGGTCCGCACTGCGGCACGCGGGATTCCTGGGCGGCGGATCAGCGGTGCGCGGCGAGTTGGCGGCCGTCGTGGTCAGCACCAACTTCACCGGCCTTGATGTCGCCTGCGCGTGCGTCGATGAGGTCCGGAGCGGTTCGATCGGGGAGTACGGACCGGCCGGTCCGCCGTACACGACCAGCGATGTCGTCGCGCACTGGGTGGCCGCGGAGTACAGGTTGCGTGGTCCGAGTCTGACCCTGTGCAACGGACCGACCAGTGGTCTGGATGCGATGTACTGGGCCCGGTGTCTGGTCGAGACGGCGCGCGCCACGGTCGTCGTTGTCGTGGGCGTGGAACCGGACACCACCGTGGTCGCCAGGCTGCACGGGATCGACGGTGTGTGCCGCTGGCTGGACGGTGCCGCCGCCGTGGTCGTCGAGTCGGCGGAACACGCGGACCGGCGCGGGTTCGTGGCCCGCGCGGAGGTTGCCGGCTACTGGCGGATGGCCGAGGTGGCGGACGTGCTGCGCGACGCACGGTCACTCGGTCCGGACATCGGCATGTATCTGGCGGATGGCCAGGCCGGCCTGCCGGGAGCGTTCGATCTCACGCGGCGACTGGGGCGGTGTTCGGGTGCGCTCGGTGTGCTGCAGTGCGTGGTGGGCACGTCCTGGCTGGATCAGGGCGCCTCGGGTGCGGTGCTGGCCATCGCAGGTGGTACGAGTGCCGAGCAGACCTGCAACGACGCCGCGGTAGGCCTGCTGCTGCGGACACCCCGATGGTCCGTGACCGGAGCGTTGTGACGGTCGGCCCGGTGGTCAGTGGCTGGACGGTTCAGTGATCGGCTCCGCCGACGGGACAGGCCCTGGGTCGTCCTGCCGTTCCTCCTGCGGACGGAAACCGGAGGGTCACTGTCGTGCCGACGCCTTCGATCGATTCCAGGGCCAACTGTCCGTGGTGCAGCTCGGTGATCGTCCGGACGATGGCCAGGCCGAGTCCGGTGCCCGGTATGGCGTGAGCTGTCGCGTTGCTGGCCCGGAAGAACCGGTTGAACAGGTGTTCCATGTCGCCCTCCGGGATGCCGATACCCGTGTCCTGACAGGTCACGGTCACGTGGTCGGTATCCGGGTCGATGGCACAGCTGATCCGCACGCTGCCCTCGGTCGACGTGAACTTGATCGCGTTGGACACGACGTTGACCAGTATGCGTTGCAGGTAGGCGGGGTCCCCGACGACCGTCGCCCCGTCGTCGGCGATGTCGACCGTGACCTGTACGTCGGTCCGGTCACTGATGGGCCGGAGCTCTTCAACGGTCTGGACGATCAGCTCGGGGAATGAGACGGCCGTGGTCACGAGGGACAGCCCGCCCGACTCGATCCGATTGAGGACCAGGAGATCCTCGATCAGTCCTCGCAGCCGGATGGTGTTGCGTTCGATCACCACCAGCATTCGTTCCTGGTCCGCGTTCACGTCGCCGCCCGCACCGTCCATCAGGAGTTCGACGTAGCCGATGATCGATGTCAGCGGGGTACGCAGTTCATGGCTGACGGTGGAGAGGAAGTCGGTCTTCTGTGTGTCGAGCTGCTCCAGGCGGACCACGTAGTCGGCCTGCTGAGCCTCGCTCTCGGCCTGGGTGATCGCCCTGGCCAGGAACGCCGCGATCTGCTGGACCGTGGTTGCCTCCGTACTGCTCCAGTCGCGGGGCTCGTCGTAGAGCACCTTGATCGTGCCGATCACCCGGGCACCGAGACCCACCGGAACCATCAGCAGCGACTCGGCGCCGGTCTCTCGTCGGAACAGCGAGATCCATTGCTGGTCCGAGTCGTCACAGGCCGTCAGATCGCCAAGGAGCAGGCGTCCCGACGTGTGCCAGAGGTGGTCCAGGCTCCGGCTGAGATGCACACTCAACTCGTCGCTGATCTCCGGCAGGTCGTCCAGATCGGGGGAGTGCCACTGACCGCTCCTGATGATCTTCCCGCTGTGGTAGAGCGTGTCCACCAGGACCCGCCGGGCGTTCAGTGCCGGCCCGAGTGTGCTGCACAGCATCTGTACCGTCTCGTCGACCCCGGATGCCCGTCGCAGCGCGGTCTCGACGTCCAGCGCGACCTCTTGCAGGCGGAGGGCGTCGGCCTGCGCCCGGACGAGTTCGTTGTTCCGATCGGTCAGCACATTGAAGACACCAGCGAGGTCGCGCACCTCGACGGCGCCGTGTGCCTCGTCGGCCCGGACGACCGTGTCACCGTCACGTTGCAGTCGGACGACGTGCTGCAACTCGGTGATCGGCACAGTGAGCGAACGGGATATCCGGCGGGCCAGGAAGATCGTCGTCACCACCGTGAAGGCACTGATGAAGGCCACGAAGCAGATCACGATGTCCAGCACGTCGGTAGTGTCGGCCCGTAGTGCGAGCCGCAACTGCGTCATTCCGGTACCCAGCCGTGTGTTGTTGGCGCTGGCCTTGTCGAACAGGGCTCTGCTGATGGCCAGGTCCACGTGCCGGCCCTGCCGTGTCATTGCGACAGCACCATCGATGAAGCGCCACCACGCTGCGAAGGCAGTGTCCTGCTCGACCTGTTGGCGGGCGTAGTCACGCCGGTTGTCGGCCGATATCCCGGTGTTCGCGAGCAGGGTTCGCAGTTCCCGCTCGGCGGTCCGGCCGCGTTGTTCGGCGCCGGTGTAGGCCTCCAGAAACGTGGGGTCGTGGGTGGCGAGATAGCCACGCACCGCGGATTGGGCGTCCGTGGCGTTCTCCAGCAGGAACCGGTTCTGGTCACGGGCCGGGCCGAGGACGTTCGCGAGTTCGTCGATGATGCCGTGCTCGGCACGGAGGCCGGCCAGGGTCGCACCCGAGGTGACGACCATGAGCAGACACAGCACAACCACCAGTGACCGGAGTTGTTCACGTACCGGTCGCGTGTTCATACCAGCCTCCACATCACGGGTGTCCCAACGCCAGCACGCGATTGACCCGCCGTAGGAGCTCACGTGGGCCGACCGGTTTCACGATGTAGTCGTCCGCGCCCATGGACAAGCCGGCCTCGATGTCCGAGTCCTTGGAGCGGGCGGTCAGCAGGATGACCAGTACGGACCGGGTTCGTTCGTCGGCCCGGGCCCGGAGCATCACGTCGATGCCGGACAAGCCCGGCATCATCACGTCCAGCACGGCGAGATCGGGCGGATCCGCTTCGATGGCGGCCCATGCGGCCACGCCGTCGTCTACCGACTGCACAGTGAATCCGGCGGTGGCCAGTTTGAAGGTGACCAGGTCGCGGATGTCTCTGTCGTCATCGGCGACCAAGATGCGTGCGTCCGTCGACAGGCCCCTGGTTCATGATCATCGGTCAGTTGCTGTTGTTCCCAAGAGGACAGTAGAAAATCCCGGAAGGCAACCAATTGCACCAATTTCACTCCATGGGGCCAGTCATCGACCGATCCGTGGACCGGCTGTGGCCGACGGGTGCTCCGCGCGCTCGGTGTCACTGCGCGTGACTCGGCCTGCTCACTCGGATTATTCGCCGTCCCTTACGTGTCATCCGGGCGCTGCGGGGCTGTGGGACGTGACCGGCACCTCGATTCTCAACTCACCGAACCATCCGAAACGGCGGGGGCTGGCCCCGTGGGAAGGACTATGGACAATGCGTATCATCAAAGCATTGAACGTTGGAGCGGTTGGCGCCGCTCTGGTCGCCGGACTGCTGTTCGTTCCAGTCGGACAGGCGCAGGCGGCCACACCGGACGGAGTCGCGTCCATCGGCTCGGCCTCGATCACGATGGCCGGCCAGGCCAACTCGTTGGCGGCGCTCGCCCAGTGCAACGTCCATGGCCAGGCGACCGCCAGTGCCACGGCACGATCCATCCCCGGCGTGGTCTCCTTCGGCAGAGGGACCTCTCGATGTACCGCGAACCTGCGGGCCCACACAACCATGTCCGCCGCGACAGGCTCCAGGTTCGCCTTGGACGCCTTGGCCCGTTTCGGCGGACCCCGGGTGACCATCAGCGGTTATCAGGTCATCTGCCGTGCGAACAGGAACGGCACCGTGGCGAGCTGGCGCTTCAGCGGCCTGACCGGACTGGGCCGCCTGCCCATGCGGATGCCCCAGGACTACACCGTGCGAATCTACGGCATCGGCGGCCGTCTGCTGGCCAGGGCCATCTTCAACGAGGTGATCCCGTCCCATCCCGCGGACGGCGGAACCACATTGAATCTGCTGCACCTCATCCTGCTGCCGCAGCGGGGTACGACGGGTGGTGATGTGATCGTCGGCGCGACCGCCTGCGCGCCGACCTCCTGACCGACCGACCGCGCGCAGGCGCGCGCTCCGTGCCGGCCGACCGGACGCCTCCTCACGGCCGGCCGGCACGGACTCACGTCACCGCCGGAGAGTCGCTACTGATCGCTGCGGGCACCTGGTGCGTCGAGATCGGCCACGGCATGCTCTCGGTGGGCATCCGTGCGCGAATCTCCCGCAGCTCGACCGCCACCTCAGTACAGAAAGGACAGTCTACGACGTGGCGGCTGACCTGTTCGCGAATACGCGGTGGGAGCCGGCCGCAGATCCAATCCGCGATACGGATGACTGCGGCGCGACAATCCCGGGGCGCCCGACAGGGCGTGTTGACACGTAGATATGCCGCTCGGAGGGCTTCGATGGCCTGTGCTCCGAGCACCGCGACAGTCACCGGATCGACGCCGAGCCGGGCCGCGACCGAACCGACGGGATGAGAGTCGAGCGTGAGGCAGCCGATCGTGCCGCGCCACCTCAACGGCAGGGAATGGTAAGCCCGTGCCGCGAGGTCGAGAGTCTGTTGGTGTAGAAGTGATTCCCCGTCTCGTTCGGTCATGCGCGACTCGGCGGACGGCATCGATCGCGGAACGGTGTCCGTGCCGAGGCAGCTTGCCAGCGCTCCCCTGATGGATCGTTCCAGCCCGGTACGGAACGGCAGTTCTCGACCCGTACCGTCGAGCAGTTGTTCCAACAGCGATACGAATCCCTCGTGCGCCAGATCCTCGCTCTCGTCCTCCGAACCGAGTAGTTCCACAGCGTGCTCACGGGCCGTCCCGCGATAGCGCGCATACAGTTCCGCGAAACTCTCGACGTCGCCGGAAGCCACGGCGGCCACCAGTTCGTCATCCGGCAGTCGCCTGAGATCCCCATCGGGATTCGGAGTACATCCAGCCATCGGATCGCTTTCCATCGTGCCCCCTTTCACCGTGTCACCCCGCGGTCGGCGGTCGAGATCACTCATGGGTCATTCTTCGGCCCGGAGCGTAATGGGCGTTCGAGTGTCTGGTCTGGAGATGTGAATCGCCGTCACCGGCCCGAAACCGACATCAGGCCGCCTTGAGTATAGGGGGATACGGTGTACGAGATAACCGAACAGTATTCCTTCATGGCCACCCATGAGATCCATGGCCTCCCGGACGGGCACCGCTGTTCCGGTGTGCACCTGCACCGCTGGACCGCGGAACTGCTGCTGGCGACCAACAAGCTGCCGCCGACAGATGGTCCATCAGAGTTGTCCGGCCTGGAGCCGATCCGTCGCTACATCATGACGAATCTGGACAATCGGCATCTCAACGATGTGCTCAGCGGTCCGCCGACACCCGTCCGTCTGGCTACGCACGTGGCGCTGTGGTGTGAGGAGGTCCTGGACAAGTCGATGGTCAAGGCCCTCGCGGCGGTCAGTGTCTGGTCCGATGCCGGTTCTCGCGCTCGTTTCATCGCGCCTCGGGCAATACCCGGCGGCACACGCTGATCTGTGCCTGCGCCGGCCTGCTGCCCCGGTGGGCCACGAATTGCGACGTGGCGGGCAGCAGGCCGGCGGGCGCCCGGCGGAGTTCGGTCACGACCGTTCCCGAATCGCCCCGATGTCGGTCGCGCCGATGACGATCTCACGCAGCCGTCCGTCAACACCTGAATTCCTTTCTCGCGATCGTTTCCCTCTGCGGACAAGTTGAGCATGGCCGAACGCAGTGGATCACACGACGACCGCGAAACCGTTGGTACGTTCGTGACCATAAATCATACGAAAGAGGACTGTCTTCGGATTTCGTTCACACGCAGTGCCGGGACGTCGTCATACGACCTTGCCGTCCGGTTGTCCCCGACGCGGCATCGGAGAACGGTGGACATGTTGGACCGGGAAAGGCAGATGGTCGTGGCGTTTCTCGGCCCACCGATCTGATCGGATCGAGAAGGGGAACGAATGACGAAGATCCTGGTCGTCGAGGACGAGCCGGACATCGCAGGCGCGCTCCGACTGCTGTTCGAGCGGGCCGGCTACGAGTTCGCGGGTGCGGCCGAGGGCAGAACAGGCCTGCGGATGGTCCACGAGGTACGACCGGATCTCGTTGTCCTGGACATCGGGTTGCCGGGCATGGACGGCTGGGCGGTTCTGGAACGTATCCGTGACATCGCCGATGTGCCGGTGCTCCTGCTCACCGCGCGCGGGCAGGAGATGGACAAGGTGCGGGGGCTGCGCGCCGGTGCGGATGACTACCTGACCAAGCCGTTCACCAACAATGAACTCGTCGCTCGGATCGAAGCTCTGCTCCGCCGGTCCAGGAGACCTGCTGTGGACAGCCGACAGTGGGCGGACTGTTACGACGACGGCGTGATCCGGGTTGATCTCAGGTCCCGGTTGGTGACCGTCGACGAGCGGGAGGTCGAGTTGACCAATACGGAGTTTCGGCTGCTCAATGTCCTGGTGCGCCATGCGGGCGCGGTTCTCTCGCCGACCCAGCTCCTCGCCAGCGTCTGGGACGACCCCACCGGCGTCGGGCCGGAACGCGTCAAGTTCGCAGTACTTCGGCTGCGCAGGAAACTGGGCTGGGCCAGTGATGGGGCGCCGATCACCGCGGTTCGTGGCGTCGGATACCGCTACCAATCTCGGAACCAGGCCTGATGACTGCCGGTGCCGGTCGGATTGCGGCCTCTTGTGACTGGAGCACCGGCGCTGCCGGCTGCCGGGGCAGGTGGCCACGACAGCCGGCAGTCATGGGTGCGTACAGAGGTTCAGATCACTCGGATCGCCGCTGTCGCCGATGAACGTTGGTCCTGCCGCGCCGCAGCGAGAGCAGCAGCACACCCAATGTCACCAGCAAGGTGCCCACCGCCACTGCCGGCCCGAGGAGCGGACTGGCACCGGTGAAGGGCAGCGCCGGCGATTTCGGCTTGCCGGCCGAACCCGCGCCGTTGCCGGTGGTCCCGGGCGAGCGGGGGGCCGTCTCCGAAGTCGTGCCAGAAGGGACCGTGTCCGTCGTGCGGGAGGGGACCGTGCTCGTGGTCGCCGTGGGTGTTCCGGCAGGCCCACCGCCCCCGGTGTCCGTGGCGGTTGCCGGGCGGGTCGTCTCCGTCGTCGTGGCGGTGGCAGTGCCTGTCTCGGTCTCCGTGACGGTCGCTGTCGCCGTGTCCGTACCACAGCCGCACTCGGAATCGCCCGCGCCGAGCAGTTGCCAGGGTTGCGTGGGCCGCTGGTCGGCCGCAGCCTGGTGCCCGGACCGGGGATGAGCGTGCCCGGCCGCCGATCCGGGCGCTGATTCGGCAGCGCCTGCCCGCTGGTTCGTCGACAGCAGCGCGACCAGGACCACAGTCAGTACAGCCAACAGCCCTAGGGTCGTCGCCCACCTACCAGGCGTGTGGTTTCTGGCATGCCTGATCCGAGCGGGATTGCCGTGCATCGTCTCGTTTCCTTCCAAATCAACAACCGGCCCGAGGCCAGGTCACCACAGCGACCGTGCGAATGGTCCTGCCGAGGACACGCGTGTGATGAGTGCCGTTGTGCGAACGTCTGGTCCGGCTCGACGGCGGGACATGAATCATTGCGAGAGGTTTTCGTGGTACACACATCACCTTTGCTTCTGCTCGGGTTCATGATGATGCCCGTGGCCGGAGTTCGGACCGGGTGCGACGGGTGCACGTTTGGTATCGCACCACCACTACGAGCGCAAGCCGCTGATGGTCATCCGCGGGCTCCCGCCACAGCTGCCTAGTTGGTGGGATGGTGCTGGTGGAGGACGTCTGAGGGCGGGTACGACGCCGGTCTCATCGCTGCGCGCTCCCATCTGCCGGTGTCACAATCCAACCGAAATTCACGAATTCGAGTGACCGTTCCGGCCGGCTACCGCAATCATCGACCGCCGCGGGCTCCCGCTTCGCGGCGGGTATCGTCAATATTGACGACGGGCATCGTCAGAATGCCCTATTTTTGTCGGCCCGCATCGGCGGTCGTCGCTACGGTGTGCGCAGCACTTCACTGTGGTGCTATCCCGTTGCGCGGGCCGGTTAGTGGCTCGTGCGACATCGGAAATCGAATGTATGGAAGGGATCCAGGGATGAAGAATCCCCTACTTCGGGCTTTCGCCGCAGCTGTGCCCATTGTCGCGATCACGCTCGCGATCGGTGCCGGCCAGGCGTCGGCCACCCAGATGACGCATACGCTGGCACCGGTGGACAACGTGGTCACGAACACCACGTCGACCGTCACCCACACCACCGACGGTGCCACCTCGGCCGTTCGTGACATGAGCGCCGGTGCCACCTCGGCCGTGCGTAACGCGACCGCCGGTGCCACCGGCACCTGCCCTTCAGGCTGTGGCGGCGGTAGCGGTGCCACCGGGAGTGGTGCCCCCTCCGGCGCCGGGTCCACCGGCGCCTGCGGTTGCTCGGCTCCCTCTGGTGCCGGCATCGGTGTGGGGCTGGTTGTCGGCCGTGTGCACCGTCACGGACTCGGTGTCGGTGTCGGACTCGGTGTCGGACTCGGACTCGGTGTGAACGTCGGCGTCGGGATCGGGCTCGATCTCGATGTCGTCGGCCGTCTGGTTGCCGAACTGGACTGCCCCTGATGTCGTTCGAATGATCGCCACAATCTCATGAAGTGGCAGGTGCGCCGCACGTCATCGTGCGGCGCACCTGCGTGCAGAGCATGGGTCCTCGGGTTCCGGAGTCAACCGGCCACAATGGAACAACTGCCGCGTACGAGAACCGGCTGGCCGTCCGCGCCACGGAAGGCCCGTGCCGACACGCGGATGTTGTGACTCCCAAGGCGGGCGGTCAGTCGGACCCGGATGTTCAGCGGCGCACCTTCCCGGACCAGTGCGTCCCATGCGTTCTTGGCCTGTTGGGGTGAGCGCATGTAAGCGCACACCTCGCAGGAGTCCAGCGGTCCGTCGGTGGGTGTTCGACCGAATATCTCGTAGACGCCCGGCGACCAGAGGGTACGACCCGTTGTCAGATTGAAGGAGAAGAAGCCGAATCGGGCGCCGGTCAGGGCTTGCAGTGTGTCGGCCAGTTCGAGGCGATCGGCCAGGCTCGTCGACAATGCTGGCCGGCCTTGGGTGGTACCGCGTGACGCCGGGTCCGACATCCAGGTGCAGAGGATCACGCCGTCAAGACGGGTGGCCCGTACCGCGATGCTGGGTGTCCCGCTGAGATCGGTGAGCGCTTCTGGCGCGGTCACGTACCGCTCGGCGAACGTCGATGATCTGCCTGCCGCGCGGCACAGATCACGCAGTGCGTGCGCGGTCTCCGGGTTCACGACCTTGGCGAGACGAAGTCCGACGAGACTGGAGCAATTGAGACCCAGTGCGCTTGCGGCATGTTCGTTGAGGTGCTCGACCCGATAGTCCAGGTCGTCGCACCGGCCTTCTTTCAGAACGATAGCCGGCTCCTGCATGACGTCTACTAAACGATACAGCTCGACGAGGCTCTTCTCCGTGGGGCCGAATTGGGGCATCTCCCTACCGGAGTATCTCTCCCGAGACCCAACTCGCCGTGGTTCCAACATCCATCCTCGCTTCCGCCCGTGGTCAGCGTAAGCCGTTCGTGACAGCAGCGATGTCGCCAGCTTCGTGCAGGTTAACCGGGTACCGGTACATGTAAACACCTTCATTGGTAACGCGCCCGGTCCTGCGACCCACACTGGGTGACGATGATTGTCGCGATGTACCGATTCGGCGTCGCCAGATCAAGTGACCTGCGACATGGAATACGCCGACCAGTGGTGGTCCTGGTTCTCTTGCCTTCGCCCGAGTCTGCCGTCCGGCCGGTGTTTCACCCGATGGGCTTGGCCTGCTTCGGCCAAAGGGAACAGTCGTCGTCACGTCACTTGGACGGTATCGGCCATCCGACGCCTCGGTCGCTCGGGTGACGGTTTGTCGGAGAGTTCATACCCGTCGAGCCGGTTCACGATGTCAGCCACCGAGGGCCGACGCTGCCTGCCCACCAGAACCGAGCGCCGTGCCTGAGGCGGGACCGATGGCTCCGGCTGGGAGTGGTCGGTGCCGACGTCCATCGAGTCGCCGCCGAGCATATCCAGCGCCATCACCGCCCCGTGCAGAGCACCGCGCAGCCGACCGACCTGCAGCGGTGCCAGATGGACGAGTCCGAACGAGGACCCTTCCAGGGTTACCAGGCCGTGACCGAGTCGCACGTCCAGGGTGGACCGGCCACCCGCGCCATCTCGGCAGGGGATCGTCCAGACGGTCGGATCGGGCGACCAACGCCACCTGGCCAGGATCGACAGAACAGTCGGTTGCCGATGACGCTGTGTCATGTAGCACTCCTGTGGTCGTGGTTCGTGTGTTGTTCGGACCCGAGTGCACTGAATCTCTTACGCGCTTTCGACGCTATTTCTCGGCGGCGACCTTGATCGTTTGTGACAGGGCGTGAATATGAATGTGAATGTTGGCCCTGGTACCACAGCCGCGGGGTGTTGTATTTGAGTTGTTGTCGCTGGTAGTGGCCTCGGCGGGCACGGGTCTGGTGGAGTCCGCGCCAGTCCGACCAGTGATCAGTGTGGGTACCAGGATGCATCGGTCGGGTTTCGGTGGCCCGCTGGCGTCTGATCTCGTGGCACGATAGGGGGATCAGCTCATTCGGGTCATTCTCGACGCACCTTTTTGGTGATGGATGCGTACGTGGTGGGCGGTGCCGGTGAGGAACGCGGCGGCGAGCACGGACGGGGTGATGTGCCGGTACCAGGCGTCGCAGTGGCGGGCCTGGTAGTGATCCAGTCCGGTCTCGTTCTTGGCGAACTGGAAGGTTTCCCCCGACACCCCAACGTGTCCCGACAACCCGAACGAGTTCGGCCAGCGGAACCGGCTTGGTGGTGTGCACGGTGTAGTAGGCCAGTTCGCCACTGGAGATGGAACGGCGTACCAGTAGCGGATGGCTGTGGACGCCGGGGTCGATGCGTAGCCAGTCGTACAGGCGGTTGCCTTGCTGCCGGCACCGTAGGAAAGGCGTTGCCCCGTTCCGGTGCGGACGCGGCGAGGTCGTCGGCCCGTGCCGGGCCGGTCGGGGTGGCGACGCGGCATCGCAGGAGATCGCCATGACGTAGTTGAGTTGCTGGGTCCCCAACCAGGCCGCAGGCCGGGGTTGCCGGGACTACACCTGTGCGAATCGGCCCGCTACCAGGGCGAACATGTCGTCGAACCCAGATCGCCATAGGGCCAGGCGGTCATCGACCACCGGCACCGACCCAGCCGGCGGTTCTTCCTCCAGGTTCGGCACGCCCACACGTGATCACGCGGTGGCGGCGTTCGTGAACACGGCACGCCGAGCTGGATCACACCCTGCGGCTGTCGTGCTAGCGGAAATTCTGACCCGTTGGGGTGCGGTTCGGCCGGTTCATCCTGCTCGTGCACGTGAACTGGAACACAGGTCCGAGCGTCGTTCGATATGATCTGGATTAATCTGCTGCCAGTGGATCGAGAAGCGGCACGGAGATGTCTTCAGGCGCCGCCGCAGTTCACCTGGGTGCAATGGAAATCTGGTCGATCCGTAGTGGACGCCGGAGGCGCCCGGGCATCACCCCTTCGGGCGCATGCTTAGTCCGAGCGGGTAATTGCGGTCATCTGTTTTCAGGATATGACGAAGCCGCTATGTGATGGCCGCTCGATGGATTGACTGAGTTCGTTAAATAATCGCCGATCAAGTTCACACCGAGTTCTGTCAGGCGATAGGTTTGGGCGGTCCCCCGGGTAGAGCACAGACATCCGTCCGTGTCGTCCTGGTG
This sequence comes from Pseudonocardiaceae bacterium, assembly GCA_036279295.1. Taxonomy (GTDB): domain Bacteria; phylum Actinomycetota; class Actinomycetes; order Mycobacteriales; family Pseudonocardiaceae; genus DATEPR01. The sequence continues at coordinate 27,388 of DASUJK010000458.1, read as the reverse complement.
GGCCGTAGCGAGCGTTTCGGTCGGTCCGTCGTGCCTTTGCGGATCGTGGATTCAGGAGGTTGGCTGAGGTGAGGCAGCGTGAGGTTGACCCTCGAACGGATTGCGATCTCACCGACGCCGTCCGTTGCGGGGATCGCGAAGCTTTTTCCGAACTGTATCTCCGGCATCGGGAGTCCGCACATCGGTTCGCGCGCATCCTCCTCGGCACGGAACAGGGCGCCGATGACCTGGTCGCGGAGGCCTTCACGAAGGTGTTCCAGCGACTCGTCCTCGGCGGTGGGCCTTCGACGGGATTCCGGTCGTACGTCGTGACGACGGTGCGAACCACGCTGTACAAGCATGCGTCCGCCGATCGTATGGTCGATCATCACGCGGAGGTACCGGAGTTGCGGCCTGCCGACGATCGGGTCGATCCGGTTCTCACCAGGTTCGAAGCGGCCGTCACGGCACGTGCCTACCGAAGCCTGCCGCACCGTTGGCAGCTCGTGCTGAGATACCAGGAGATCGAGGGTATGACGATCGCCGCGGTGGCCGACCGTCTGGACATGCAGGCGAATGCGGTGTCGGCTTTGGCCTTTCGTGCCAGAGATGCCCTTCGGGTCGCGTATCTGCAGATGCATATCAACCCCCGGGTGCCGGACATGTGCGTCGAGACGACCGCTCATCTCGCATCCTGGCTGTGCGGCCGACTGAATCGCACCACCCGATCACGGGTCCACCAGCATTTGGCCGTCTGCACTCGCTGCACCGGGATCGTGCACGAGCTGCGAGACATCATCGCCCAGATGCGAAGGGCCGCACCACTTGCCGGAGTGAGGTCGTTGCACCCGGCCGTCGATTGCGTGCCGGCGGCGCGGTCCGACGAGGATTGGCGACCTTTGCGACACGCGGACGAGCCCGAATCCTGCGCGGCACTGGCTGGCGGCGCAGTGGCTCGGTGACGTGCCGTCGACCGCGTTGCCCACTACCGAGTGTGGATTCCCATCCCAGGAATCACCACACGACCGGTGGAAGTCGGCCGTGCAGGCATAAGCGGATGCCCGTCCGCAGGTCAGAGTGTGAGTGAGCCGAGCATTTCATCCTGCGCGCCCGAGCGCGTGCGGCCCTGACCTGTCGAACGGGAGACTGAACGTGAGAAATGCCGTCCGCCGAGGCAGGCATCGGCGACGCACCGCCTGCGTCGGAAGTCACCAATCGATGATGGTTGTGCTCGGGTCAGCGGCCTTGACCGCGTTGTGCCTGTTCGTCCTGCAGGAAGTCGGTATTGGTCCATCGATGCTGCCGGGTGGCTCGATCGTGCGCACTGGCCAGGAGGACAACACTTCCCTACCCGACCATGTGCTCGCCACGGCCTTCATCGGCCGCCAACGACATCGGATCGTCGAGGGCAGCTCTCCCGCGCTTCCGCCGTCGTCGCCGGTTGCGTCACAGTCATGTGACGGCTGCTCGGGCAAGTCGAACGCACGAATGCCGGTGCCGACGTCGGTGGTGCGAGCAGCACACCGAGACCGTTGGCGTTCCGTGCACCACAGAAGAAAAGAGCCTCGACAATGCACGCCGGAAACACCGTCGTCGACGGTACGTGCCGGCGGTGACGAACCCGCACCGCGGACCGAGCCGACCGGGCCCTCGTCGCGGCTCGAGCAGCCGGCGAGAGTCGACGTGTCGATGTGGTGAGTGATCCAGGCACCGGAATGTATGGATTGAGGACTCTTGGGAAACACAGTTCGGATGGAGATGAACAACCGTGGTTGGGCGTAGCACCGAGCGAAACCTGAGAGTCGCGATGGTCGAGTCGGCGACTCTGGTGGGCGTCGGCGTGAAAGCGGTGGTCGACGCGGATCCGACACTCTCCTGGATCGGATGCCGCGACACGACAGCCGCCGCGGTTCAACTGTGCAGAACCGATCCGCCGGACGTGGTCGTGATCGGGTCCTGGCTCGATCGGCACTGGAAGGTCTGCCAGATACTCACCGACAGCTTTCGTGACCTGGCCGTGATCGTCGTGCTCGACGGAAGTGCCAACAACTTCAGGGACATCACGCGTGCGCGCATGAACGGAGCTCGGGGGTTTGTCCCGATCGACGCGGACATCAGGAACTTCCCGTTGGCCGTCCAGGCCGCTGTGCGTGACGGTTACTACGTCGCTCCCGATCTTGACGTCTCGCCACCGACTACCGCCGCTGAGCAGGAAGAACCACCGAAGCCTCTGTCCAGACGGGAGTTCGAGGTGCTGCAACTCATCGCGGAAGGCCGAACAGCGGGGAACATCGGTAGCCAACTCGGGATCACGGCGGACACGGTACGGACCCACGTCGGCCACATTCTTCGCAAGTTGCGCGCACGGGACCGCGCGCATGCGGTGGCGAGAGCCTTCGAAACCTCTCTGCTGCGCATCAACGGTGTCTGCGACATGTCGGCCGCGTCGACGCAGGATCGGGACTGATCTGACGATGACCGGACCACCAATGTCGAGCGAGCGGGTTCCCGGATGAACAACACCGCCCACGACGGCTCCCCACCGGCGGTGCTGCCGTCGGTGGGGACCTGGGTGGCGCAACGTCTCGGTGCACCGTCATCGGCGCCACTTCCGGCAGCCGACATCGCGGCACTCACCTCCGCCCTGGTGCCGTCAGCATTTCGACCAGGACAGCACGCCTACGACGCCGGCCATCAGCCGGATGGCGTGTGGATCGTGGTACGAGGGATGATCGAGGTGGCCGTGAACGTAGGTGGCCAGCATCTCGTGGCGGACATCCTGCGTTCCGGTGACGTGTTCGGGGACATCACGCTGTTCGGTGAACACGGGCAGTTCTTCTCGGCCAAGGCACTCGAAGCGACAACGTGCCTGTTGTTGCCCGCCCGTTCCCTGACCCGGCTGGTCACGCTGAATCCGGCGATAACTCGGCACTGGCTGGAAGGTCTCGCGACTCGGTTCGCGGACAGCCAGATTCACCTGCTCGCGACGCTGGCCGGGCCGCTGACACCACGGGCGGCACGGCTGCTGTTGGGTGAGACGCGGGACGGTGTCGTTCGTCTGACCCAGACCAGTCTGGCCGCCATGCTCGGCGCCCCACGCCCGTCCGTGAACCGCGTTCTGCAGCAGTTCGAGAACGCAAGACTGATCGACCGACAGTATCGTCAGATACTGGTGCTTGACCCGGCTGGTCTGAGATCCATTGCCGGGGAGCAGGCCATCGCCCCGGGCGGTGCGAAAGGCACGATTCCGAAAAGGGAACAGGACATGCATTGACCGGCAATCGATGGCGCCACACGTGGCGCCATCGATTGGTTCGAAACCGTTGGACGGCCAGCCAGGATGGCGGCCGACGAAGTCGAGGGAACGATGGACATCACTTCACTGACCCGCAAGCACCGAGTCGCCGTGTTCACCGAAGCCGCTGCGCGTGCTCGTGAAGTGGAAGCGGCAGTACATGCCCACCCGCGAACGGAATGGGTGCGTGTGGCAACCACTGTCGACGAAGTGTTGAACGCGTGTGACACGAACCAGGTCGATGTGATCGTGGTCGACTCGGACAACGATCCGAACTGGAACCTATGTCTTCTCGTGACGAAGCTGTTCCAGGAGGTGACCGTAGTGGCATTGTTGGGACATCGGGGTACCACACACATTTCACCAGCGTGGGCGTTGCTGCACGGGGCCGAAGGGGTGATCGGCGCTGACGCGGTGTCCTGCCGCCTCGGCAAGGCCATCACCTGCGCGGCGACCCGAGGTCACTACGTCGACGCCGACCTCCGAGCGGTCGCCGAGGTGAGGACATCGTTGCACGTGGTGAAATCAGGTGATGGCACCACCTGACCAACTGGTGCTGACACGATGGCCCGGCGCGAGCCCGGGCGGCCATTGTGCCAACGGCTCCGGAGCCACGTACTGACCGCGGGCTTGGGCGTGTGTCGGGCTGCTGTTGTCGGCAACCCGACACACCCCGGAGCAGGTCAGTCCGTGCCGTCGCCGGCCGGATCATACGATGTCGTCAGTTCCATCGATGGTCGACCGACATCTGACGACCCGCAGCCGAACTCAGTCCCACCATTTGTGCCAGAGGTGGTTGTCGGTGCCGCGCGCGAATACGTCGATGCGGTTTGGTCCCCAGGATACGGCGGCGGGGTTGTCGATGATGGTGCCGCCGAGGTTTTCCCAGCCGGACCAGTTGGTGCCGTTCCACCATTTGTGCCAGAGGTGGTTGTCTGTTCCGGTGGCGAAGACGTCGAGGCGGTTGTGCGCCCAGGACGACACCGTTGGGCCGGTGACGATGACGCCGCCGAGGTCCTCCCAACCGGACCACACCGTCACGTTTGGCTTGTTGACGACGGGAGTTGCCGCGCTCCCCGGCGACGGGACCAGCAAGAGACCGCCGACCAAGGCAATGTTGACGAGGCTGAGCAGGATTCTTCGATGTTTCATGTGAGCCTCCGATGAGTTTATCGGGACGTGAGACCAGCCCAATCGTCGCACGGTGAAATTCGGTAGGACAGTGTGAATGAGCGATCCCGCCATTCGTATGACGTGGATGGTGCGATCTAGGCGTAGCGTCAATGGAGCCACTCCGATCGCTGGCAATGTATACACCATGAGGTTCTGGACCGCTGGCGATGGTGAGCGTCCGGTGAGTGATGCCCGCTGCCTACGAGCACCTCGCGAATCACCCGATACCGCATGTTAAGTATTGACATCGATAGCCGGCCTTGATGGATGTCTGGCCCGATCGCGCTGCTGCTACCCGGCCGATGTCCGCTATGAGCCCGTAACCTTCGCATTGACGTGTCACCCGGTAGCGTGGACTGCCTTCGGCTTGGAGAATTTTTATTCCCGAGTGCCCGACTACTCTCGGTTGATGCTGCATCGTCATAATTGACTACGTTGCTGAGCCGCCGGCCGCGCGCTACTGGCGCCGGAACCGAACACCAACCGTCACGAATTTTCGCTTGGTGGCGTGGTGATTGTCCTGCGGAAGGCCCTCGAAAATAGTCTTCGGAGTGGCGGTTCGCCCAGGTCGAGGGCGGGTATCGCGTTGCGTGGTCGACGGTTTGACGGGCCCGGCACGGCTCACGGTCGGTGACCTTTCGCCGGAGCCCACCGGTCCGCCAAGGCCTGTGCGGACTTCCTTGGTCGAGGCTCGGCCGCGCCAAGGGGTCCACCGGTGAAGGGCTTCAACGGGATGGCCGAACCGTGCCCGATGGCTATACTCAGACCGAAGTGGACACTCTCCGAGAACAATGGGCAGATCGACCGTAGTTCAACGGCCCTTTATGAAGGGAATCCGATGCCTCAACAAATCCGTGCCACCCGTCAGCGCGACGACGGCTTCACGCTCATCGAACTCCTGATCGTCATTGTGATCCTGGGTGTGTTGTCCGCCGTTGTGGTGTTCGGCGTCACCGCGTTCAACAAGCAGGGCGTCGATGCCGCCTGTAAGTCCGATATGGAGAACGTCACAGTGGCCAGCCAGGCATATTATGCCAAGAACGGCACGTGGGCGACGGCCATCGACGACGCAGCCCACACCGCGACCACGTTGGTGGGCGCAGGTTTCCTGCATGCCGCGCCGCCGACGAATACCGGATACACGATCGCCTACACGGCGGGCAGCGGAACCGCCGATGCCACGATCAGCGGCACGATGGGCGCCGCCGCCTGCTGACCCGCAACCCCGAACGACGTGGCGGAGTCGCGTGCCGCGACCAGCCGGAATCTCCTAGCCATTTGACCGGTTCGTTGGGAGGACCACGATGTACGGTCCCGTCATCGGCAGCAGAATCGACGTGCTGCTCGACGTGCTGTGGCTCGCCCACGGCACCGACTTGCTGCTCACCGCCGGAATGCGACCGCAGATCCGGGTGCACGGCGAGCTCAAGGCGGTACCCGATCAGCCGGTTCTCACCGGCGAGGCAACGGACGAGCTGCTGGCCGAAGTGCTCAGCGACGAGCAGGTGATCAGTTGGAAGTCCGTTCATGAGTACGATTTCTCCTTCGCGTGGCGGGATCACGCCAGAATTCGCGGCAACGCTTTCAGCCAGCGCGGCGAGACCGCCGTCGCACTGCGGATGATTCCGCGCGTGGTGCCGACGATGGCTGAACTGGGGCTGCCGCCAGCCCTACAGCAGTTCGTCGGCCAACACCAGGGACTCGTCCTGGTGACCGGGCCGACCGGATCGGGCAAGTCGACCACGCTTGCCGCGGTGATCAACGAGATCAACACGAACCGGGCCTGCCACATCATCACGATCGAGGACCCGATTGAGTACGTGCACGATCACCGGCGTGCCGCGGTGAACCAGCGCGAGGTCGGCACGGATACCGCGTGCTTCCCGGACGCACTGCGGTCCGCGCTCCGCGAGGACCCGGATGTCCTGTTGGTCGGTGAAATGCGTGACCTGGATTCGATCCGGTTCGCGCTGACCATCGCCGAAACAGGGCACCTCGTCTTCGCCACCCTCCACACCAATGACACCTCACAGTCGTTGGCCAGGATGATCGACGTGTTTCCGCCCGAACAACAGGCACAGGTCCGGGTGCAACTCTCAGCGGCGCTCAGCGGCATCGTGTACCAGCGGCTGGTCCCACGTATAGGCGGCGGCATGGTCGCGGCATATGAAGTACTGGTCGCCAACACCGCGATCCGCAACCTGATCAAGGAAGGCAAGACCAACCAGTTGCGCAACGCCTTGGTCACCGGCAAGCGGGAGGGCATGATCACCCTCGAACAATCGCTGTCCACACTCATCGCGGCCGGCTCGATCACCTACGAGGACGCCGTTGCCCGCAGTCTCTTCCCGAAGGACGTCGAGACCGGCGCGATGCCGCGAACAAGGGTGTCGCGGTGAGGCTGCCCGGCCGGGAGCGACCGGGAGTCCGAGCAACCCCGACGCCGACGGAGCCCGGCGTGGCGGCCGAGCCCGTCGGCGGTCCTCCGGACCTGACAGTCGCCCCGGGTGGCAGTCGACTTGGCGAAATGCTCATCGACGCCAAGCTGGCCACGAAGGAACAGGTCGTCGCCGCCCTCGAACGGTCGAAGCACGGCGTCGGGAAACGTCTTGGCGAGCGCCTTGTCGAATTGGGTGCGCTGAGTGAACGCGACTTGGCCCGGATGGTGGCCCGACAGCTCGGGTTGGAGGTCGTCGATCTGCGCGAGGTCACACCGGACCCGGCGGCGATCGATCTCCTCAACGAGGAGACCGCCCGAGCGCTGATCGCGATTCCCTTGGCTGTGGAAGGCGACAGCATCGCGGTGGCCGTCGCATCCCCGTCCGAGGCGACGCTGGAGATTCTGCGGGAGCTCATCGGTCGACCCCTGCGGGTCAGGATCGCGTCGCACTCGGATATCGTCACGGCGATCGGCAACAGCTATCGGGCGCTCACCTCGGTCGGTTCACAGATCACCGCGTTCGAAGCGCGTGACGCGTTGCGCAAGGGCACGTCCGAGTTCGAAACCGTGATCGCGAACGAGGACGCGCCGGTCGTGCGGGTCGTGCAGTTGATCATCACACAGGCGCTGCGCGATCGCGCTTCCGACATTCACATCGAACCCCAGCAGGACCGCGTGCGGGTTCGCTACCGCATCGACGGAGCTCTACACACAGTGCTGGACCTGCCCGGATCGATGGGGCCCGCGGTGGTGAGCCGAATCAAGATCCTGGCGAGTATGAACATCGTCGAGCGACGTCGCCCGCAGGACGGTCAGATCAGCATGGACATCGAGGGTCGCGCTGTGGATATCCGAGTGGCCACCATGGCAGTCGTCGGCGGTGAGAAGTCCGTGTTGCGGCTGCTGGACAAGAGCCGTCCCATGTTCCACCTGACGGAGCTGGGCATGCAGGACGACATGACCAAACGGTATTCGGCACTGTTGCGCGCACCCTTCGGCATGGTCATCTGCGCCGGGCCGACCGGCAGCGGCAAGACCACCACGCTGTACGGATCGATCGGCGAGATCGACAGCGCAGACCGCAACATCACCACCATCGAGGACCCGGTCGAGTACGTATTTCCGGCCATCAACCAGATTCAGATCAACGAACAGGCCGGCATCACCTTCGCCAGCGGCCTGAAGTCCATTCTACGGCAGGACCCGGACGTGATTCTGGTCGGCGAGGTCCGGGACGTGGAGACAGCGCGAATCGCGGTACAGTCGGCGCTCACCGGACACTTCGTGCTCTCGTCGCTGCACGCCACGGATGCGCCCTCGGCGCTGCACCGGTTGCTCGACATGGGCATCGAGCCGTTTCTGGTCGCGTCATCGGTGACGGCAGTACTGTCCCAACGCCTGGTGCGGCGGATGTGCGAGAACTGCCGCGAACCGTATGAGCCGTCCCCGGAGGAGTTGGCTCTGCTGGCCGCGATCGGTGGTGGAGTTCCGGTGGCAGGATTCGTTCGAGGCCAGGGCTGCAACTTCTGTGCGCAGACCGGATTCCTCGAACGAATCGGGGTGTATGAGTTGATGCCGGTGACGGACGCGATTCGGGAAATGATCCTCAACCGGGCCTCACATGACGAGATCCGCAAGGTCGCGCGGAACGAAGGCATGCGCACGCTGCAGGAGGAGGCCGCCCGGCTGGTCGCGGCCGGCGTGACCACCCTGGCCGAGGTACTACGGTCCATCTACCTGCCGGGTGGCACGCGATGACCCGCTACGCCTACGTCGCGACCGGCCCGGACGGCAGATCGGCCCGCGGGATCGAGAAGGCGACGAACCGCGAGGCCGCCGAGTTGGCGCTCTACGAACGCGAGATGCGTGATATCAAGGTCAGTGAGAAGAAGAGTTTCCTGAAGGCGGAGCTGTCCGCGCCGCGGGTCAAGCGGCCGGCGGTCATGCACCTGTCTCGCCAGCTGGGTGCGTTCATTCGGGCCGGCATACCACTGCTCGAGGCTGTGCACAGCCTCGGCGTCGAGGCGCCCAACTCATCGGTGCGACGGATGATGGAGCAGGTGGAGGCCGGGCTGCGCGCGGGCGACACGCTGTCCGACTGCTTTGACCAACATCCGAAGATCTTTCCCGAGTTCTACCGCGGAATCCTGCGATCCGCGGAAATCAGCGGCCAACTGGATACCGTACTCGCCCAGCTGGCGAAGTACCTCGAACGGGATCTGGAAGCTCGACGCAAGATCAAGAGTGCGTTGATCTATCCGTTCGTGATCGCGGGGATGGCAATGGTCACCGTCATCGTGCTGGCCGCGTTCGTCCTGCCCCGCTTCAAGGTCTTCTTCGCCAGCCTCAACGCCAAACTGCCGCTGCCGACCCGGATCTTGCTCGGCTTCACGGACTTTCTCACCCAGTACTGGTGGTTGCTGGGCGCAGGCCTGGTCGCTGTCGTCGTTGTCATCGGTCTCGCGGTGCGCGTCGAACGCGGCCGGTACGCGCGCGACCGGCTGGTGCTCCGCGTTCCGGTGCTCGGCTCAACGGTGCGATTTGCCATGGTCGAGCGCTTCTGCCGCATCCTGTCCTCCATGGTCGGAGCCGGCGTCCCGCTGCCGGAAGCGCTGCGGGTGGCCACCGATTCGTTGCGCAACCGGTTGTTCATGTACGCCCTGTGGCGGGCGCGGGAGGCGATGCTGGAAGGCCAGGGCCTGGCCGGACCACTCAGTAAGACGGGGCTGTTCCCGAACACCGCCGCCCAGATGATCCGGGTCGGTGAGGAGACAGGCACCTTGGACACCCAGTTGGAGGTCACCGCCGCCTACTATGAGGGTGAACTGGACTACAAGATCGCGAAGCTCACGGCACTGTTCGAACCCGTGGTGATCATCATCATGGGTGCCGTGGTCGGATTCGTCGCCATCGCACTGGTGTCGGCGATGTACGGCATCTTCAGCCAGGTGCACATCTGATGTTGGGGTCCGTACGAGGACTGGTCGACGACCGGGGGGAGACCCTCCTCGAACTGCTGATCGCGATAGCGATCATGGGTGTGGTCATGGTCGCTGTCATCGGCGGCCTGGCCACTGTCGTGCGGGTCTCCGACATCCATCGCAAGCAGGCCACGGCCGGTGCGTACGTGCACGACTACGCAGAGGCCATTGAGAACCTGGTCGCAGGCGGCGGAGCCACCACGACCGGCGGATACGTCAACTGCGCGACCACGACGACGTATGTGCTTCCGTCGTCGCAGTTCCCGGTACCAGTCGGATACAACCGGCCGTCGGTGGACAGCGTGCGGTACTGGACCGGAAGCGGGTGGAGTTCGACGTGCCCGAGCCCGGACACCGGACTGCAGCAGCTCACCGTGGCGGTGTCGACAGTCGACGGTCGGGTCGATGAAAATCTGGTCATCGTGGTGCGCAAGCCGTGCGGGACGGGAGTGAACCCGTGCACCTGACGGCCGAGGACGACGGTTTCACGCTGATCGAAGTGTTGGTGGCGATCGCGATACTGGGTGTGATCACGGTACCCCTCGCGGACGTGATCATCGACGCGATGACCACCACGGTCACGGCATCGGACCAGTTCGTGCTGTCCCACGACGCACAGATCAGCGCGGCGTTCTTCGCCCAGGACGTGGCGGCCGTAGGGAGACGCGACTACAGCGGCACCCGGACCAGCACGGGCACTGTGCCGTTCGTGGCCTCCATTCAGGAGGACGCCGCCTACGACGCGGGCGGCGAGACCTGCGGCACGACGGTCACCGAGACAACCAGGCCGGCCCTGATTCGCTTTCTTTCCGACGACTGGAACACGACGGTGTCGCCGCCGGTGGTGAGCACCGATGTCGTCGCCTACTACCTGGTCCCGGCCGGTGCCGTGGCCGAACTGCACCGGATGAAGTGCGTCGGCGGCGCGTCAGCTCCCGTGTCCGATGTGGTCGTTGCGCACAACGTGGACCCGGGGACCTCGGTGGTGACCTGTTCGAGTCCTTGTGGCGCCGCGGCAGTACCGTGGCGGGTGACGTTGGCGTTCTCGGTCACCAAGGGATCGAGCGGCCCGTATGCTATTACGCTGACCGGGCAGCGGAGGCAGTCATGAGGCACCGGTTCGTTCATGGCGACGACGGTGCCGCGCTGGTGTTCGTCCTGCTGATCGTGACCGTGACAGCGGTCCTGATCGGCGCTCTGATGTCGATGGCGCGAACCAGCCTCACCGCGACGATCGGCCTCCGGGCCCAGACAGGGAGCGCGTACAGCGCCGACGGCGCGATGCAGGTGGCGATCAACAGCATCCGCAACAGCACGTTCGACGGCAATGCCGGCACGTTCTGCTTCGACAACGGCACCAGCGCAACCCTGACCGTGCCCTACGGCACCGGCTCCGCCGTCGTGAACTGCGTCCCCGATCCGGCCAAGGTGAAGATTCAGTGTCCACAGTTGAACCAGTGCAACAGGCCGGGCGCCGCTGTCCTGACTCTCGGGCGGGTCGCTCACGAGGACGGCCTGTACATCAGGCAACAGGGCACCGGGCAGTTCCTCGTACACGGGGCCATCTTCTCCAATTCGACCATCAATGTCGATCATGGTTCGCTCCGCACGAACGCCGCCGTGTACGCGCGCGGCACGTGTACGGGAACCATTGTCAGCAACCCGGCACCCGCGTCGTGCAACTATGCCGACACCACGCCGCCCAGTACCCTCGGCCAGGACCCTGGCTACCTCAAGCTGGCGTCGTCCGTTCCGGCCTACCGGTCACCGCCAGCGTGCACGAAGTCGAATTCGGTGGTCACCTTCCAGCCCGGCTACTACGACGATGCCGCCGCGCTGTCGTCGATGATGAGCGGTCACAGCAGTTGCAGGGACAGTACGTGGTGGTTCAAACCGGGCACGTACTACTTCGACTTCCACAACTCCGGGACCAACTCCGATCCCGCGCTCGGTGGCGGCTCGAACGTCTGGCAGATCAATGACGGCTACCTGGTCGCGGGTGCACCGACCGACTCGACGGGCAAGATACTCTCGGCTCCGCCGAATCCGGTCGCCAATATTCCCGGGGCCTGTGACAATCCTGTCAACGACCCGAACGGTGTCGGCGTGCAGTTCATCTTCGGTGGTGACAGCCAGGTCCTGATGACGGGGGGCCAGGCGGAGATCTGCGGCAGCTACAGTCCCACCGTTCCACCGGTGGCCGTCTACGGCAACACCACCGGCGCGGAGACCACCACCGCGCTCACCGGGACCAACGGCCTCAAGGCCGCCACGGTGACATCGGCCGGCGGTTTCACCGACGGACCGGTCACGGCGGGACCGGCCACGACGGCCGATCTGGCCAACATCGAGAACACCTACGCGCCCGGCAGTTACGCGGGCTGGACCCCCAACAACGCCAATAGTCAGGTCGGCCAGGTGAGCGTCAACGGCTACGCTCCGGGCACGGTGATACCCGCGGGATCCAATCTGGTGTCCGCGATGCTGCGGGTGGGGCACAGATTCAATCCGAACGGTGGCACGTCGGAATCGTTGTCCGTCCAGGTCACCCCGAACGGCGGCACTACCTTCGCCGTGCCGATTCCGCGCTACGACGCGACGCTTCCCGCTGGACAGACCGACGTTGTCGACATCACGTCGTCGCTCCAGTCGTTGGTGCACAGTGTCGGTTTCTCCGGCGCGACGATGAGTGCTCAGGCGACCATCAGCAAGAAGGGCACGCAGGATCTGGACGGTGTCCAACTCGACCTGACCTACATCGCGCCCGCGTTCCGCGCGGAGAGCGGTTGCGTCACCACCACCCCGTACCCGGGGGGCTCCTCCTGTGCGTTGCTCACCGCGGCGAACGGTTCCGGCGTCCCGTTCTATGTGGAGGGCACCACCTACGCCCCGCTCGGCGTCGTGGACCTCACACTGAACAACGCGGCCGCGTGGGTTTTCCGATTCGGTATCATAGTGCGCGCGTTGGCGGTCAAGGAAACCGGGAGCCTGGTCTATTCCGGTCCGATCATCGAGGTGCCCGACGACTCGCCGGGATTCGTGTTCAACGTGTTCCTGAGCGTGTACGTCTGCCCCGGGTCGACCAGTTGCACGGTCCCGCAGGGTCCACCGACCCCGATCCCGGCATTGTCGGCGCGGGTCGGGTTCGTGGATACCGATCCCACCACGCCGGTCGCCGGCCAGCGTCAGGTGGCCATCCTGAGCTGGTCCAGTGCCCGGTAGCCCCAGGCGCGCCCTGATCGGCCGACGACGGTTGCCGGCCGCGGTGAGCTATGTGTGGCCGTGGATGGGCCATTTTTTACTTGGTATAGCCAAGGGAGCGAGTCATGGGCACCATTCGGGACTCCGTCAATTTCGGCAGCCGTCATGTCGCGCCGGAATCCGGCAGATTCAGAAAAGGATACGTTGAGGCCACTGGAATTCATAGTGTGCGGCGATATCAGGCCGAGGTGGTTGGGCCGCTGATGTCATTCCATTTCGGGTCGAGTTCGCGGATGGGAGCTCCTGGAGGTCGATAGCCGTGGTCGACTCCGTCGATACAGAAGCCTTGGTACGCGATAATCTTCCGCTCGTGGCGCGCCACCTTCGCCAACTGGCCGGCAGACTGCCGCCGCACGTCGATCGGGATGACCTGGCCGCGGCCGGGCTGACCGCGTTGGTGACCTGTGCGCGCACTTACGACCCTGACCGGATCAGGTCCTTCGCCGGATTTGCCAGTGCCCGGATTCGATGGGCCATGCTGGACGAGTTGCGTGAACTCGACTGGGCGCCACGCTCGACCCGCATCCGGGTCCGAAATGTGGAAGCCGCCCGGCAGCGACTCGCCATCGCGCTCGGGCGCTCTCCCACGTCGGTCGAAATAGCTGAGACGCTGGAAATGGCCCCCCGCGATGTCGACGCGGCGACCGGAAACGCGAACAAGGCCGCGATCCTGAGCCTGCAGGCCACCGCATCGGGCGCCATGATCGACTCAATGGCCGATCATCGGCTCGGACCCGAGGATGCCTTGCTCCTCCGGGAGCGCATCGGCTATCTGCGCGACGCCGTCGAGTCGCTGCCTGTCCGGTTGCAGACCGTCGTCGTTCGACATTTTCTACAGGATCGTCCGATCGCCGAGATCGCTGCCGAGTTGGGAGTGACCGAGTCGCGGGTGTGCCAGATCCGGGTGGAGGCTCTGGATCTGCTCCGGGATGGTATCAACTCCCAACTCGATCCGGAGGCGATGCGTACGGAGCGCAACACTCGCGGGCCGGTCAGCGCGCGGCGCCGGGCTGCGTACTACGCGAGGATCGCAGCCTGTGGCGATCTGCGCAGCAGACTGGCCACCACGGCGAGGAACCGTCGCGAGGGATCGACAGGTCAGCCGGTGGTGCCGACACAACGGGTACCCGCAGCGGTGCGCGACGCCGCCCCGCATTGAGTCGGACGGAGTGGAACGGCATCGATATCCCGCTTATGTGGCTGGTGAGATAATCACGACAGCGTTGTGACCACCCATGCCCAACGACGATTTGACCGTCAGTCCGCCAGTAACCGGTGTGGGGCCGTCCAGCAGCCGCGGATGACCCGCTGCCACTGTCGGCGGCGCGGGGATGCAGCCCCGGTCGTAGCCGAGTGCGGCGACCGCGAGTTCAACCGCGGCCGCCGCGCTCTGGCAATGGCCGGTCAACGGTTTGACCGAGTACACCCTGGCGTCAGGGGGTAGGAGCGTTTCCAACATCGACGCCTCCGTCGTGTCGCACTGTCGGGTACCTGGACCATGCGCGTTGAGATACCGGACCTCGGACGCCGGTACCTGCGCGTTCACGAATGCCTCCTGGAAGCAGCGGCGCACCTGGATCGGCTCCGGATCGATCGAGATGGCGTGGAACGCGTCGTGGGTCATCGCGCCTCCGAGAGCGTGCGCGTAGGGCCGCGGCGCTGTCCGGGAGAGGACAAAAGCCACCGACGCCTCACCCATGATGAAGCCGCGACTACCCTGCTGGAACGGACGACAGGCGGCCAACGGCTCGGCGTCGGTGATCACGACCCCGAGATTGGCGAAGTTCCGCACGTTCTCCCTTGTCGCGGACACGTCTGTGGCCACGAGTACGACATCGTCGACGATGTCCGCGTCGAGCCAGGACTTGGCAGTGAGCATGCCAGCGTTGCCCGAGGCACACATCGCTGACACGTTCATGACGGGACCGTGGAAACCGTATTCCCGCATCAAGCTCGACATCGCGGTCGATGGCATGAGCGCCAAGTATTCCCGCCTTGATGTCTGGCCGTGCCGGACAAGATAGAAGTCCCGCCAGAGATCCACCTCGCCGAGCACGGTCGCGTGCAGGAGGCCGACCCGCCGGCCGGGCAGCCAGCCACGGCTACCCGCGTCGGTGATGGCCTCCCTCACGGCCGCCCGCATCGCCTGTGCGAACCGGCCGGGACCGTCCGTCGGGTCACCCCTGTCCGACACCAGGGCCACCCATCCCGGCTCGTCGGCGTTTCGTCCGTAGCCGTTGGTGAGCGCAGCCGCCGGTCTGCCGGAGATGAGCCCGTCCCACATCGGCTCGCGACCCCATCCGTACGCGGTGACCGCCCCGATGCCGGCGATGACGATCTTCTTCACATTCATGATGTGCTCCTCGTCCCCAATCACGTGGTCCGGCCGGCGCGGCCGGGCGGACCGAGGCCGAAACCGGCCACAGATGCCCATACGGGCTCAGGGCGGCTGATCAGCGGGCTTTCCGTGCACGACACGGGGCGGACTTGTGTTGACGAGCAGTCGACCACCGGTGAGACGTGCGGCGATCCGCCAAGGTGCCGGCGGGCGCGTTGATCGGTCCAGGTGGAGAACTGCGGACGATGATGTGTGTCCGGCCCCGGCGAGGCGCGCGACGAGCCGTGGTTCCATCCGTGCGCAGGCGCGCAGCCAGTCCCGCACGGTTGTTTCCGGCACCCGCAGGCGCAGCGCGATGCGGCGGTATCCGGTGCCGGTGGCGTGTGCCACCAGAGCTCGCCAGATCACACGTGCCGCATAGGCCCTGCGGGCCAACAGCCAGTCAGGTAGCAACACGTGCGTGGTGTGGCAGACCGCACAGCGGGCTCGGCGTGGACGTACCGGCAGGTCACGGGCGTCACCGACATGTATTACCCGCTCCCGCGCCATCCCCCACGGTCGAAGCACACCGCGACAATCCGGGCACTGGATCGCTCCCGCCCGGAGCGCGTGTTCGATCGTCGGTCCTGGCTCCCGTACCACCCGCATCGTCGGTCTCGAGTCTGGTCTGCTGATCGCGGGCAACCGAACAGGTCGGCCTCGGATGGATGGCGCCTTGGATTTCCTTGAATATGCTCGGCTGCTGCCGTTCATGGAATAGCAAGAGGCTACCTGAGGCAACTGATCGGACACGGCATTGGCAGCTCACCTCCAGGATGCCGGTGGAGTCACCATGGGCGGGAAGCTGGATGCCAAGTTGGTGGCCGAACTGGCACTGTCGGCCGAGTCGACCGCGTTGTGGCGGCTCGACCTGCCCGCCGACACATTGACGTGGCTGCCTGGCCTTGATGACGTGCTCGGTATGGCAGGCGCGGCCTACGACGACGTCCGGGCCCGGCTGACCGAACTGATCGAGCCGTTGACCGATTCGGCGCGGACCGCACCCGTATGGGAGAACTTCGAACTCGAGCAGCGTCTTGATTCGCCGGACGTACCCAGCCGGTGGGTCCAGTTCCGGGCCCGCAGGTTCGGCGACAAGTGCGCGGGCGGCGTGGTCGGCATCGCGACGGACGTGACCGAACAGCGTGTGGCCAGCCAGAATGTTGCCGGCCTGACCGATCGCTATCGGCTGCTCAGCGAACTCAGCCCCGACGGCATCGCCGTCCACGAGGCAGGCCGAGTCGTCTATGCGAATCCGGCGATCGGTCAACTTCTCGGCCTGAAAGCCGGTTCGGACCTGCTGGGTCGAGCGATCACCGACTTCGTGGACATGAATTCGATTCCGGAAATGCAGCGCCGCATCGCGAGCCTGACCACCCATGGCGCGACGTCCGAACCGGCGGAGGCCGGACTGTTGCGAGCCGACGGCAAGATGCTCGTCGTCGAGGTGGTCTCGGTACGGACAACCTGGAAGGGGCGGCCTGCGTTCCAGGTGATCATGCGTGACCTGACCGTCCGCAAGATCGCCGAGGCGAGTCTGCGCTACCAGGCCATGCTGGTCCGCCACGTCAGCGATGGGATCATCGCGACCGACGGTGCTGGTGTGGTGACGAGTTGGAATCCTGCGGCCGAGGCCATCTACGCGTATCGGACGGCCGACGCCATCGGCCGGCCGGTCGGCGAAATGATCGGCGCGCGATTCGACCCGCTCGCGGTGCTCCGAGCGGGTGGTGTGATCGAAGGCGCCCACCGCCGAGGTGACGGGACGGTGGTCAACGTCCGGGTTTCCGCGGCCGGGATGGCCGATGGCTACGCCCTGGTGTGCACGGACGAAACCGAGCGGTACCGATCCCAACAGAGCTTCAGCAATGTGATCGCCTCGCTGGAGGAGGGCGTCATCGTCGTCGGGGCCAACGGCCGTATCGAGTCCGCGAACCCGGCGGCAGGTCGCATCCTGGGATGGCAACCGGACGAAATCGTAGGGGCGGGCGGCGACGAGGCCGAAGTGTACGACAAGCAAGGCACCCTCGTCGCGCCCCAGGACTATCCGTGGATGGTCACTCGGCGTACCGGCGTCGCACAGAATCACCAGGTGCTCCGTCTACGGAGGGGCGACGGCAAGTGGGTGTGGCTGTCGCAGAGCACCAGACCGATCACCGATGACGCCGATCCACCCCATGCGGTGGTCATCTCCTTCAGCGACATCACCGAACGCCGGGAGACCAGTGAGCGACTCCGCTACGACGCGACCCACGATGCACTGACCGGGCTGGCCAACCGCGCGTTCGTCGTGCAACAACTCGCGACCGCCGTCCGGGCGTCCGGACAGGAGAGGGCCGCCGCGGTTCTGTTTCTCGACCTGGACAAGTTCAAGGTGATCAACGACTCACTCGGTCACGGGGTCGGTGACGAGGTGCTGCGAATCGCCGCGCGACGACTACGCAACGGTGTGCGGCAGGGCGACCTCGTCGGCAGAATCGGCGGCGACGAGTTCGCAGTGGTCGTGACCGGTGCCGCCGATCAGAACATGCTTCGAGCCATGGCCGGCCACTTGCGTGACTCGTTGGTCGAACCGATTGCGGTGCGGCGACACCGGCTGCACATCGATGCCAGCATCGGAATCGTGGTTGTCGGACCGGACGACCTACGGACGGCCGATGACCTGTTGCGGGACGCCGATGTCGCGATGTACGAGGCGAAGACGCGCGGTCGCAGCCGGTACGAGTTCTTCGATGTCGAGTTGCGGAAACGAGTACAAGGCCGCCTGCAGCTCGAGCAGGACATACGGGATGCCCTGAGGAATGGCCGGCTGTGGATGGCCTACCAGCCGGTCGTCGACGTTCGGAAACAGCGGATGGTAAGTGTCGAGGCACTGGTCCGGTGGTCCGATCCGCAACAAGGAGAAATCCCGCCGACGGAGTTCATCCCCCTCGCCGAAGAGAGTGATTTGATCAATCTGATCGGTTCGTTCACGCTGGACACGTCGATAAGGGAACTGGCCGAATGGCGCATACGGTGCGGAATGGGCATCGATCTCGCGGTCAACATCTCGGCCAGGCAACTCGATCAGCCTGATCTCGTGACCATGGTCGATGATGCGATGCGCAGCGCTGGGCTGCCCATCGAGCGGCTGTGCCTTGAAATAACGGAGAGCATGCTGATGAGAGACCCAGCGGTTGCGTACGAGAGGCTGAACGCCCTGCGCGAGCTCGGGGTTCACCTGGCGATCGACGATTTCGGCACCGGTTATTCGTCTCTCGCTCAGATCCGCAAGCTTCCGGTCGACTCCTTGAAGATCGATCAGTCCTTCATCAGTGAGATCGAGGAGTCGAAGGACGCCAAGGTCATCGTGGCCGGCATCATCGCCATGGCGCACGGCGTCGACCTGACGGTCGTCGCCGAAGGAGTGGAAACCGCCGGGCAGCTCGACATTCTTCGCCAGCTCGATTGCGACCAGGTCCAGGGCTACTACTTCGGCCGTCCCGTTGTCGCGGCGGATCTGCGCTGGCCACAGGGGTAGACATGCGGACCTGTGCTCAGGTTGCGCTCGCGCGGGTTCATGCTTTGGCGACCAGGCTGAGACCGGCTCGGGCGATCGGACCCGCGGCGAAGATCGCCACCAGCGCGCCAGCCATCATGAATGGTCCGAACGGCAGTGCGGAACCGCGGTTTCCGCGTCCGGCCGCGATGACCGTGATGCCGACCAGTGCGCCGAGGAAAAAGCCGCCGAATGATCCGACCAGCAATGCGGACCAGGACAGGTAGCCGAGCATGGCGCCGACCAGGCCGGCCAGTTTGACATCACCCCACCCCATCCCGGCCGGATAGATCACAACCAACGAGCAATAGAAGCCCAGCAGCGCGGCGGCGCCAATGCCGGCACGAGCCAGGGCCCACCAGTCTTGCTGCCATCCTGCTGCGAGTGTGAGCAGGATGGCGAGCACGGGGTACGACGGCAGCACGATGGTGTTGGGTAGACGATGGGTGTCCAGGTCGATCAAGCCGAGCGCGATCCCGATCGACGCGAAGTACAGAAAGGCCAGCAGCGCGCCGATCAGGTGAGACCCTGTGGCCCATGCCGCGATGGCCAGAAACAGTAGGCCGGTGACCAACTCGACCAACGGGTAACGGATGCTGATCCGCGCTCGGCAGTCGGCACAGCGGCCGCGCAGGATCAGCCAGCCCAGCACCGGAACATTGTGCCGGTGGCGGACGGGGGACAGGCAGAGCGGGCAGTGCGATGGCGGGTAGGCCAACGGCTCTCCCCGTGGCACCCGATACACCACCACATTGAGAAAGCTGCCGACCACCAGCCCAAGGACGGTGAGCACGCACAGCGGAAACACGATCACGGTAACCGTCCTGGATGGTCTGTCACGGAGCTGCTTCAACTGTGGGCAGGTGCGCACCATCATCTCCTGGCGCCGCTGTGCGCGCTCGGTGGACTCCAGAGCCTGCGGTGGTCAACGACCAGATGCCAACGCTGACGGAATCCGGGCACCCATCAACTCTTCACTCCCGTTCGGCGACGGTCACCCAGGTGTGGATATTCCACGTGCCGGTGATCTGGCGGGCAGTAAGCGCCTGGAGCGCGGCGTTGATCTCCGTCAGGCTGGCCGCTGTCCTGTGGTTCGCAACATCTACCACCATCCAGGTGACACCGGTCGCGCTGGGTGTTGTGCGGGTGTTCACGGTAACCGAAACCGGCCGACCCTGCTGGTTGGTCCTGATCAGGACACCTGTTGGACACCGATGTTGAGCACCGGCGCCTGGGCGTAGGCGAACGTCTGGGCCGGCGTGTCGCCGTGCGCGGCGACCACGTATGTCGTCCGTGGAGCGGGTGGCAGTGCGATCAGCGGGGCAACCGGCCGCATGGGCACCGTCGTCGCGGCGTACGGGCGTGCCGCGCCCGCCGGCTCCGTGCGGGGCGCCAGCCCCAATTCACCGCGATGGCAGTGCCCGCGACGAGACCCAGCACGATGTTGCGGCCAGGGGACCGCATTGGCCTCAGACCTTCCTGTCATGCGTCGTGGCGTCGATACGTGATCTTCGTGGGTACCGGGGTCAGAACGGGATTCGTGGGCTTCGATCGTTGCCACGAGGGGTTCTCCCGCACCAGACGAAGGACCAGGACTCGGATCGAGCGGACGGTCCGAGGGCGCCCAGGCCGACGGGGTCGGCAGGTACGGGTGTGGCGCTGCTTGATGAGGTCACGATGCCACCGCGACACGGTGTCTGGCCGGATCAACAGCCGCAATCGGCGCAGAGCATTCCGCGGCGGTGGAGCCAGCAACGCGGCGAGAAGGGCGCGGTCCTCCGGACGGAACTTCGCCGTGGCTCCGTTGGCGGCAGTCGCAAGGCGGCGAAGGCGTTGGTGACGGCCGGATAGGCCGACCGAGGCAGCATAAGTGATCATCTTGCCGCGGCCAGGTCTGCCGGCTTCCGAGCTGGGTGGATGGGATTCTCGGCAGTCACAGGGGTTATTTGGCGACGGTGAGCAGGATGACGCTGTCCTCGACCGCGTCCAGGCTGTGCCGTGCCGGTGGGATGATCAGGAGATCGCCGGTGCGGCCCTCCCAGGTGTCGTCGCCGGCGTGCAGGCGCGCTCGGCCGCGCAGCACGATCAGAGTGGCCTCGCCGGGGCTGTCGTGTTCGGTCAGCGAGGTGCCCGCGCGCAGGGCGACCAGTGTTTGGCGCAGCACCTGTTCGTGTCCGCCGAACACGGTGGTGGCGCTGCGACCGGTCGAACCGGTCGCAGCGCGTTCGAGGTGTTCGCGGGCCAAGGCGTCCAGGGAGAGTTTTCGCATCGTGTGCCTCCTCGGTCAGTAGCGGACGCCGATGCGCCGCCAACGGCGTCCACTGGTGCCCGGTTCGGTGGGGTGGGCCGGTACCCGGCTGCGGTAGACGATGAACGGGCGCCACAGGTACCACAGCGGATAGCTCCAGGCGTGGACCAGCCGGGTGAACGGCCAGATCGCCAGGATGGCCCACGCGGCGGTGGCGTGGATCTGGTAGATCAGCGGCGCGTGCGTGATCGCGGCCACGTCCGGGTTGCCGGCGAACAGGCCACGGAACCACAGCGCCACGCTGTTCCGGTAGTCGTAGCCGCCGCCGAGCAGGTTGACGCCGATGGTGGGGATGATGCCCAGCACGATCACGATCGCCAGCAGGATCAGCGCCACCCAGTCCACAGGGCTGGTGGTCGCCCGCACCCGGGGAACGAGGGTGCGGCGGTAGGCGAGCATGACCACGCCGACGATCACGCCGATGGCGGCGATGGTACCGGCGACCGAGGAGAACCAGCGGTACACGGTCTCAGGGATGCCGAGGACGCGGGTGAACGATTCGGGGATGAGGATACCGATGACGTGCCCGGCGATGGCGGCGAAGGTGCCGTAGTGGAACAGGGGGCTGCCCCATTTGAGCAGGACGCGTTCCTGGAGTTGGGTGGAGCGGCTGGTCCAGCCGAACTGGTCGTAGCGCCAGCGCCACACGTGCCCGACCACGAAGGTGGCCAGCGCGAGGTAGGGCAGGATCACCCACCACCACAGATCCCACGCACTCATCGAGACCCTCCCGCGATGTAGTCGGGTGGCGCGAACGGTTCCAGGCCGACCTGTTCACCGGGTGGCCCGCCCTCGGCCAGGGCACGCAGTTCGTTCCGGTCACGGTCGGTGAGTTCGGGTAGCCCGGCGCGGATCGCGTCGACCACACCTGCGTAGGGCGAGTCACGCTGGCGCAGGGCGTCGGCCAGCAACTCCACGCCGGCGCGGCACATTGCCAGTAGGCGTCGACCGGGTTCCGGGGCGAGCGCGGCGAATTCCAGCATCAGGGGCAGGAAGTCGGGCAGTTCCTCGTCGGGCGCGGGGTGTCCGGCCTGGCGGTAGGTGTGTTTGAGCGCGAGCAGTGCCATGCCGCGCTTGCGGGTGTCGCCGTAGCGGTAGTACGTCAGATGCAGGCTGCGGCGGCGGGTGTGGTCGAACGTGTCGACGTAGTGTGCTGCTGCCTCGGTGGGCGTCCGTGCGGCCAGCCAGTCGGTCAACCGGGCCAGCGCCTCCCGCGAGGCGGCGTCCGTGATCGCCGGTATCGCGGCGGTGACGTCATCGAGGTGGGCCAATACCCGGTCGTCGGGATACCGCAGCAGGATCGAGCCGATCTTGTACCGTAGGGCCAGGTCCGCCGGATGGGACGGGACGCGGCGCTGATGGCGGATCACCGGTGGGCGCCTTCGCCGAACAGGTGGGTCGGTTTGCCGGAACCGTTCCAGCCCAACAGGTTGAACCGTAGTCGCCCGTCGTCGTCGCGGAACTGGCTACCGTCCCCAGCGGCGGCGAGGGTGTCCTCGGTGTGGGCGCCGAGATCAGCGGCCCCGCCGGGATAACCCACCGAGCAGTGCTGGGCCTGCAACCGTCCGGTGTCCTCGGCGTGCACCTTCGGGATGACGTAACGCTCGTCGTATTTGGCGATGGCCAGGATGCGGTACAGCTCTTCGACGTCCTCGGCCGTCATGCCGACCGAGGACAGCAGATCGGTCGGCACCGGGTCCCCGAGTTGCTGGGCACGCATGTGGGTGCGCAGCACGGTCAGTTTGCGCAGTGACCGTTCCACCGGCGCGGTGTCGCCCGCGGTGAACAGGTTCGCCAGGTAACCCAGGGGGATGCGTAGGGATTCGATGGCGGCGAACACGTTGTCGGGGTCGTCGTCGTGGTGGCCGGTGGAGTGTACGGCGTCGGTGATCGGGGACAACGGCGGTACGTACCAGACCATCGGCATCGTGCGGTACTCCGGGTGCAGCGGCAGCGCCACCTTGTGCTTGCTGATCAGCGCATAGACCGGGGAGCGCTGCGCGGCGGTGATCCAGTCGTGCGCGATGCCGTCCCGTTCGGCCGCGGCGATCACCTCGGGGTCGTGCGGGTCGAGGAACACCGACAGCTGGGCCTCGTAGAGGTCCGTGTCGTCCTGGGTGGATGCCGCGGCGAGGACCGCGTCCGCGTCGTAGAGCATGACGCCGAGATGCCGCAGCCGGCCGACGCAGGTCTCCGAGCAGATCGTGGGCTGGCCGCCCTCGATGCGCGGGTAGCAGAAGGTGCACTTCTCGGCTTTGCCGGTGCGGTGGTTGAAGTACACCTTCTTGTACGGGCAACCCGAGACGCAGAACCGCCAGCCGCGGCAGCGGTCCTGGTCGACCAGCACGATCCCGTCCTCCTCGCGTTTGTACATCGCGCCCGACGGGCACGAGGCCACGCAGCTGGGGTTGAGGCAGTGCTCGCAGATCCGGGGCAGGTAGAAGTAGAAGGCGTGCTCGAACTCCATCCGCACCTGCTCGGCCAGCCCCTCCAGATTCGGGTCGGCGGCGGCGTAGGTGCCCGATCCGGCCAGGTCGTCGTCCCAGTTCGGCCCGGCCGAGGGCGCCATGTCGCGGCCGGTCAGCTGGGACTTCGGACGGGCACTGGGAAAGGAGTCCGACAGCGGCGCGGTGGTGAGGTGCTCGTAGTCGAAGGTGAACGGCTCGTAGAAATCGTCGAGCGAGGGCAGGTCCGGGTTGTAGAAAATGGACAGTAGTTTGCGCAGCCTGCCGCCGGCCTTGAGCTTGAGCTTGCCGCGCTTGCTCAGCGTCCAGCCACCCTTGAACCGCTCCTGGTCCTCGTAGCGGCGCGGGTAACCGGCGCCGGGTCTGGTCTCCACATTGTTGAACCAGACGTACTCGGCGCCTGGCCGGTTGGTCCAGGTCTGCTTGCAGGTGACCGAGCAGGTGTGGCAGCCGATGCACTTGTCCAGGTTCATCACCATCGCGACCTGTGCCATGACGCGCATCAGAACTCCACCTCCTGGGCGCGGCGGCGGATGACGGTGATCTCGTCGCGCTGGTTGCCGGTCGGGCCGATGTAGTTGAAGCCGTAGCAGAACTGGGCGTAGCCGCCGATCAGGTGGGTGGGTTTGATCAGCAGCCGGGTCAGGGAGTTGTCGCCGCCGCCGTGCCGGCCGGTGATCTCGGTTTTCGGCACGTTCAGGTGACGGTCCATGGTGTGGTACATGAACACGGTGCCCTCGGGCATCCGGTGGGTGACCACCGCCCGGCAGGCCACGACGCCGTTGCGGTTGTACGCCTCGATCCAGTCGTTGTCGGCCACCCCGATCTTGTCCGCGTCCACGGGGCTCATCCAGATTACCGGACCACCGCGAAACAGGGTGAGCATGTGCAGGTTCTCCTGGTACTCGGAGTGGATCGACCACTTCGAGTGCGGGGTCAGATAGCGCACCACCACCTCCGGGCCGCCATCGGATCGGGACGGATCACCGAAGTGGGCGAGCATGTTCAGCGGTGGCCGGTAGGTGGGCAGGTGTTCACCGAACTCGGCCATCCAGTCGTGATCGAGGAAGAAATGCTGCCGCCCGGTCAGCGTATGCCAGGGTTTGTGCCGCTCCACGTTGACCGTGAACGGCGAGTACCGGCGGCCGCCCGTTTCGCTACCCGACCATTCCGGTGAGGTGATCACGGCGCGGGGCTGGGTCTGGGTGTCGGCGAAGGTGATCCGGTCCCCGGCCCGCTCCCCGGCAAGGTCAGCCAGTTCGACCCCGGTTTGTTTCTCCAGGACCCGGAAACCGGCTTCCGCCAGCCGCCCGTTGGTGGTACCGGACAGCGCGAGGATCGCCTCACAGAACTGGTCGTCCCGGGCGATCGACGGGCGTCCCTCGCCGATCCCACCACGCACGATGCCGTTGTGGCGGCGCAGATAGTCGATCTCCGCGTCCGGTGTCCAGGTGATGCCCTTCGTGGTGGTGCCCAGTGTGTCCAGCAGCGGCCCGATCGCGGCCATCTTGTCGGCCACCGCACCGTAGTCGCGTTCCACCACGATCAGTTTCGGCATGGTCTGCCCGGGAATCGGCTCGCAGTCCCCGGCCTGCCAATCCGCGACCACGCCGTGCGGCTGGGCCACCTCGTCCGGCGTGTCATGCGCCAGCGGGGCGGCGATCACGTCCCGCCGCACACCCAGGTGGGTTGCCGCCTGCCGGGAGAACTCGGCGGCGAGGGTGTGGAACAGGTCGAAATCGGTGCGGGCCTCCCACGGCGGGGCGATCGCCGGGGTGAAGGCGTGCACGAACGGGTGCATGTCGGTGGAGGACAGGTCGTACTTCTCGTACCAGGTCGCGGCGGGCAACACGACATCGGAGAACAGGCACGTGCTGGTCATCCGGAAGTCCACCGCCACGGACAGGTCCAGCTTGCCGACCGGCGCGTCGTCTCGCCACACCACCTCGGTCGGTCGCAGTTCGGGTGGGGTTTCGGTGGCACTGACCGCGTCACTGGTGCCCAGCAGGTGCCGCATCAGGTACTCGTGGCCCTTCATCGACGATGCGAACAGGTTCGCCCGCCACACCATCAGCACCCTGGGGAAGTTCGCCGGGTTGTCCGGGTCCTCGGCCGCGAACCGCAGCGCGCCGGATTTCAGTTGCCCGACCACGTAATCGGGCACTGGTGTGCCGGCCTGTTCGGCCTCGTCGCACAGGTCCAGCGGGTTGCGGTCGAACGCTGGATGCGAGGGCAGCCAGCCCAGCCGCGCGGCCAGCGCGTTGCAGTCCGGCAGGGTGCGCCCGGCCAGCCGTCCCGGTCCCAGCGGACTGGCCAGCGCATCGGCCGGGAACGCCTCGTAGCGCCACTGGTCGGTGGCCAGCCACCACAGCGGCGTGCCGGCCATGTGCCGGGTCGGGCGCTGCCAGTCCAGGCCGAACGCCAGATGAAACCACCCGGTCAGTGGCCGGACCTTTTCCTGCCCGACGTAGTGCGCCCAGCCGCCGCCGTTGACGCCCTGGCTGCCGGTCAGCATCACCAGCGACAGGAACGCGCGGTAGATCTGGTCGGAGTGGAACCAGTGGTTGGTGCCGGCCCCCATCGCGATCATCGACCGGCCGTGCGTGCGCTCGGCGTTGCGGGCGAACTCCCGCGCGACCCGGGCCGCCGCCTTGGCCGGCACCCCGGTGATGGCCTCCTGCCAGGCCGGGGTGCAGGGGGACGCCGCGTCGTCGTACCCGGTCGGCCAGGTGCCGGGCAGCCCCTCGCGCGCCACCGCGTACTGGGCGAGGACCAGGTCGAAGACGGTGGTCACGAGGCGGCCGCCGACCCGCGCGGCCGGCACACCGCGCCGGACCGTGCCGCCGGACTCCCCCGGGCCGGCGTCGAAGCGCGGCAGGTCCACCGGCACGGGCTCGGCGCCGGGGCGGCCGTGCAGGGACAGCAGCGGGTCGACGCCGTCCAGGCGCAGGTTCCAGCGCGGGTCCGGGGAGTCCTTCTCGCCGGGCCAGCGGAAGCCCAGCGAACCGTTCGGGACGGCCGGTTCTCCGGTGCGCGCGTCCAGCAGCACGGTCTTGAACTCGGCCGCCTCGTCGTCGCGGCCCCACTGGTCGGGCAGGCTGGGCAGGTCGGCGGCGGTGAGGAACTTGTCCGGGACGTACGCCGTGCCCTTCTCCCCGGTCCGCTCGCGCAGCCGGACCAGGAACGGCAGGTCGGTGTACGTCTTGGCGTACTCTGTGAAGTACGGCACCTGCCGGTCGCGGTAGAACTCGCTGAGGATGACGTGGCCCATCGCCATGGCCAGCGCCCCGTCGGTGCCGGGCGCGGCGGCGAGCCAGTCGTCCGCGAACTTGGTGTGCTCGCTGTAGTCCGGCGAGACCACCACGACCTTCTGCCCCTTGTATCGGGCCTCGGTCATGAAGTGGGCGTCCGGGGTGCGGGTGATGGGCAGGTTGGTGCCCCACACGATCAGATACCCGGCGTTCCACCAGTCGGCGGACTCCGGTACGTCGGTCTGGTCGCCGAACACCTGCGGGGAGGCCATCGGCAGGTCGGCGTACCAGTCGTAGAAGGACGAGATGGTGCCGCCGAT
>DASUJK010000457.1:0-10628 GCA_036279295.1 Pseudonocardiaceae bacterium | reverse complement strand
GGAGAGGCCGTGGTCCTACCCATCCGGATCACCGGCACCGGACCCGAGAGGGCACCGGTGGCGGCGCCCGCCATCGACCGAAACGTGGCCGGGAGCGGGAAGTTGATCCTGCCGTTCGACCTGATCAGTCCCGTACGACGCATCCGCGACGAGCACTGGGGCGCTGGTCGTTCCAGTGCCCGTACCGATGGTCGCGTGCGCGCACCCCGCGCGGGTGCGCGCCCGCAGCAGCGTCCTCGGGGAACAGGCACGATAGGTTTGTGCGCCCTTCGTGCATTCCACGAAAGACGCGCATGTCGGACCGCTCCCGTGGTCGGACACGCGCGCCGGTTACCCCCAGAGTGAAGGACACAACCCCGATGAGGCGCTTCAGAAAGCTCGCGATGGCGGTCGCCGGTGGCCTAGCGGTCACTGTGCTGGCGGCCTGCGGCAGTGGCTCGGCGACGAGTGCGAGCCCAGGCAGCACGCTCACCATCTCCAACGAGAGTGGTGGCCTGTGGACGTGCAGCTTCAACCCGTTCAACAGTGCCGTGCAGTTCCTGGCGCTCGGTGACATCTACGAACCGCTGACGTTCGTCAATGCCCTGAAGAATGACCAGACCACGCCCTGGCTGGCCACGAAGTACGCGTGGAGCAACGGCAACAAGACGCTGACCTTCACCGTCCGCGACGGCGTCAAGTGGAGTGACGGGCAGCCCATGTCCGCGGCCGACGTGGCGTTCACGTTCAACCTGATCAAGAAGAACCCCGCCCTGGACCTCAACTCCGTGTGGTCGGTGCTGACCAGCGTCGCGCAGCAGGGCAACGACCAGGTCGTGATGAACTTCAAGTCGGCAGCTGTGCCGTACTTCTACTACATCGCCGACCAGGTGCCGATCGTGCCGCAGCACATCTGGTCCAGCATCAAGGACCCGGTGCACTACGCCGACGCCAAGCCGGTCGCCACCGGTGCGTACCAGGTGAACCCCTGCACCCCGCAGAACATCACCCTGACCGCGAACAAGGGCTACTGGCAGCCCGGCCTGCCCAAGGTCGCCAAGGTGCTGTACCCGGCGTTCACGTCGAACGACCCGGCCAACAACTACCTCGCCACCGGCCAGGCGCAGTGGGGCAGTCAGTTCATCCCCAACATCGATGCCTTCTACGCCAAGAAGAGTCCGGACCACCACTACTGGTTCCCGCCCACCGCACAGGTCGCGCTGTTCCCCAACGAGACGAACGCGTTGCTGAAGGACCAGACCGTCCGGCAGGCGCTCGCCTACGCGGTGGACCGCAACAAGGCTTCCAGCATCGGCGAGTACGGCTACGAGCCGCCCGGCAACCAGATGGGTGTCGTGACACCGACGTTCGAGAGCTGGGTGACCCCGGAGGCCAAGACGGCTGCCGCTGCCTACACCTACGACCCGGACAAGGTCGCCTCGCTGCTGGAAGGCGACGGTTACCACAAGGGTCCGGACGGCATCTTCGAGTCCGCATCCGGCAAGAAGCTGTCCTTCCACGTGCTCAACATCGGTGACTACTCCGACTGGGTGGCCAGCGTGCAGACCCTGGTGCAGAGCGCCAAGGCAGCGGGCATCGAGCTGACCCCGGACAACCTGTCGTCCGACGACTACGACAACAAGCTGTTCAACGGCCAGTTCGATCTCGCGTACTACGCGGAGTCCGGTGGCCCGGCGCCCTACTACGAGATGCGTCAGTGGCTGTACTCGGCCAACTCGGCCCCCATCGGCCAGGCCGCGTCGTCCAACTACGAGCGCTACAGCAACTCGCAGACCGACGCACTGCTCGACCAGTACGGCGCCACGACCGACCCGAACCTGCAGAAGCAGATCATCGGCCAGTTGGAACAGGTCATGCTGACGCAGGTCCCGATCATCCCGATCACCGAGTCGGTGGACTGGTTCCAGTACGACACGACGCACTTCACCGGATGGCCGACACCGCAGAACCAGTACGCGCTGCCGTCCGCGTTCCAGGTGCCCGACATGGGTCAGGTGCTGCTGCACCTCCAGCCCAAGTAGCCAGAGCAGTCAGTCAGAAGAGGTCCACAGGGTGAGTAACAGGAGCCTGCCGTGAGGTATCTACTCCGTCGCTCGGGGTTCTTCGTGCTCACCCTGTGGGCCGCCCTGACGATCAACTTCCTGATTCCCCGGCTGATGCCGGGCAGTCCGGCCGACGCGATCATGGCGCGCTTCCACGGGCGCCTGTCGCCGTCGGCGCTCAAGGCGATCACGACCGCGCTGGGCATCGACACGAACCAGAGTCAGTTGACGCAGTACTTCCAGTACATCGGCAACACGTTCCGGCTGGACTTCGGCGACTCGGTGCAGACGTTCCAGCCGGTGGCGAAGACCGTGGCCGCCGCGATCCCGTGGACGCTGACCCTGGTCGGCGTCACCACGATCCTGGCGTTCCTGCTCGGTACCGGCATCGGCACCATCGCAGCGTGGAAGCGCGGCGGCAAGGCGGACAGCATCCTGCCGCCGCTGTTCGTGGTCGGCACCGGCCTGCCCTACTTCTGGGTCGGCATGATGCTGATCATCCTGTTCGCCGAGATCAACCCGTGGCTGCCGGTCGCACTCGGTCTCGACCCCGGGATCGAGACCGGCTGGAACTGGGTGTTCATCGGCAACGCGCTGCGGCACGCGATCCTGCCGGCCGCCGCGATCCTGATCACGTCGATCGGCGGCTGGGTGCTCACCATGCGCAACACCATGGTGACCACGCTTGCCGAGGACTACATCCGGATGGCCAGGGCGAAAGGCTTGTCCAACAGTCGGATCATGCTGGACTACGCGGCCCGCAACTCGATCCTGCCGAACCTGACCGGTTTCGCGATGTCGCTCGGGTTCGTGGTCAGCGGCGCCGTGCTGGTCGAGGACGTGTTCGACTACCCGGGTGTCGGCTTCATGCTGGTGCAGGCCGTGCAGAACGAGGACTTCCCACTGATGCAGTGCCTGTTCCTGCTGATCACGGTCGCCGTGCTCGTCGCGGTGCTGCTGGCTGACATCGCAACCGCCCTGCTCGATCCCCGAACCCGGTCTGCGAGGTAACCGATGGCGACCATTGGTGTTTCCGCGGGCGTCGACGAGGCGCCGACCACGGCCGGCGGCAAGACGGGCCGGAAGTCCGGCCGGGACAGCCGGTTCGGCGGCAATCTGTGGCGGGCCATCCGGTCCAACCGGAAGGCCACCGTCGGTCTCGGCATCCTGGTGTTCTTCGTGATCCTGGCGATCATTCCACAGTGGATAGAGCCGGGTGACCCCGGCGCGGAGATCTACGGCAGGATGCTCGGCCCCAGTGCACAGCACTGGCTGGGCACCACCGCCTACGGGCAGGACATCCTGTCCGAGGTGATCTGGGGCGCTCGGCCCGCGCTGATCATCGCGCTGATCGCAGGTCTGTTCGCGACCGTGCTCTCGGTGCTGATCGGCGTCTCGGCCGCCTACCTCGGTGGCATCGCCGACGACATCCTCAACCTGCTCACCGACGTCTTCCTGGTCATCCCGACCCTGCCGCTGGTGATCGTCATCGCGGCATACGCCAACCACCACAGCCTCAGCGTGCTGATCATCGTGCTGGTGATCACCGGCTGGTCCTACGGTGCGCGACAACTGCGATCCCAGGCACTGTCGTTGCGCAACAGGGACTTCCTGCAGGCGGCCAAGGTCCGTGGTGAGAAACGCTCGTACATCATCGTGTTCGAGATGCTGCCCACGATGACGTCCCTGATCGTGGCCAACTTCCTCGGTGCCGCGCTGTACGCCATCCTCACCGCGTCCGGCCTGGAGTTCCTCGGCCTCGGCGACACGAGCAGCGTGGACTGGGGCACGATGCTGTACTGGGCCCAGAACAACGAGGCCCTGCAGACCGGCCAGTACCTCTGGGCCACGGTCCCCGGCGTGTGCATCGCCTTGCTCGGCACGGCTTTCGCCTTGCTGAACAACGCGTTCGACGAGATCAGCAACCCCGCCCTACGCCCGGTTCGGAGGATCCGTGTCAAGCGAACGCATTCTTGAGGTCCGGGACCTCACCGTCGAGTACGCGGTGGCCCGTGGCTCGGTGCGTGCCGTCGACGGGGTCAGCCTCGATCTGGACGCTGGCGAGTTCCTCGGCATCGTCGGCGAGTCCGGCTGCGGCAAGTCGACGCTGCTGTTCGCCATCGCCCAGCTGCTGTCCCCGCCCGCCGCGATCACCGGCGGCAGCGTGCACTTCAAGGGCCGCAACCTGGTTGGCATGACCGACAAGCAACTGGCCACCTCCCGGTGGCTGGACATGTCCGTCGTCATGCAGAGCGCGATGAACGCGTTCAGCCCGGTGAAGTCGATCGGTGCCCAGTTCCGGGACGCCATCCAGGCACACGAGAAGTGGTCGCGGGACCGGATCAAGCAGCGCTCCGCGGAGGTCCTGCGGCTGGTCGGCATCGACCCGATTCACCTCAGGAGCTACCCGCACCAGTTGTCCGGTGGCATGCGGCAGCGGGCCATGATCGCGATGGCGCTGCTGTTCACGCCGGACCTGATCATCATGGACGAGCCGACGTCGGCGCTGGACGTGGTGGCACAGCGGTCGCTGATGGTGCAGATCAAGGAACTCCAGCAGAAGCTCGGTTTCGCGGTCGCGTTCGTCACCCACGACATGTCGCTGGTCAGCCACTTCTCCGACCGGCTGATCGTGATGTACGCGGGTCAGGTGGCCGAGGTCGGCCGCACCCGGACGGTGTTCGACTCGCCAGCGCACCCGTACAGCAAGGGTCTGCTTGAGGCGTTCCCGTCGATCCGGGGACCGAGGGTGCACATGACCGGCATCCCGGGCAACCCGCCCGAGCTGATCAACCCACCGCCCGGCTGTCGGTTCAACCCGCGCTGCCCGGTCGCGATGCCCGAGTGCTCGCACATCGAACCCGAGTTGTACGCCGTCGGCGACGTCGACGTGCGGTGCCTTCTCCACGCGAACGGCGGTGCCCGTGTCTGACACGTCAGTTCCCTTGCTGCGCACCGAAAAGCTCACTCGGCACTTCACCATCGGAAATGCGTTCTCCCGCACGTCGCTGCACGCCGTGGACGACGCCGACCTGGTGATCAACGAACGCGAGATCGTCGCGCTGGCCGGCGAGAGCGGCAGTGGCAAGAGCACCATCGCGCGGCTGCTGGCCATGGTCTACACGCCGACATCCGGCGAGATCTACTTCCGTGGCAAGCCGTTGTCCGGGTTGCGGGGGCGCAAGGACGTGATGGCGTACCGCGGCGAGGTGCCGATGGTGTTCCAGGACCCGTTCAGCTCGCTGAACCCCGCCTACCGGATCTCGCACGGCATCCTGCGCAGCCTGAAGCTGCACCGACCCGATCTCACGCAGGAGCGGCAACAGGCCGAGGCGGAACGGGTGCTCGAAGTCGTCGGCCTCACGCCGGCCGCCGACGTGCTCACGAGGTACCCGTACGAGTTCTCCGGCGGCCAGCGGCAGCGGGTCGGCTTCGCGCAGGCGTTGGCCTGTCGCCCCAAGCTGATCCTGGCCGACGAGCCGGTGTCCATGTTGGACGTGTCGATCCGGATCGGCGTGCTGAACCTGATGGCGAACCTGCGTGAGCAGGAAGGGGTGTCGTTCCTCTACATCACCCACGACATCGCCAGTGCTCGGTACGTTGCCGACCGGCTGGTGATCATGTACGCCGGTCACATCGTGGAGACCGGCCCGACCGAGGAGGTGCTGCGCAATCCGAAGCACCCCTACACGCAGCTGCTGCTGTCCGCGGTGCCCGATCCGCGCGCGCCGCTGAACGTGACGGCCGAGACGGACCGGGGTGAGCCGCCGAAGGTGGTCAACCCCAAGCCAGGCTGCCGGTTCCGGTGGCGCTGCCCGCTGGCGATCGACAAGTGCTCGGAGATCACCCCCGAGCCCCGGCTGCTGGGCCCCGGGCACGTCGCCGCATGCCATGTCGCCACATCGGATGAGCCGACCCCGGGAGCGCTGGTCGGCGTGACGGAGCGGAACGAACAGGAAGTGAACGAATGAAGCTCGTGGTCGTAGGCGGTGGCTCCACGTACACCCCGGAGCTGGTGGACGGGGTCGCGCGCCTCGCCGACTCGCTACCGGTCAGTGAACTGGTGCTGGTCGACCCGGACGAGCACCGGCTCGAACGGGTCGGCGGAGTGTCGTCGCGGATCATGGCCGCCTACGGGCATCCCGCTCCGGTGCGTGGCACCACCGACCTGGACGACGGGCTGGACGGCGCGGGCGCGGTACTGCTGCAACTGCGGGTCGGCGGCCAGGCCGCGCGGCACCGGGACGAGACGTGGCCGCTGGCGTGTGGCTGCATCGGGCAGGAGACCACGGGTGCCGGTGGGCTGGCCAAGGCGCTGCGCACGGTGCCGATCGTGCTGGACATCGCAGAGCGGGCCAGGAAACTGGCCGAGCCGAACGCGTGGATCGTCGACTTCACCAACCCCGTCGGCATCGTCACCAGGGCACTGCTGGACGCAGGCCACCGTGCCGTCGGACTGTGCAACGTGGCGATCGGCTTCCAGCGCACGTTCGCCGCGCGGTTGGGTGTCGAGCCGGAACGGATCAGCCTCGGGCACGTCGGTCTGAACCACCTGACCTGGGAGCGGGCCGTCTACCTTGACGGCAAGGACGTGCTGCCCGAACTGCTGGCCAGCGACGGCGACGACATCGCGGCCCACATCGGTCTGCCGGTCGACGTCATCCGCAAGCTGGGCGTCGTGCCGTCCTACTACCTGCGCTACTACTGGGCGCACGACCTGGTGGTCGATGAGCAGCGCGGCGAGCCGACCAGGGCCGAGGTCGTGGCGGGCTACGAGAAGGAACTGCTGGACATGTACGCCGATCCGGCGCTGGACCACAAGCCGGAACTGCTGTCCAAGCGCGGTGGCGCGTTCTACTCCGAGGCGGCGGTGAACCTGCTGGCCTCGCTGACCGCGGACACCGGTGACACGCAGGTGGTCAACCTGCGCAACAACGGCACCCTGCCGTTCCTGGACGACGACGCCGTCATCGAGGTGCCGGCCACCATCGGCGCGGACGGTCCGGTCGCACTGCCGATCGACCCGGTCGAACCGCTGTACCGGGGCCTGATCGCGCACGTCACCGCGTACGAGGAACTGGCCGTGGCCACCGCGGTGGACGGCAGCAGGGACAAGCTGTTCCGCACGCTGTTGGCGCACCCGCTGGTCGGGCAGATCGACATCGCGGAGAAGCTGACCGACCGGCTGATCGCGGAGAACCACGCTCACCTGCCGTGGGCGACATCGTGATCGTCGCCAGCGCACCGGCCGCCGTCCTGGCCATCGACGGCGGCAACAGCAAGACGGACGTGGCCCTGATCGGGACCGACGGGGCGCTGTTGGCCAGCGCCCGCGGTCCAGGCACATCGGTGGACGACAGACGTTTCGAGACGTCGTTGGTGGTGCTGGACGACCTGGTTCGGGCGGTCGCTCGGCAGGCCGACATCGACCCGGACGGCAAGATCGCCGAGCACACGTCGGCGTTCATCGCGGGCGCCGACCTGCCGCAGGAAGAGGAGCGGCTGGCGGCCGAGCTGAACACCAGGCACTGGAGTCCGAGTATCCGGGCCGGCAACGACACGTTCGCCGTGCTGCGGGCCGGCACCCAGCGACCATGGGGCGTCGGTGTCACGTGTGGCGCGGGCATCAACTGCGTCGGCGTGGCGCCCAGCGGCGAGCAGACCAGGTTCCTCGCACTCGGCCGCTTCACCGGTGACTGGGGCGGTGGTCTGGACCTCGGCGTCGAGGTGATGTGGTGGGCAACCCGCGCCGAGGACGGCCGAGGCGAGCCGACCGCGCTGAGCCAGGCGGTGGCCAAGTACTTCGGCCGGGCCGATGCTTCCGAGGTCGCCGTCGGTATCCACTTGGGCGAGCTCGACGCCGACGACCTGATTCGGCTGACGTACGTGCTGTTCGAGGTCGCCGACGCCGGTGATCCGGTGGCGGTGCGGCTGGTGAACCGGTTGGCCGAAGAGATCAGTGTGATGGCGCTGGTCGCCATGCGCAGGCTGCGATTGACCACAATGGACACTGAAGTGGTGCTCGGTGGTGGTCTGCTGATGGCGCGCAATCCGCTGCTGATCGTCGGGATCACGGAACGGGTGCACGCCGAGGTGCCGACAGCTCAGGTCAACGTGGTCGATGTGCCGCCGATCGCGGGCGCCGCGCTGCTGGGCCTGGACCACCTAGGTGTGCCACAGGCAGCGCACGACCGGTTGCGGGAGGCCTACATGGCGGCGGACAGCGCGGTACAGGCAGCAGGCTGACGGTTCCCGGCGGGCGGTGTCGCCCGCCGGAACTAATGGCTCGACGCCAGCCAACCGGTGGCCTCTCCCGTGACCTCACGGCCGAGCGGCCCGTACGTGGGCACGACGATGCGGGACTCCTCCAGATCGGTCAGCTTGATCGGGACGACCAGGTGCTCGCTCGGTTCGACCAGACAGAACTCGTCCCCGACAGCGAGCCGGTCGACGTGGATACTGCTGTGCAGCGGATGCCGGGCCATCAGATCGGCACACTCGGCGGGGGTCGGGATCGCCGGTCGCGGTGGCGATCGCGGTCGTGTGGGTGTCCCAGCTGATCGTCTGCGCTGCGCCGTTGACTTCGCACGGATCGAGGGTCAGATCCGGGGTGCGGGAATCGGTCGACAGAACTGTCTGCTTCGGCCCGTCGGTGTTGAACATGATCGAAGAACCCTGCGATGTCGGGCGTGGTCCTGAGCAGAGTTGTGGGCCTGAGGAATCGACCATGTCGATCAATTTGCTGCGATACCGCACCGGGTAGGAGACCGGGGCGTGTTGGCGTGTTCGCCCGTCCGCAACGCGAGCACGCCGATCACCACGCCTGCGACACCGACGTCCAGGGACAGCACCGTGGCGATGTCGGTGCCGTGACTTCCGTCGGCCAGCAGCCACGACGTCACCGGGGCCAGGACGACGACCCCGGCACCGCCGGCCACCGACGGCGCAGCCATCCCACATCCGCCTTCCGCGATCGAGCGCGGGTCCGGCCCGCCATCCAGGACATCGGTCGGCGAGCCAAAAGTCGAACACGAAACGAGTGCTATCCGCCGAATGGCCCCACGTCGGTGATGCGTAGTGCGGCGACGCCCAGTTCGTCGGACTCCTCGATGTCGACCTCGCCGGAAATGCCCCAGTCGTGGTGGCCTGCCGGGTCGTCGATGACCTGCCTGACCGTCCAGCGGTCCTCGTCCTGGTCGATCATCAGCAGGTGCGGGCCTCGGGCGTCCGCGTCGGCGCCGATCTCGTCGTACTCGGCGAAGTACGGTGCCAGCGCGTCCTGCCACGCGTCGGCGTCCCAGCCGGAGTCCGCGTCCAACTCGCCGAGTGCCAGGTAGTCGCGGCGGGCGGCGAGTTCGATGCGGCGGAACAGGGCGTTGCGCACCAGCACGCGGAACGCCCGCAGGTTGCCGGTGACCGCGGGCGGGCGGGTGTCGACCTCCGCGTCGCCGGTCGGGTTGGTGAGCTTCTCCCACTCGTCGATCAGGCTGGAGTCGACCTGCCGGACCAGCTCGCCGAGCCACTCGATGAGGTCGGCCAGTTCCTCGGTCTTCGCGTCGTCCGGCACGGTCTGGCGGACCGCGCGGTAGGCGTCGGCGAGGTAGCGCAGGACGAGACCTTCCGACCTGGCCAGGCCATAGAAACTGACGTACTCCACGAATGTCATCGCCCGCTCGTACATGTCACGGACGACGGCCTTGGGGGAGAGCTGGTGCTCCGACACCCACGGGTGGCCGCGCTGGTAGGTCCAGTACGCCGCGTTGAGCAGCTCCTCCAGCGGCTTCGGGTGGGTGACGTCGTCCAGCAGCGCCATCCGCTCGTCGTACTCGATGCCCTCGGCCTTCATCGCGGCGACGGCCTCGCCGCGCGCCTTGAACAGCTGCGCGGAAATCACCTGGCGTGGATCATCCAAAGTAGACTCGATGACGGAGAGCACGTCCAGTGCGTAACTGGGTGATTCGCGGTCCAGCAGATCGATCGCGGCCAGCGCGAACGGCGACAGTGCCTGGTTGAGCGCGAAGTCCAGTTGCAGGTCGCCGACGATCCGCCACCGCCTGCCGGCCGCGTCCGGTTCTGGGAGGCGTTCCACCACGCCTGCCGCCCGCAGCGCCCGATAGATCGCGAACGCGCGCAGGATCAGTTTGCGCTGGTTGCTGGGTGGCTCGTGGTTGTCGGTGAGCAGGTGGCGCATCGCGGCGAACGCGTCGCCCGGCCTGCTGATCACGTTCAGCAGCATGGCGTGCGTGACGGTGAAACTGGAGGTCAGCGGCTCCGGCTCGGCGGCGACCAGCCGTTGGTAGGTCGCCTCGCCCCAGCCGATCGAGCCCTCCGGCGGCTTCTTGCGTACGATCCGGCGGCGCTTCTTCGGGTCATCGCCGACCTTGGCCAGCGTCTTCTCGTTCGCGATGACATGTTCCGGCGCCTGCACGATCACCGTGCCGACCGTGTCGTAGCCCGCCCGCCCCGCGCGCCCGGCGATCTGGTGGAACTCGCGGGCGTTCAGCAGTCGCGTGCGGATACCGTCGTATTTGGACAGTCCGGTGAACATGACCGTCCGGATCGGCACGTTGATCCCGACACCGAGGG
>DASUJK010000456.1:0-19314 GCA_036279295.1 Pseudonocardiaceae bacterium | reverse complement strand
AGATCCTGGACACGGTCGGCTGGCTGACTCCGAAAAGGTCGCCCACTGCCGCCTGGTTCAAATTCTGTCGGACGTACACCAGAGTGAGTACGACCGCGCGATGCAGTCCCATAATCGGAGGCCATGGCTGTTTCTCGTAGCATTGGGCAATCTGCCAGAATAACGCTCATACTATATGTGATACTTGCGTTGGGCATCTACTGTTGGAGCTCAAGTAACTAATTGAGTTATCAAGTCTTGCAGAGTCAGTCATGACCGCGTCCAAAGGCGTCGCCGTGAACGACACGATGTCACGACGCGTGCTCTTAACTATGTCGAGCAACCAGGAGCAGTCCGATGCCCGGATCACCACCCGGGCGGACCTCGTGGTATCAGCGCCGCTCACAGTTCAGCCGTCGCCCTGGCAGGTAGCAAGATCAGCGCCATCCAAGTGGCTGAAGACGCCGTCCAACGAGAGCGTGACAGCATCGGCGACCGCTACGACCGCGTAGGCGCTATCAGAAGATACGTACTCGGCATTCTTGCTCACCAGCCCGACTCGTAGGTTCAAGTCGCCAATACAACGCCTCGGAATCCGAATTAAGCCGCCAGAACTAGGACTCGGATAGAATATCGTACACGCGATCGCACCTATACAGTCGAGCGTAACGTTCGCCGGTAACCTCTCGAAGGTAACCAAGCTCGACGAGCCTTGCCACGGCATTATTGGCAGTCGGGTATGTAACGCCCAAGTCAGCTGCAACCCTACTTACCGTCATGACAGGATACCCAATGATGTTGGGCACTAGATCAAGAACCGCCCCTCTCATACCTCGATCTTTAACCGTCTCTGCCACTTCGTCGGCAAATTCGATTAGCTGAAGAATAGTGTCTCCGGCCGCATCGGCTCTCGCTTTCACCGCTTCCGAAAAGAACCGGACCCAAGGATCGAAATCGCCAGTCTTGCTGACCTTCAAAAGATGGTCGATGTAGTCCTCTCGGCGAGGTTCGAACCACGGGGAAAGGTTGAGAATCGGGTACTTCAACACTCCTTGTTCAATCAATTGAAGCGTGATCGCCAGGCGGCCGATCCTGCCGTTGCCATCACTAAAAGGGTGTAGTGTCTCGAACTGGTAATGCGCCAATGCTATCTTGACCAAGAGAGACATTTCGTGGTCGAAGTTGACCCACTTCTCCCACTCGCTCACACCTTTGACTAGCTCGTCTCCTGGTGGCGGTGGGACAAATCTTGACTGTTCGATACCGCGACCGCGGTCGCCGATGCAGACGTACCTTTCCCTGAGTCGACCCGCATCATAGGCGTCTCCTCTTGTACCTTGTACCAATATTGCTTGAAGTTCAGCGAGGACCCGCAAACATATTGGCAAGTTTCTGATCAGCTCTAGCCCTCGTCTCGCCGCCCGGACGTAATTCTGCACCTCCCGGAGTTCAGCAGTTGACTCCTTACCGTCAACGAACTGAGCTTCCAGTACGTCGGCGTAGGGCGCGTACGTGCCCTCAAGCGCCGAGGTGCTCTGAGCCTCGCGAGCCAGAGCCGGACTCACGAGGAGGTTGGGATTGGGCAGGAGTCCGATACGAGCGTCAAGGGCTCCCAG
This sequence comes from Pseudonocardiaceae bacterium, assembly GCA_036279295.1. Classification (GTDB taxonomy): domain Bacteria; phylum Actinomycetota; class Actinomycetes; order Mycobacteriales; family Pseudonocardiaceae; genus DATEPR01. Next base: position 17,719 of record DASUJK010000456.1, on the reverse strand, counting down.
CGCTCGGTCTGCCTCACTGATCGCCTTGTAAGTCGCCGCGTGGAGGTCGACGGTCACTGGGAGAGGATTCGGCACGAACGCGTAGTGGTTGTACGTGCGCTTGGTCCTGGCGTCTGTCCCGCTGATCGGCACCAGCCGACCCAGCGGAGATGCCCGGAAGTCATCTGCCTGCACTTTTAAAGTCTACCGTGGGAGTGCTATAGATCGATGCCGGGGAGTGGAGGGTTCCTTGAGATCTTGAGCGGAGATCTAAAGGAAACGGCCCAAACCTTTAAATCACAGCACCGTAATTATAGGGTCACAGATAGTGACGACACCAATCCTCGGGGTGACAAGCTACCAGATGTTGGGCCTAGACTACCCGTCTCCCACTAGCGGTAGAAGTCAGGACACCTTGCCTCGGCCAACCCAGCGGCCATGGCTATGGGCCAGGTTATCCCGTGCGCGTCGCATCGTCCGGCGACGGCCTTGTGCGGACTCCCTCACTGTTGCAACACCGGCTTGGCCCAGCGGCCTGACGCACTTGGACGCAGACACCCCTGCGGTCTCGGGCCAGATGGTGGGCTGGCTCGGTGACCCGCTCACCGGCCCGGTAGGGGCTCAGATGAGGGCTCGGTTCAGGTTCGTTCAGAGTGTCACCGGTGGTCCGGAGACGTCCTCTGACCTGGTCCTGCGTGCGATCCTGTACCTGGCGAACCGACGATCCGGAGACCTGAAAAGCGGAAGGGCGACGGTTCGACCCCGTCCCTGGCCACTCTTGATCCGCTGCCCGCTCCCCAGGTCAGCGGATTCTTTGTTGGGCCAACGTCGTGACCGCGGTCTCGACCCCGGTCACCGGTTTCGGCGGGTCTTACGGCCAGACACCCGGAAAGAACCATGACCGCCTACCTGACTTACGGCACGACGACACACACCGTCAGCGAACTCGCGCAACTGATCACCGAGCGGACCGGGATCACCTTCATCGGCCATGACAGCCACTACCTGGGCGAATACGAAGCCGCCGACATCTCGACCGGGCGAATCAAGATCCAGCCGAACGCCATCCCCGGAGATGACGGCGACGGCGACCTCTACGCCCCCGAACACTCCGACGTCCAGACCCTGCTGCTGATCACCACCTCCGATCCCGCCAGCGACCTGATCACCCAGCTTGGCTCGATGGACGGGCTTCATCCGCTCGCCGAACCTGCCACGTGATCCGGACACAGCTACGGCGGATTTTGTGCTCGTTCACTAGTTCGGGCTACTGGAACCGCTCTGTCGTGCGGTGATGTCCTGTCACCTTGATCCTGAGTGCCGGGTCGTGCACGCCTGCCCGGGTTGGATGAGAGGACATGTCATGGGTTTCGCGTTTCCCGAACAGGGACGCCGCGATCGATCGTCCAGTCTGGACACCGTGGCTGGCGCCATCACCGACGTCAGGGCTGGGCGGCCGGTGATCGTCGTGGATGACGAGGATCGGGAGAACGAGGGCGACCTCATCATGGCCGCCGAGCACGCCACCGCCCAGGCGCTTGCGCGCCCGCGCCGCTGGTCTCGCGGAGCGGCGTGGCCACACCGAGGCCGCCGTCGAACTCATGAGCCTGTGCGGGCTTTCGCCGGTCGCCGTGATCAGCGAAGTGTGCAACGACGACGGGAGCGTTGCCAGGCTGCCCCAACTGCGCACATTCGCTGATCAGCACTTCCTGAAAGTGGTGTCGATCGAGCAGGTCGCCGCGTTCGCGCCGCTGCCCACGGCGGCCGTCTGATGCTCGTCGCCACCGTGTTCGACCTGGACGAGACGTAGGTCGACAGCGCGGCGACCTGGCACCACGTCATCGGCGCCGTCGCGGCACGCCACAGCTACTCGTGGACGAGCGCTGACTGGGCCGCGATCCGCGGCACCAGCACCCAGAGTTGGGGCGCCCACCTCGCCAGCCGATGCCCGGATCTCACGACCGAACCGGCCGTCACCGAATGCGTCAACGGCATGGTCGACGCCGTCGAACACCGTGAGCTGGGCCTGCTGCCCGGCGCCATGGGCCTCGTCACGACCGCTGCCGACCTCGGTCCGACCGCCCTGGTGTCGGCGTCACCGAGCCCGTACGTCCAGGCCCGCGGCGACCGTGTTCGGACTCCGACAGCACCTGGGCGCCATCGTGACGGGCGACGACGTGGTGCACGGCAAACCGGCGCCGAACCCCTACCTGCTGGCCGCCCGCCGGTTGGGCGTCCCTCCAGCCCAGTGCCTCGCGGTTGAGGACTCCGCTTCCGCCATCCGCTCGGCCCATGCTGCCGGCATGACCGTGCTCGCCATCCCCAATCCCACCACGGCACTCGACCTCGACGTGCTCGCACTCGCCGCCCACGAGGCTGCCGACGCGCACATCGCGGCCAAGACGGTCACGGCAGTGCTATCGGCCGTCCAGGTAGCGGAGTACCGACAGGACTCTGCGGTGGTCGCCTTCTGATGCCGTCAGGTCGAGTTTCGTGAAGATGTTGGCTATGTGTTTCTCGATGGCTCGGTCGGTGACCACCAGGCGGCGGGCTATTGCCGCGTTGGTTCTGCCTTCCGCCATCAACGCCAGGACTTCGCGTTCTCTCGGGGTGAGTGTGGCCAGGCCGCGATCGGTGCGGGAGCCGAACAGCTGCGTGACCACCTCTGGGTCCAGTGCCGTGCCGCCGGACGCGACCCGGTCCAGCGCGGACGTGAACTCGTCCAGGTCGGTGACTCGCTCCTTCAACAGATAGCCCACGCCGGACGACCCGTCGGCGAGCAGTTCGCGGACGAACCGGGTTTCCACGTACTGTGAGAACAGCAGCACGCCCAAGCCGGAATTGGCCCGGCGCAGTTCGAGGGCTGCCCGCAAGCCTTCGTCGGTGTGGCTGGGTGGCATTCGGATGTCGATCACCGCCACATCGGGGCGGTGATCGGCCACCGCCGCCAACAACGCCACCGGCTCGGCCACCGCTGCCACCACCTCGTGGCCTCGCATGGCCAGCAGTTGGGCCAAGCCTTCCCGCAGGATGGCCGTGTCCTCCGCGATCACGATCCGCACCGACATTGCCCCCTCAGGTGTGCAGCGGCAGCTCGATGGTGATCACCGTAGGCCCGCCGACCGGACTGTCCACCGCCAGCCGCCCGTCCACCGTCCCCACCCGCTCGGTCAGCCCTCTCAGCCCGGTGCCGTTGTCGAGGTTCGCGCCTCCTCGGCCTTCGTCGCACACCCGCAGCACCAGCCGCCCTTCCGTCTCCGTCAGCTCGACCGTCGCCCGGTCCGCACCACTGTGCTTGCTCACGTTCGTCAGCAGCTCCGCCACCGAGAAGTACGCGATGGTCTCGATCGCCTCCGTGGGTCGCTCCGGCAGCTCCGCCCGCACGTCGACCGGGATCGGGCTGCGCGCCGCGAGTGTGCCGAGGGCAGTTTCCAGCCCGGCGTCCAACGCAGGCGGGTGGATTCCGCTCACCATGTGCCGCAGCTCGCCGATCCCGTCCTTCGCGTGGTCGAGCGCTGCCGTGAGCAGATTTCGGCTCTGCTCCGACACATCGGGCCCTAGGGTCTCGTTCAGCATCGTCAGGTTCATCGCCAGCGCGACCATCCTGGCCTGCACCCCGTCGTGCAGATCCCGCTCGATCCGCCGCACTGTCGCCGCCACGTCCTCGATCGCGTAGGCCCTCGATCGCTCCAGGTCCCGGATCCTGGCCGCCGCACCGGCACGCCCCAGCATTCGCCTCATCAGCAGCCGGTCCGCCAGCAGGAACACCCGCACCGCCCACGGCGCCAGTAACAACAGCGCCACCCCGGCCACACTGACCAGCAACACCGCGGGCCACGTGTCCGCCACGATGCCGTGCACGATCAGTCCGCGATGCACCTGCCCGTCGACGACGATCGTCGACTGGTTCACGCCGAGCGCGAACTGGATCGGGTACGTCAGCGCGATCAACCCCCACGCCCACGTGACCAGCACCACATACAGGCCGACGACGTCCAGCAGCAGCGTCACCAGCAGATACCGGACCGACCGCCAGCCAACGGAGTCACGCAGCCCGGCCGACACCCTGGACAGCAGACCGGGCGGTGGGCGGAACGGTGGTGGATCGGGTATCCGCTCACCGAGCAACCCGGCGGCCCGATGGCGGCGGAACGCGGTAAAACCCCTGGTCCCGGGCACTGCCCACGAGATCAACGGGATACCGATCGCGGTCACGGCCAACGCAACGCCCACCGCGAGCGACACGATCACGTACAGCACCCCGAGCACCGTGACCGGCGCGGCGAGCAGCACGTAGGCCAGCTCGGACAACGGCCGCGTGGACACGGGTTCCCTCAACACCCGCCGCACGACCACCGCAACCTGGCTCACCAGCGCAGTCTTGCCCACGCGCCCGGCCCGCACCCAGGGTGCCGGCACACCAGGATCGGGTTCGGTTATCCCCACCGCCGCCACACCGTGGCCGACGTCGTGTCCGCCCCTTCCAGCTTCCCGGTGGCCGGCACCGAATAGGCGGCCAACCGTTCGAACCCAGTAGCAGGGAAGTGGTCCCGGCCCGGATCGCCGACCAGGACCGAGGCGCCACGGGCCGCAGCCCGGGACAGGAATGGCAGCACCAGTGCCGCCATGTCCACGTCGTAGCAGACGTCGCCGGCGAGTACGACCTCCGCGCCGCCGCCGGACCTGTCGAGCACGTCGGCCTCCAGCGCGGTCACCACCACCCCGTTGGCCTCGGCGTTCAACCCGATCGCCAGCACGGCGAGCGGGTCGATGTCGGTGGCCGTGACCGCTGCCGCGCCGGACAGGGCGGCTGCGATCGCCACCAGACCCGAGCCGGACGCCAGGTCCAGCACCCGCCGACCGGCCACGCAGGCCGGGTTGTCCAGCACATACCTGGCCAACGCCTGCCCACCGGCCCACGCGAACGCCCAGTACGGCACGTCCGCCCCGGTCCGCTCCCACAGCGCGAACGGGTCGTCGTCGGTCTGCCGCAGCGTGATCTCCGGTGCCAATGGCACCGCGACGGGCCGGGTGTTGGCCAGGACGAAGTCCAGTGCTGTCACGTCGCCGCCGGTGCCGCGGCCGGCTCGTCCTCCGCGAAGTCCATTTCTGGCGGCGGCCTGCGAAATCCCCTGGTCAGGTAGGCCAGGTAGATGACGCCGATGCCCAGCCAGATCAACCCGAGCCGGATGGCGATGGCGTCCAGGTTGGTCAGCAGCCACACGTCGATCCCGGCGCCGATGAGCGGCACGATCAGGCTCAGGAAGATCGCCTTCGGCCCGTGCAGCGACCGCCGTCGGATGGCCAGGCCGATGACACACAGGTTGACGAACGTGAACGCCGTGAACGCGCCGAAGTTGATGAACGACACGGACGTCGCCGGATCGAGGCCGACGGCGACGATGCCGACCAGGCCGATCAGCCCGATGTTGATCACCGGGGTGTGAAGCTTCCGTTGCAGGTAGCCGAACACCTTCCTGGGCAACACGTTGTCCCTGCCCATCGCGAACAACAGTCGCGACGCACTGGCCTGAGCCGCGACACCGGACGCGAACTGGGTGATCACCAGCCCGGCCAGGAAGACCGACGACACCAGTCGCCCGCCGATGTCGGACGCGATGTCGAACGCGGCCGAGTTCGGGTCGTTCACGTGCAGCCGCAGCGCGACCAGCTGTGTGGCGTACGAGGCGATCACGAAGATCGCGCCGCCGATCACGGTGACCAGCACGATCGCCCTGGGGATGGTGCGTTTCGGGTCCTTGGTCTCCTCGGTGAGCGTGGTGATCGCGTCGAAGCCGAGGAACGAGTACGCGGCGATCGCGGCGCCGGCCGCGACCGCGGACACCGTTGTCGTGCTGTTGCCGAACGGCCGCCCGGAGAAGATCGCGCCCGGTCCGTCGGACGCGCCGACATGCTTGAACGACAGGATGACGAAGAACAGCAGCACGAGCACCTGCATGGCCATCAGCAGCAGGTTCACGTTGGCCGCGAGCTTGATGCCGACGACGTTCAATGTGGTGGTCAACACGATGAACAACAGAATCCACACCCACGTCGGCGTACCGGGGAACTGCCGCTGCAGGAACGAGGCACCGATCAGCCAGATCACCATCGGTAGGAAGAAGTAGTCCAGCAGCACCGCCCAGCCGACGAGGAAGCCGACCCGCGAGTCGATGGCCCGCCTGGTGTACGTGTACGCCGAGCCGGCCACCGGGAACGCCCGGGCCATCCGGCCGTAGCTGACCGCGGTGAACAGCATTGCCACCAGCGCCAGCAGATACGCGGTGGGCACGACGTTGCCCGAACTCTCGGCCAGTTCGCCGAACGTGCCGAGCACGATCATCGGTGCCATGTAGGCCAAGCCGAACAGCACAACCGGCCCGAGGGTCAGTGTCCTGGTCAGCCGGGTGGCTGGTGCGGTCATCCGGTTCTCCGATCGGCGGTGGTACCGGCGGGCGACCACCGGTCCGGGGCGATCCGGCCTTGGTAGACCGGTAGTTCCAGGGTTGGGTCGCCGTCACGAAACTGCGCCCACATGCGATTGAGCCCTGCCGTGCCGTACTGCCGCACCTTGGTCACGTCGTCCAGGTCGATCACGTCGGTCAGCACCTCGGCCGCTCGGCCCGCCGATACCCGGACCCTGCCCTCCGGGTCGACCAGCAGACTCTGCCCGACTCCTGGCGCGGCGGCGTTCACGGACAGCACGTGGATCTGGTTGACGATCGCGTTGGCCCGCGTCAGGACGAGTTCCTGTGCCCGGTCGCTGGTCGTCGTCTTCGTCGGCGTGATCACGAACTCGGCGCCCTGCCAGGCCAATTGTCTTGTCACCTCAGGGAACCAGGCGTCGTAGCAGATGGACAGTCCCGCTCTGCCGATGCCGGGCAGGTCGAACACGACGAACTCGCTGCCCGGCGAGAACTTCTCGTAGGGCCGCCACGGGAAGACCTTCCGGTAGGCGGCCGCGAGTGTGCCCTCCGGCGAGAACACGGCGGCCGTGTTGTACACACCACCGTCCGGTGCCGGTTCGCACAGCGTGCCGGGCACCAGCCAGATCTTCAGGTCACCGGCCAGTTCGGCCAACGCGGTGGCTCGCGGTCCGGTCAGCGGTTCGGCGAGCGCGCGCTGGCCACGGTCGGCGCCGAACATGTGCAGTTCCGGATAGACCACCAGCCGGGTCGACGGGAATCTGCGCAGCACCCCGGTCACGTCGGCGGCGAACTCGTCGACGTCTCCGTCCGACGGCTGCGGCTCGGCCTGGACCATGGCGATCGGGAGGCAACGCGACATGGATCACAGGATGATCCGCCGCGTCGGCATCGGCAACGGCCAGACGGGTCGGAACCGGACGCTCAGAACCGGACCAGCACCAGCGTTTTGTCGTCGTGCCGCTTCGGGCGTGGCCAGCGGACACCGTCCGGATCGGCGAGTTCGGCCACCCGGACCGTGGTCAGCACGGCGGCCGGGCCTTCCAGTTGCGCGTGTTCGAGCACCTGTGGCCAGTCGAACAGGTGGTAGTCGTCCACCCCGCACGACATGCCGTCGGTGGCGAGCAGTGCCGACGTCACGTGCTCCCTCGGCCAGTGCGCGGTGCGGGCCCTGGCGGCGGCGGCCGGGTCGGCCTCGGCGACCCAGAATCCGCCGTCGACGTTACGCAGTCGACGGGCGCCGGCACCGGATGCGCGCAGGGCTGCCTCGTGGCCGGGGCCGTAACCGCGGCCCTCACGCAGCCGCTGCCGATACCCACCGGGCCGGACCAGGCCGGCGAGCCGGTCGTCGGCCAGCAGGTGCGGGCCGTGGTCGGTGAACACGACGACCGGACTGTCCGCCAGGACCAATGCGTCCACCAGATCGGGTGTCCACCGCAGTATCGCCACTGTGCTGCACGGCGCCGAGCCGGGCACCAGGTCGTGCGTCACCGCTACTTCGGTGATGGCGTCGGCAAGCAGCACCCGCAGGTCACCGGTTGGCCGTTCGGTGAGTCGACCGACCAGCGCGGTGCACAACTGATCGGCGTACCAGCCACCGGAGCGTTCCCCGTCGCGCAGGGACGTGGCTCCGTCGGCGACCACGACCGCATGTGGCAACTGGACCATCCGGTCCTCGGTGGGCCGTTCCAACCCGTCCAGGCCGACACCTGCCGCCTCGGCGACCTCGACGCTGGGTTCGGTGGTGGCCACACCCCCAAGGTTATCCGCGCACGCCATCGCCCGGGCGCCATACGCAGTACCTCAGGAACAGTTGGATGAGCGGCCCGATCCCCACCGCGTACAGCACCGTGCCGACGCCGACGGTGCCCCCGAGCAGCCAGCCGACGACGAGCACGATCACCTCGATACCGGTCCGGACCAGCCGGATCGACCAGCCGGTACGCCCGGCGAGCCCGGTCATCAGGCCGTCCCGAGGGCCCGGCCCGAGTCGTGCGCCGACGTAGATCGCGGTGGCCAGACCGTTGAGCACGATGGCGGCGAGCATCATCGGGATTCGGACCGGCAGGCCGCTCGGCGGCGGCACGAGAGCCAGCACCGCGTCGATGGACAACGAGACGAGCGCGATGTTGGCGACGGTGCCGACACCCGGTCGCTGCCGTAACGGAATCCACGCGAGCAGCACGAGCACGCCGGTGATGGCCGCGACCAGGCCGAAGTCCAGGCCGAACCGCTTGCTGACCCCCTCGTGGAACACGTCCCACGGGTCGAGGCCGAGGTGCGCGCGGACCAGCAGGCCGTCGCTGGCACCGTAGAGCGCGAGACCGAGGGCCAGTTGGGGCAGTCGGCGACCAGCGGCGACCGTGACGGGGACGCTGGTCAGCACCGGCTTGGCCGGGACGGAGGGGGCAGCCATGGCATGCATTCTGACCTAAATTGGCCTTCACATCGAGAGCCAATCCTGCGAAAGTGGCCCAATGAGTGCCGACGTGTTCCAAGGTGGCCGGGTTTCGGCCCGTCGATTGGTTGAGTTGCTGGGCTCGTGGCGGGACCTGAACGCCCGACATCCCTCCGCCGACCTGGCCGACGGCATCCGGCTGCTGGCCCAGGAGGGCAGGCTGCCGGCCGGCACGAGGCTGCCACCGGAGCGGGAACTGGCCGAGGCGCTGACCGTGAGCCGGACGCTCGTCACGAAGGCGGTGGACGAGCTGCGCGAGGAGGGCGTGGTCGCCAGCCGGCAGGGTTCCGGGTCGTGGATCACGGCGCAGGAGCGGGAGTACATGGCCATCCCCGAGCTCGGCGGCGGCGAGGTGATCGACCTGGCCAGGGCGTCACCGGAGGCGGTGCCGGCGATGTTGGGCGCTGTCGATGCGGCCATGCGACGACTGCCCGTACTGCTGCGCGGTCACGGTTACCAGCCGCAGGGCCTGCCCGAGCTGCGCGAGGCCATCGCCGCCCGCTACCGGACCCGCGGCCTGCCCACCACGGCCGACCAGATCATCGTCACCATGGGTGCGCACAACGCGTTCGTGTTGATCCTGCGCCTGCTCGTGCACCCGGGTGACCGCGTGCTGGTCGAGCAGCCCACGTATCCGAACGCGCTGGACGCGATCCGGGCCAGCCACGCCCGGCCGGTCGCCGTCGCCATGACCGACGACGGCTGGTGCCTGGACGGGATCGAGGCCGCGCTGCGCCAGTCGGCACCCCGGCTGGCCTACTTCGTGCCGGACTTCCACAACCCGACCGGCCACCGGATGCCCGCCGACATGCGGGCCGGCCTGGCCGCCGCGCTGCGCAGGACCAGGACGGTGGCGGTGGCCGACGAGACGCTGGTCGAGCTGGACCTGGACGGCGACCCGGTGTTCGGGCCGCCGCCGCTGGCCCACTTCGCGCCGGACTTCGTGGTCACCATCGGGTCGGCCAGCAAGTCGCACTGGGGTGGCCTGCGGATCGGCTGGGTGCGGGCGCCTGCCGAACTGGTGTCCCGCATCGTGTCCATCCGCTCGGCGGTCGACCTCGGTGCCCCGGTGTTCGAACAGTTGGTGCTCACCGAACTGCTCACCGATCCGGAACCCGTGCTGCGGCAACGGCGCACGGAGTTGGCCCACCGCAGGGACGTGCTGTTCGCCGCACTCGCCCAACACTGTCCGCTGTGGACGGTTCGGCGGCCGTCGGGTGGGCAGAGCGCCTGGTGTCAACTGGATGAGCCGATCGCGACCCGGCTCGCGGTGGCCGCCGAGTCACACGGCCTGCGCCTGGTGCCCGGCTCCCGGTTCGCGGTGGACGGCAGCTGGGAACGGTGGCTGCGCGTGCCGTTCACGCTGCCGCCCGCCGAGTTGACCGAGGCGGTGACCAGGCTCGGCCGGCTGGCCCGGGCGGTCGGCGGTCGATCCGCCGACGCGGCAGGACCGGTGCCGGTCGCCTGACTGGAGAGTAAGGGCGTCCCGGTGCCGTGGGGCACACGGCACCGGGACGAGATCCCGACCTGACCGGGCGCGGATGCAGGCCGGGTGGCTTGTGTGGGTGCGCAGCAGTGACGGAATGCCGAAAATCGGCTGTCGACGAATTACTGAGGGCCGAGCGAACCTCGGTCAGTCAGGCGATGTCGCGGGCAGGCACTGGCTCCGAGCGTCCACAGTGGCTGGATCGGCGGCCCGCCCACCGGCGCTGACCAGTACGGGAGCGGCCGAACCTGGCGCGTGCACGGCCAGGCCGGGCAGGCCGGCGTGCGCCGTGTCCACCGAGCCGGTCGGCAGCGAAGGGCTGGGTGCCTGCGGAGCCCGTGACGGCACAGGTACGGGTGCTGGCCGGTGGTGCACCGATCTGGCTACCCGCCTCGACACCACGTGGTGAGGCGATTTCCGTTGCGGGGCAACGGTCTTCGCACGATGCACCGGGTTTCGGGCGACGATGGCCCGCTTGGCCACGGGCACGGTGTGCCGAACGACCGTGCGCACCGGCGTGGTCATGTGTGCGACGACGGGCGGTATCACGACCGGCCTGGCGGGCGTGTCGTCCGCGGACGGAGCGACGACGGTGGTCACGGTGTTCGTCGTCACGGCGGTGACCGTGCTGGTCAGGTCGGTCACGGTGTCGGTCACGGTGTTCGTCAGGTCGCCGGTGATGTTGTCGACAACGCCGAACAGCCCGGCGGAGGTGTCGGTCGACGGCGGCGGGGTTTCGGCAGCAGCCGCGGTGCCCGCGCCCAGCAGCGCACCGAGCAACCAGGCGATGCCCGCGATCCCGACGGCGACGGTCAGCCGGATGGCCAGTGAGCACAGCCGCCGACCGATGGCGGGCCGGTTGCCCGTCTCGGTCACATCGACCACCACCGTTTTCCCGTCCACCCCGGCTGAGTTGCCCGACCCTATCCTCCCCATGTGTAGCAGCGCGAGTGCCATTTGCGCCGGTAAGAGGCGTGATCCACCCATAAGGAGGGACGGACGCGTCCGTCCGGCGGAGTGCGGCCACGCTCTGTCCACAGTCAATTCGCCCGCTGCGATCACCACCGCATCGAGTGATTTCCGGTTCCGGAGCGGCGCGGCCGACGGCCTGCCGGCACGGTGTCTCCATGAACGGGAGCGCTGGGGACGGCCCGCTACGCCTGGTGGAACTGCTCGACCGGCTGCGGCCGCACTCGCACGGCCTGGTGCTGCACGACCCGGACGGCCCGACCGAGTCACTCGTGCATGCCGGCGAACTGGTGACCACACCGGCCTCGGTGACCGCGGCCACCGAACGGCTCGGCGCCAAGGTGGACCGGGTGGTGCCGGCGGCGGGCGGTGACCTGGTCCGGCTGACGCTGCGGCCCGATGTGCGGCGCAGATGCGTGGAACTGGCCGCCGACCTGCCACCCGAACTCGGTGTCGCACCGCATCACGTGCACCTTGGCTGCCCGGTGATGTTCGGGACGCCGGTCATGTTCGGCACGGGTGCACAGACCGGACCGGCAGTCGAGCCGCCCGCGCCGGCCGACGAGGTGTGGCGGCCGGCCGTCACGGTTGCCTTGCTGGACACCGGTTTGGACCCGCATCCGTGGTTCGCCGGGCGGCCGTGGCTGTCCGAGTGGGGCCTGTCGCCCGAGGTGCTGGACCCGGAGTGTGTCCGGGATCGGGACCGGCAGGCCGGGCACGGCACGTTCGTGGCGGGCGTGCTGCTGCGGCACGCACCCGGCGTGACGATCCGGCACCACCGCAGCCTGTCCTCGCTGGGCCTGACCGACGACGTGACCGTGGCGACGGCACTACGTCAGGTCCACGCGCGCGGCGAACTCGACGTCGTGGTGCTGACGGCCGGTTGCCACACGCCGGACGACCGGTGTCCGCCGGTGCTGGCCAGGGAGTTGGCCCGGCATCCGGACACGATCGTCGTCGCGGCGGCCGGCAACAACGGCACCGATCGGCCGTTCTGGCCCGCTGCCCTGCCGTCGGTGGTCGGCGTGGCGGCGACCACCGCGAACGGTTCACTGGCCCCGTTCTCCAACCGGGGTGAGTGGGTCGACGCGACCGCGCCCGGAGTGGACGTGGTGAGCAGCTTCGTGCGGCTGTTGCCCGGTGAGGAGGGTGTCGCGCCGGGGACCACCACCCGCGTCTACGGCGCGGCCACGTGGAGCGGCACGTCGTTCGCGGCGCCACGGGTGGCGGCCGACATCGCGACGGCGCTGCACCGGGGAGATTCGCCTGATCAGGCACGTTCAGCGGTGCGGCGGCCACTCGTTCGTGCGATTCCCTGAGTCGGCAGGAGCCGGACGGGCCGCCGCTCCATCGGATGGTGACCTACCGCCGTCCCGAAGGAGCACGATCCCGTGTCCGAACAACAGGCCGCCGAACTGGTCGCGCATGCGATGACCGGCGACGCGGCGGCGTGGCGCGCGCTGGTCGCCAGGCACCAGGGTGTGGTGTGGTCGGTGGCCAGGGCGCACGGGCTGGCCGATGCGGACGCCGCCGATGTCTCGCAGGCGACCTGGCTCAACCTGGCGCAGCACCTGCACACAGTCCGCGATCCGGGGCGGCTGGCCGGCTGGCTGGCCACCACCGCCCGACGCGAGTCGCTGCGGGTGCTGGCCGTGCGGACACGGGAGACGCCGTTCGAACTGTTCGATATCGAGTCCGGTATGGACGGACCGGAAGCGTTGGCGGTCGACGGAGACTCCAATGGTGCGCTCTGGCAGGCACTGCACAAGCTGCCCACGCGCTGCCGCGCGTTGCTGCGGCTGATCGCGTTCTCGCCTGACCTGTCGTACGCGCAGGCCGCGCGAGCACTGGGCATCCGGCCGAGCAGTGTCGGACCGACCCGAGGCCGTTGTCTTGCCGTGCTGCGTAGGCGGTTGGAGTGCGAAGGGCTGGTCGAGCGGTGAACGATCCCGTGCTGTTGAGCGGGCTCGCGGCCGAGTTCGAGCGGCATGACCCGGTTCCCGCAGCCGTTCAACATGCGGCCGAGCTGGCTGGATCTCTTGTCCAGCAAGCGAAATCGTGGAACTCGCTGGCGCTGCTCACCGGCGCTGGCGTGCGCGGCGACGCCGGGTTGGTGCGGCTCGCCGGGGTGGACCTGGAGATCGACCCGGCACCGGACGGCACTGTGCGGCTGACCGGCCTGGCGGCTGGCGGCGAGGTGTGGGTGCGGTGGCCGGGCGGTGAGCGCTGCGCAGGCGCGGGCCAGTTCGCGGTCGACGGGTTGCCGGCGGGGCCGTTGAGCATCGTCGTGCGCACGCCGGGTCGGCCGGATGCCGTCGGGCCGTGGTTCGTCGGATGACCGAGTCGGACCACCGGGCGGTCCTCACGCTGGTGGAGCGTGGTCGACTGGCCGAAGCGGCGACGAAGGCGACCTCGCTGGTGTGTAAGGACGACCAGCCGAGATACCGGCTGACCCTGGCCTGGATCGAGCTGGACCGGGGGCGGTTGGCCGGCTGTGCGCGGCAACTCGCGGCGGCCCGACCCGGCCTGACCGGTGTCGAGCTGGCCAGGGCTGACTGCCTCGGCGGGTTGTTGCGCTGTGCCGCCGGGGAGCATGCCGATGCGGTGGCCGAGCTGAGCGCGGCGCTGCCCAGGCTGCGGGGCGACGACCGGTGGTCGGCCAATGCGCTGGTCGGCCGGGGCACGGCGAACGGCTACCTGCGCCGACTGGCTGCCGCGGACGCCGACTTCGCCGCGGCGGCCCCGTTGTACGAGCGGATCGGCGAGCACACCAGGTCAGCAGCCTGCCTGCACAACCGGGGTTTTGTCGCGCTCCAGGCCGGCGATCTGCCACTGGCCCTACGTCGATTCGACGAGGCAGAAGCGGCCGGTCTGCACCCGGCGAGACATCCCGAGGTCCTGATCGACAGGGCGCAGGCACTCGTCGCCGCCGGCCTGACCGGAGCGGCACGACCGGTCCTGACCAAGGCGGCTGGGCTGCTCATGGAGGCTGGTCGGGGCACCAAACTGGCCGAAGCACTCCTCGCTGTCGCACACTGCGCCGCACGATCCGGCCAACCCGCTGTCGCTGCCGAGGCGGCCGGCAGGGCTGCGGTGTTGTTCGGCCGGCAGGGCAGGACGCCGTGGCGACCGGCGGCCAGGGCGGTGGCACTGGCCAGTAGTTCGGCAAGACCCCACGTGGTGGTCCGGGTAGCAGCCGCCTGCGATCGGCACGGCTGGTCGCTGTCCGCCGCCGAGCTGCGATTCGCGGCTGCCGACCGCGCGAAACCCGAGGTGGCACGAACGCTGTTGGCGCAGGTCGCCCGGCATCGGCACACCGGACCGGCGCCGGTCCGGGCACTGGCCTGGCTGGCCAGGGCACGGCTGGCCGACAACGACCGCGCTGTGTTCGCCGCCTGCCGGGCCGGGTTGCTGGCCGTGCGCCGGGACGCGCTGACGATGGGCGCCTGGGAATTGCGGGCCGGCATGGCGGCGCACACGGTCGCACTGGCCGAATTGGGCTTGTCGACCGCACTGGCGAGCGGCCGGGCCAGGTCCGTACTGCGCTGGACGGACCGATGCCGGGCGGTGGCCGGCGATCGGCCAGCGGTCCTGCCACCGGCCGATCCGGAGCAGGCCCGGCGACTGGTGGCGTTGCGGTCCGCCATCGCGTCCGGCGGTTCGCCCAGTTGGGTTCGCAAGCTGGAACGCCAGGTCCGGGCATCGGACCTCGCGGCCCGCGGCATGGAAGACACCGGCCAGGACTGGTCATACCCGGAGCTGTTCAGGGCACTCGGCGATGCCACCCTGGTCAGCTTCCTGATCCACAACGGACACTACTGCTCAGTGTCCATAACGGATGGACGATGCCGATTTCGACTACTGGGCAAGGTATCTGAGGTGACCGAAGCGATTCGCTCACTCCGTTTCGCGTCCCGGGCAGGGACAGGCACGACCACACGTCTTGACGAGTTGCTGGGCATCACCGGCGATCGGCCGCTGGTCATCGTGCCGGTTGGTGGGTTGCACACGCTGCCGTGGGCGGCGCTGCCGTCCTGCCGTGGGCGGGCGGTGTCGGTCGCGCCGTCGATCGGCGCCTGGTTGCGGGCCGCGACCCCACGACCGACTACCGGCGAGAAGGTCTGGCTGGCCGGTCCCCGGCTGCGGCACGCGGCCGCGGAGGCCAAGTCGCTGCACGCCGTCCACGGCGGCCAGCTGCGGACCGGCAGGGCGGCGACCGTGCCGGCGGCGCTGGCCGCGATGGACGGCGCCGACCTGGTGCACATCGCCGCGCACGGCCGGTTCCGTGAGGACCAGCCGCTGTTCTCCTGTGTGGAGCTGGCCGACGGGCCGCTGTTCGGCTACGACGTGCAGCGGCTGCCGAGGCCGCCGCGCCGGGTCGTGCTGTCCGCGTGTGACGCCGGTCGGGCAGCGGTGTGGCCGGGCGGCGAGGCGATCGGGATGGCCACGGCGCTGCTGCGCTGCGGCACGGCGACGGTCATCGCGAGCCTGCTGCCGGTGCCGGACCGGCAGGCCGTCCGGCTGGTCACGGCGCTGCACGCCGGTCTCGCACAGGGCCAACGCCCGGCAGCGGCGCTGGCCAACGCCCAGGCCGAGCACGGTCACCTCGGCTTCAGTTGCTTCGGCGCAGGCTGACGCAAACGTTTGTCCACAGATTCGGCTACTTGTCCCCAAGTGTGGACAACCGGCGAATGGCCTCCTCCAGCACGTCGTCCCGCTTGCAGTAGGCGAACCGGACCAGGTGCTGCCACTGCTCGGGGTGGTCGGTGAACCCCTGCACCGGCACGGCCGCCACACCGATCCGCTCCGGCAGCGCCCAGCACAGCTCGGCACCGTCGGTGAACCCGAGCGGCCGGACGTCGACACACACGAAGTACGTGCCGGCCGACGGGTGCACGGCGAACCCGGCATCGGCCAGGCCGGCCGACAACCGGTCCCGCTTGACCTGGAGTGAGTCCCGCAGCTCGGTCACCCACGCCAGCTCGCTGCGCAGCGCGTAGGCCACGGCGGGCTGGAAGGGCGCTCCGCCGACGAACGTGAGGAACTGCTTGGTCGCCCGCACGGCCGCGACCAGCTCGGCGGAGCCACACACCCAACCGATCTTCCAGCCGGTGCAGTTGAACGTCTTGCCCGCGCTGGACACCGTGACCGTCCGGTCGGCCATGCCGGGCAGCGTGGCCAGCGGGATGTGGGTCCGACCGTCGTACAGCAGGTGCTCGTACACCTCGTCGGTCACCGCGATCAGGTCGTGCGCCACGCACAGTGCGGCCACCTCGACCAGTTCGGCCCGCGTGAACACGGTGCCGGTCGGGTTGTGCGGCGAGTTCAGCAGGATCACCCGGGTCGCCGGGGTGATCGCGGCCCGCAGCGCGTCGACGTCCAGCGCGAACCGGCCGTCGCCCGCCTCCCGCAGCCCGACCACCCGGCGGGTCGCTCCGGCCAGCGCGACCGCCGCCGCGTAGGAGTCGTAGTACGGCTCGATGACCACGACCTCGTCACCGGGTCCGACCAGCGCCAACAGGGCAGCCGTGATCGCCTCGGTGGCGCCGACCGTGATCAGCACCTCGGTGTCCGGGTCGTACTCGGTGCCGTAGCGGGCCCGATGCTCGGCGACCGCGGCTCGCAGCTCGGGCGTGCCGGGACCGGGCGGGTACTGGTTCACGCCCTCGGCGATCGCCTTGCGGGCGGTGGCGAGCATGCCGGGCGGGCCGTCGGTGTCCGGGAAGCCCTGGCCCAGGTTGACCGCGCCGGTCCGCTGGGCCAAAGCGGTCATCTCGGCGAAGATCGTCGACGTGAACGGCCGCATCCGCGGCACGAGGACAGGCTGGCGCACGACTCGACAGTGCCATATCGGGAGACCGATACCGAGAAACGTCCCGGCACTCGGAATACACGGTCACAATGGAGGGGTGGAGGAACTGACCCCGGCCGAGCTGGCCAAGCGGCACCAGCTACGCCGGATGAAAGCCGTCGCCGGTGGCCTGCTGCTGGCCGCGGCGATCGTGTACGTCGTCACCACCATCACCGGTGGCCCGACCTGGGTCGGCTACGTGCGGGCCACGGCCGAGGCCAGCATGGTCGGCGCGCTGGCCGACTGGTTCGCGGTGACGGCGCTGTTCCGCAGGCCGCTGGGCCTGCCGATCCCGCACACGGCGATCATCCCGACCCGCAAGGACGCGCTCGGCGAGAACCTCGGTGACTTCGTCGGCTCGAACTTCCTGGCCGAGCACGTTGTCCGGGACCGGCTGCGCAGGGTCGGCATCGCGGCCCGGTTGGGTACCTGGCTGGCCGAGCCGCAGCACGCCGAGCGGGTCACCGAGGAGTTGGCCACGGTGGTGCGCGGCGCGGTCACCGTGCTGCGCGACGAGGACGTGCAGGCCGTCATCGAGCAGGCGGTGGTAG
>DASUJK010000455.1:0-3164 GCA_036279295.1 Pseudonocardiaceae bacterium | reverse complement strand
CTGCAGTTCGGTGATTCGGGCCTGTTCGGTGGGGCCGGTCGAGGGTGGTGGCTCGGGGTGGGCGCGTTTCCAGGCGTTGACCCAACTGCCCAGGGTGCCGTCGTGGATGCCCAGGTCACGGGCTACTTCGGCGGTGGATTTGCCGGTTTCGATCACCATTTGCACGGCCTCGGCCCGGAACTGTGGGCTGAACTTGCGGCGATGCTCGGGCATGGGTGTCATCCTCTCGGATCAGGAGTCCCTGTCCAAGATCCTTGGTACACCCCAAAGGCGTCATCCGGGCCTGGAGTGCACAGGTCACGCAGCCGCGGATCCATCAGCGGTTCCAGACAGCGCCGGACGCTCATCCACACCGCATCCGAGGTTTCGGCGACCATGCCGATCTCGGTCCGCAGGTTGCGCGCAAGGTCCGGGTAGCCGGCGTCGGTCAGCAGCTTGACCGGCTCCTGATCGGGTGGCTTCCCGGTCGACCAGCGAACCAGGGCGTTGACGTCCCGGCCGTAGGACGCAGCTGCCAGCAGATACGCCTGTAGCACGGTCTTCGCCCGGTCGCGGAAGACTCTGTCATTGCCATCGACGCCCGTGAGGTCGACAGCACTGGCCTCGACCATCGTGTGGGCACGGCGTCGGGCGACGTCGGCGCGCTCGCAGCCGGTGATCGGTGACCAGCGCAACCGGGCAGGCCAGGCCACGGTGCCGGTGGCGTCGTAGACCAACACCGGACCGGCTTGCGGCCGACGGGTGCGGGACAACGCGGTGAACTCCAACAGGTCCGGCTTGGTGGTCGAGCACAGCAGCGCACCCGGTGCGGCGAGCGCCTTGTGGACCAGGTCCTTTCGGGTCTTCCCGCTCTGCGTCGGCGCGAGCGCGCCGGTCGGGTTCTCCAGCGGTGTCACCATGACCTCGCGGTGCGGACCTCGATGCAGCGGCGCGGAGATATCGTCCAACGGCGCGCGGCGCCGTTGCGTCGCTGACAGGCTCGGCCGCGTCCATTCCGCGGTGATGCGGGCGGCACCAGGTGACAGCTCCCGCCGGATGTCCTCCCGACTGGCATGCCCAGCAGGTGATGGCCCGACGCGTCGCCACACGGGTAGCCCCACACCAACCAGCACGGCCATCGCGGCCGCCACGATCACAGAGGTCAGTGCCCAGTACATGGTGGGATGTGCGGCGACCGACGGCGCCCAAGGTTGCCCGAGACTCACCGCTGGCCGTCCAGGGTCAGCAAGCACGCTCGTCGCCGTGGACGCCCAGGTGGTGACCGGCGGCATCCGCCACGGGCCGCCCACCATCGCGGTGACAGTCGCCGCACTGAGCATCAGTGCACCGGCCAGCGCGAACAGCAGCGCCAACGCTGCGGCCAGCAGCCCGACCAGCACTAGGTCACGGCTGCCGGCCGGCGACAGCTGGCGGCTCACGACGGTGCTCCAACGGGGCGGCGTATGGCCACCACCTGGTCAGCCCACGACGTCAGCGACTGGACGATCACGCCGGCAGCCGAGTCGTAGGCGTTGATCACGAGTCCGTCGCCTGCGTATAGCCAGGGCGGCAGGCGCCACGATCACGACACCCACCGCTGCCGCCACGGCAGGCACGGCCGGTGTCACGACTTGTCCTTCCGCGCCCGCAGTCCGGCGTTGGGACCGATATGCCTCGGATTGGCCGGGCTGCCCAGCGAGCCGGGTATGAACAGCAGGTCGCCGGGCTGCACGAACGCGAGTCCTGGCACTGCCGTCCCATCGTGCACCTGGCTAGTCGTGCCGGCGTCCAGGGCAACGCCCGCAGCTGCCCACGCTGCCTGCACCAGGCCGGAGCAGTCGAAGGCGTTCGCGGCGGGACATGTCCCGCCGGGGTGGTTGGACCGGGACACCCCGGTCATGCCCTGACGCTTACCTTCGTCCCACGCGTGATCAAAGTGAGGGTCCTTCCCTCCCGGCGCGTTGTGTTGCACGCCGATCGGCGGTACTACGACCCCCTCGGACTCCCGCTGCCCTCCGAACGACTTCACCATCGGCTTATACGTTCGGTCTCGTGCCCGACGAAAGGCGTGGTCAGACGGGTCTCTCCTGTTCCGGACCAGACCGTGCGCACGTGCCACCCTCCGTACCCCGGGAAGACCCGACGAGCTGACCCCGGACCAGGGCTCGCCGGACATGGCCTTCGCCGTGACATGAGCGGCTCGGCTCTCCCGTTATGGATCTGACGAGGCTGCAAGGTTCGCTTGATGCTGCGGCCCGCGCGCTTGCTCCCTCCACAGAGGCTCTTGACGCCCCGCTCAGCCCGCCGGATCTCTCCGACGAACCGGGGCCTGCTACTGGGCGTTCCGGTACTTACCCAGACGGGACTCTCACCCGCTGGCCTGGTCCAGCTTCCAGGACGCAACATGACCGTGATCATAAGGGGCCAGCGATCTTCCAACTGCCGGTCGGACGAACCTAGATTAAATTCACTCGCTTGGGGCGACACTCTCACGTTAGTGAAATTCATTCACGATTCCCATCGCGGCATTATTGCGGCCTCAGCTTCGCTGCGGTTCCGCCGACTTGAATCGCCCATCTCGCAGATCACCCGTGGCGATGTAGTGACGTCGCCACCCCCGAGCGCTACTGACCCTCAGCACGTTCGGTTGTCGTCGCCGCGTGCGGAGGGAAAGGAATGACCGCCTGAGAATTGGGCCGGACCGTCACCGGGAACGGGAGCTCATGATCGATCCAGAGCAAGGCCGCCAGGTCCGGCGGCATCGGCCACGGTGCGACCGGCCCCGCCGAGAAGGTGACTGGCGGGGCGAGGAATGTGTCGCCGGGACCCCACTGCAGGGTGATCGATGGTGCCGACGCGCCCTGCAGTGCCTGATCGACCGTGTCCAGCGTGACACCGGTGAACTTGTGCGCACCGACCGCAACGACCAACGGGATTCTGTGGGCGCTGGCCAGGTCGCGGTATTTGGTCACCTTGGCCGCTGTCGCGGCCAACAGACGATCGGCGCTGATGATGCCCGCCCGATTGCTGGGTGGCTCGAAACAGGCGGACATCCCACGCGGAGAATCCATCAGCTGCCCCAGGGCAGCGACAAGATCATCACCAGTAGTCGCTAGTCACGTTGGGTGACGAGCAGGGAGAGTGCTCGTAGCGGGTTACGACTGATCCACTCAGTGGTTCGTTTG